>NZ_JBSICH010000042.1:0-79424 GCF_053613315.1 Streptomyces sp. JK94 | reverse complement strand
TGGACGGTTCGGGTGCGGTGTTGGTCACGGGTGGTACGGGCGGTCTCGGTGCTGTGGTGGCCCGGTATTTGGTGGCCGAGCGTGGGGTGCGGGACGTGGTGTTGGTCTCGCGGCGTGGTCCGGATGCGCCGGGTGCGGCGGATTTGGTGTCGGAGTTGCGGGAGTCGGGTGCCGAGGCGCAGGTGCTGGCTTGTGATGTGTCCGATCGTGGGGCTGTGCGGGGGCTGGTGGAGTCGCTGGTGGCGGATCGTGGTCTGCTGGCGGTGGTGCATGCGGCCGGTGTGGGGGACAACGGGCTGGTGGGTGCGTTGTCGTCGGAGCGGCTTGATGGGGTGTTGGGGCCGAAGGCCGATGCGGCGTGGTGGCTGCATGAGGCGACCTTGGGTGTGGAGTTGGCGGCGTTCGTGTTGTTCTCTTCGGCCGGTGGTCTGGTGTTGACGGCCGGGCAGGGCAACTATGCGGCGGCGAATGTGTTCCTGGACGCGTTGGCGGCGCGGCGTCGGGCCGAGGGTCTGGTGGCGACGTCGATGGCGTACGGGTTCTGGGATGTGGGTGCGGGTCTGGGGCAGTACTTGTCGCAGGTGGACCGGCGGCGGATGGCTGTGCAGGGTCTGCCGGTGCTTTCCGGTGATGCGGGTCTGGCGTTGTTCGCGCGGGGTCTGGGTCGTGGGGAGGCGACGGTCGTGCCGTTGCGGGTGGACACCGCGGCTTTGCGTGCCCGTACCGATGAGGTGCCCGCCTTGCTGAGGGCGCTGGCCCCGGTGAGGCGCACGGCAGCCGCGGCAGGGGTTTCGGCGGCGGGAGTGAAGGGTGCGGACTCGCCGGGGCGGGGGCTGGCGGCGCTTGCGGAGGGTGAGCGGCGGCGTGCGGTTCTGCGGCTGGTGCGGGAGCAGGTGGCGTCGGTGCTCGGGCATGGTTCGGCGGAGGCGGTCGGTGCCGACCGGGCTTTCCAGGAGCTGGGTTTCGACTCGCTGGCCGCCACCGAGCTGCGCAACCAGCTCAACACCCTGACCGGGCTCCGGCTCCCGGCCACCCTGGTCTTCGACCACCCCAACGCCCTCGCCGTCACCGAGGTCATCGAGGAGGAACTGGCCGCCGCGTACCCGAAGACCGGCCCGGACGGCGGCGGGACGGACGGCGAGGACGGCCTCCGCCGCGCCCTGTCGTCGATCCCGACCCGGCGCCTGCGCGACGCGGGCCTGGTCGAGACGCTGCTCGAACTCGCCGACGACGCCGGCGGCCTGCCGGACACCGAGCGGGACGCCCTCCTGGCGGCCCTGGACGGCGACGACGAGGACGGCCCCGACGTCACCGCGTACGACGACGGAGCCCGCCGGCACGAGGGAACCGGCGAAACCGGCGAGCACGGCGGAACCGGCGAGCCCGTCAGCGGCGCAGACGCCGCCGACGGCGACACCGTCCGGGCCGGCCTCGACGGCACCGGGGCCACCGGCCCCGGCGAAACCCGGGAACCCGGCGAAACCCGGGAACCCGGCGAAACCCGGGAACCCGGCGAAACCCGGGAACCGCGTGAACCCCGTGAAAACGGCGAGACCGGCGCCCTGCGCGCCGCCCGCGCGGAGACCGCCCGGCTGCGCCGGGACAACCGCAGGCTCGCCGCGGCCCGGCACGAGCCGATCGCCATCGTCGGCATGGCCTGCCGCTACCCGGGCGGGGTCGCCTCGCCCGAGGACCTGTGGCGCCTGGTCACCTCCGGCGAGGACGCGATCGTCCCCTTCCCGCAGGACCGCGGATGGGACCTGTCGATCCTGCGGGACCCCGAGGGCAGGCACCCCGACGGCCTGTACGCCAGGGAAGGCGGCTTCCTCGAAGGAGCGGCCGACTTCGACCCCGGGTTCTTCGGCATCTCGCCCCGCGAGGCCCTCGGCATGGACCCGCAGCAGCGCCTGGCCCTGGAGATGTCCTGGGAGGCCCTGGAACGGGCCGGGATCGATCCGTCCTCGCTCAAGGGCAGCAGCACCGGTGTCTTCGCCGGAGTGATGTACCACGACTATCCGGGCAGCGACGGCAACGGCAGCGTCGTCACCGGCCGGGTCGCCTACAAGCTCGGTCTGGAGGGCCCGGCGGTCTCCGTCGACACCGCCTGCTCCTCCTCCCTCGTGGCGCTGCACCTCGCGGTGCAGGCGCTGCGGCAGGGTGAGTGCTCGCTCGCCGTCACCGGCGGTGTCACCGTGCTGTCGACACCCGCCGTGTTCGCCGAGTTCGGCCGCCAGGGCGGGCTGGCGCCCGACGCCCGCTGCAAGTCGTTCGCCGCCGCGGCCGACGGCACGGGCTTCTCCGAGGGGGCGGGCTTCCTCGTGGTCGAGCGCCTCTCCGACGCCGTCCGCAACGGTCACGAGGTGCTGGCCGTGGTCCGCGGTTCCGCCGTCAACCAGGACGGCGCGAGCAACGGTCTCACCGCGCCCAACGGTCCCTCCCAGCGCCGGGTCATCCGGCAGGCCCTCGCCAACGCCCGGCTCGCCGCCGACCAGGTGGACGCGGTCGAGGCGCACGGCACGGGCACCACGCTCGGCGACCCGATCGAGGCGCAGGCACTCCTCGCCACGTACGGCCAGGACCGGCCCGAGGATCGGCCGCTGCTGCTGGGCTCGGTCAAGTCGAACATCGGTCACACGCAGGCCGCGGCCGGTGTCGCCGGCGTCATCAAGATGGTGATGGCCCTGCGCAACGGGCTGCTGCCCGCCACGCTTCACGTGGACGCGCCCAGCGACCAGGTCGACTGGACCGCCGGCGCGGTGGAACTGCTCACCGAACCGCGGGCGTGGACGGGCGGCGACCGTCCGCGCCGCGCCGGCATCTCCTCCTTCGGCATCAGCGGCACCAACGCGCACGTCATCATCGAACAGGCGCCCGCCGCCGCGGAACAGGCGCCCGCCGGAACCGAACCCGGCGCCGCCCGCCCCGAAGACGCCGGTTGCGGCGGGCACACGGCTCCCGTCGTCCCGTGGCTGCTGTCCGCCCGCGACCGGGACGCCCTGCGCGCCCAGGCGGAGCGGCTGCTGCACCACCTGACGGGGCACCGTCCAACCGCCCTCGGCAGCCCGGCCGGTGGACCGCGCCCGGTGGACGTGGCCCACTCCCTGGCGACCACCCGCACCGCCTTCGAGCATCGCGTGGCCGTCACCGGCTCCGACCGGGAGAGCCTGCTCGCCGCGCTCGGCGCCGTCGCACGGGGCGAGGAGCCCGCGACGGCGGTGGGCGAGGGACTGCTCGCCCTCCTCTTCCCGGGACAGGGCTCCCAGCGGCTCGGCATGGGCCGCGACCTGTACGAGCGGTTCCCCGTGTTCGCCGAGGCGCTCGACGCGGTCTGCGCCGCACTGGACGAGCACCTGGAACGGCCGCTGCGCGAGGTGATGTGGGGCGAGGACGAGGCGGCGCTCGACGCCACCGCGTACGCCCAGGCCGCGCTGTTCGCCCTCGGGGTGGCCCTGTACCGGCTGATCGCGTCGTGGGGCGTCGCCCCCGACTTCGTGGCCGGCCACTCCATCGGCGAGGTCGTCGCGGCGCACGTGGCCGGGGTGTTCTCCCTCGCCGACGCCTGCGCCCTGGTCGCCGCGCGTGGCCGGCTGATGCAGGCCCTGCCGGAGGGCGGTGCCATGGCGGCCGTGCGGGCCACCGAGGAGGAGGTGCTGCCGCTGCTCACCGACGGCGTCTCCGTCGCGGCGGTCAACGGGCCCGCGTCCGTGGTGGTGTCCGGCACGGCGCAGGACGTGGCACGCGTCGCCGACGCCCTGCGGGAACGGGGACGGCGCACGACCGCACTGCGCGTGTCGCACGCCTTCCACTCCCCGCTGATGGAGCCGATGCTGGAGGAGTTCCGCGCGGTCGTCGCCGGCCTCTCCCCGCAGCGGCCCACGCTCCCGGTCGTCTCCAACCTGACCGGGGCCGTCGCCGACGCCGACGAGCTGTGCTCCGCCGCGTACTGGACGCGGCACGTCCGCGAGGCCGTCCGCTTCTCCGACGGCGTCCGCGCCCTGCACGAGGCCGGCGTGACCCGCTTCCTGGAACTCGGCCCGGACGGCGTCGCGGCGGCCATGGCCCGCGAGTCCCTCCCCGAGGAGGCCGTCACGGTCGCCGCCCAGCGTCGCACCGTGCCCGGTGAGGACGCCCTGGTGGACGCCCTCGCCCGGCTCCACGGCCACGGCGTCCGCATCGACTGGGCGGCGTTCTTCGCCGGGCTCGGCGCCCGCCGCGCCGACCTGCCCACCTACGCGTTCCGGCGGCGCCGCTTCTGGCCCGCGGAGATGATGGCGAGGGGCGCCGGAGCGGAGGCCGCGGGACTCGCGCCCGCCGACCACCCGCTGCTCGGCGGCGCGGTGGAGCTGGCCGGCACCGACGGCCACCTGTTCACCGGGCGGCTCTCCCAGGGCACCCACGGCTGGCTCGCCGACCACCGCGTCATGGGATCCGTCCTGGTCCCCGGTACCGCCCTCCTCGAACTCGCGGTCCACGCGGGCACCGTCCTCGGCTGCGACCGCGTGGAGGAACTGACGCTCGCCGCGCCGCTGGTGCTGCCCGAACGCGGTACGGTCCAGGTGCAGGTCGGTGTCGGCGCCCCCGACGAGTCGGGGCGGCGCACCGTCGGCATCCACTCGCGGCCCGCCGACGACCCGGGCGCGCCCTGGACCTCGCACGCCGACGGCACCCTGGCGTCCGGCCCCGCGGACACCCCCGCCACCGACTTCGACGCCACCGTGTGGCCGCCGGAGAAGGCCCGGCCGCTCGACGTCACCGGCCTCTACGAGCGCTTCGAGGACACCGGGTTCGTCTACGGGCCGGTCTTCCAGGGCCTGCGGTCCGCCTGGAGCAGGGACGGCGAGGTCTTCGCCGAGGCGGCCCTGCCCGAGAGCGCCGACGGCGGGGCGTTCACCCTGCACCCGGCCCTGTTCGACGCGGGACTGCACGCCACCGCACTCGCCGGTGCCGGCGACGACGGCACGGCAGGGCAGGACACTGGCCCGGGCCAGGTCCCGTTCTCCTGGAACGGGGTGTCCGTGCACGCCGTGGGCGCCTCCGCGGTACGGCTGCGGCTGTCCCGCGCCGACGACGGCACTCTCGCGATCGCCGTCGCCGACGGCACGGGCGCCCCGGTGGCCACGATCGCCTCCCTGGTGACCCGTCCGGTCTCCGCCGGACAGCTCGGCGGTGCGGGCGGCGCGGGTCGCGACTCCCTGTTCGCCCTGGACTGGGTGCCCGTCGCGGACTCCGGAGACGGTGCCGCACTCCCCGGCACGGCGTCCGGCCCCCTCACCGTGATCGGCCCCGACGCCGCTCGGCTCGGGACCGCCGACGTCGAGCGGGTGTCCGGCCTCACCGACCTCGGTGACCGCTCCGGTGACACCACGGACGACCCGGCCGGCGGCGGTGTGCCGCCGGTGGTCCTGCTGCCGGTCGGCACCGCCCCCCTGGCGGAGCCGGGCACGGACGGCCGGAGCGTGCCCGCCGACGCGGCGGAGGCCGCCCGCACGGCGACCGCCCGCGTGCTGGGAACGGTCCGCGACTGGCTCGCCGACGAGCGGTTCGCCGCCTCCCGCCTGATCGTCGTGACCCGGGGCGCCACCGACGGCGCCGACCCGGCCGCCGCCGCGGTCTGGGGACTCGTACGCGCCGCCCAGGCGGAACACCCGAACCGGTTCGCCCTGCTCGACCTGGAGCCCGCCGCCACCGATCCGGCCGGAGCGACGGACCCGGCGGCAGCGGAGGACGCGACGCAGGCCCTGCGGGCCGCGGCCCGCTCCGACGAACCGCAGCTCGCGCTGCGCGGGGGCCGACTGCTGGCACCCCGCCTGGTGCGGACGCCCGCGCCCACCGCGGACGCACCCGCCCCGGACGGGCCCACCGCGGACGCGCCGGCCGGCTGGGGCCCGGAGGGCACCGTCCTCGTCACCGGAGGCACGGGCGGCCTGGGCGCCGCCGTCGCCCGCCACCTGGCCACCGCGCACGGAGTCCGCGACCTGCTCCTGGTCAGCAGGCGCGGCCCGGCCGCCGAGGGGGCCGGCCACCTCACCGCCGCCCTGGAGGAGGCCGGGGCCCGGGTCACCGTCGTGGCTTGCGACGTCGGCGACCGGACGGCCGTGGACGCGCTCCTGGCGGGCATCCCCGCCGATCGCCCGCTGCGCGCGGTGGTCCACGCGGCCGGCGTCCTGGACGACGGAGTCGTCGACTCGCTCACCCCGGAGAGGCTCACCTCCGTCCTGCGGCCCAAGGCGGACGCCGCCTGGCACCTGCACCGGGCCACGGCGGACCTGGAACTCGACGCGTTCGTGCTGTTCTCCTCGGTGGCCGGCACCCTCGGCAGCGCCGGGCAGGCCAACTACGCGGCGGGCAACGCCTTCCTCGACGCGCTGGCCCGCCACCGCCGCGACCGCGGACTTCCCGCGGTGTCGATGGCCTGGGGTCCCTGGACCCGGGGCAGCGGCATGACCGGCGAGCTCACCGAGGCGGACATCGCACGCATGACGCGGGCGGGCATGCCGCCGATGACCCCCGAGCAGGGCCTGGCCCTGTTCGACACGGTCACCGGACCCGCCGGGTCCGCCCCGGCGGTTCTTCCGGTACGGCTGGACCTGGGCGCCCTGCGGTCCCTCGGTGACGTGCCGCCGCTGTTCCGGTCGCTGATCCGGACCCCGGCCCGCCGGACCGCCACTGCGGGAAGTGCCGCGGCGGCGGCCGACCTCACCCGACGGCTCACCGGGCTCACCCCCGCCGAGGGCCGGGACGTCCTCCTGGACCTGGTGCGCGGCCAGATCGCGACCGTACTGGGCCACGCCGGCCTGGCCGACGTCGAACCGACCCGCGCCTTCCAGGACCTCGGCTTCGACTCGCTGACCTCGGTGGAACTGCGCAACCGGCTCGGCGCCCTCACCGGCGTCCGGCTCCCGGCCACCCTGCTGTTCGACTACCCGACGCCCAGCGAACTCGTCGCCCACCTGTACGCCAAGGTCGCCCCCGCCGAGGCGGACGGACCCGGGGCGGTGCTGGCGGAACTGGACAGGCTGGAGCGCAGCCTCGCCGGCATCGAGGCCGGCAGCGAGGAGTTCGGTGCCCTCTTCGACCAGGTGGCCGGCCGACTGGAGGTGCTCCGCGGCAAGTGGCAGTCGCTGCGGACCGAGGCGGGCACCGGGTCGGGGGAGAAGACCGAGGACGAGTCCTTCGACTTCGACTCCGCCTCCGACGAGGACATGTTCGACATGCTCGACAACGAACTCGGGCTCTCCTGAGCCTTCTCCGAGCGGCGGGCCCGCCGCTCGGAGCGACGCCCGGCCCACCGGCCGGCCCGCGGGCCCGGTGCCACCGGCACCGGGCCCCGCCGTGTCCACGGGGCCCTGCACCCCGTACCCCCTCCTCCCACCGGTGGCGTGAAGCCCCGACCCGCCCGTTTCCCGTGTGCGCGATGTCTGTTTCTCCGGGCTGGTGTACGGCGCGGCCGACACGACGGAGCTGGTGAGCTGTGGTGTGCCCGTGGGGCGCCGGGCACGCCGTGGGCCCGTTCGGGCGGACCGCGTGCCCGACGCGGGCAACGGACGACGGGACGGTTCGACCCGTCGGACGCGAGCACCGGGAGGGCGGGCGGAGCCGCGGGCCGGGGACGGCAAGGCGAAGGCCCGCGGACGCGGGGGTGTGCGTCCGCGGGCCTTCGCCTTGCCCGCACTCCGGGGGATTACGTGCGGGGGGTCAGAGGGGCCGGCGGAAGCCGCGCAGGGCGGCGACCATGCCGATCAGGGCGATCGCCGCGCTGATCAGCACGGACGGGATCGCGTGGTCCAGGCCGGGCACGTCCAGGGCGAGCGCGCGGCTGGCGTCGATGGCGTACGTCAGGGGGTTGACCGCGGCCACCGCGGCCAGCCAGTCGGGCAGGTCGGCGACGGGGACGTACGCGCTGGAGGCGAACATCAAGGGGAAGATCACGATCAGGGCGAGGTTCTGGAGCGGCTCGGCCCGCCGCAGCCAGGCACCCGCCGCGATGAACGCCCAGCCCAGCGAGAAGCTGATGAAGACCGTCAGGCCGGCGGAGAGCGCCAGCTCGGCCGCGCCGCCGTTGGGGGAGTACCCGAGTACGGTGATCGCCAGCACCATGATGATCAGCACCTGCACGGTGGCGCGCACCAGCCCGACCAGGCTGCGCGCGGCCGGCAGCGCCCCGGGGTGCACGGGGAGCGACCTCAGCCGCGCGACCATGCCGTTCTTCTGGTCCTCCACGAGACCCACGCCGGACTGCATCGCGGACTGGGCGGCGTTGTCCACCAGGATCGCCGGCAGCACGTAGTCGAGGTAGCTGACGCCGTCCGGGAAGTGCGGCGGCATGCCCATCTTGCTGAACACCTGGGTCAGGACGAACAGGATGACCACCGGCTGGATCAGGCCGAAGAGGACGATGCCGGGGTCGGTCACCATGGCCCGCAGCGAGCGACCGGTCAGGATCCGTATCTGGGTGAGGAGCGAGGTCCCCCCGAACACGGGCGCCGTGCCGGCCGTGGTCCGGGGCACGGCCGGACGGGGGGCCGGGGGCAGCTGAGTGGTCACGGGGTCCTCCACAGAAGACGTCGGGCGGCGGTTCCGCCCGCGGGATCGTGTCGCGGGTGGTCGGGTGGCGGATGTACTAGGTCGTCCGGGCCCTCTCCGGGGCCTCGGGGGGTTCCGGGGCCTCCGGGGACCGGGGGTCTCACGCCGGGGCGCGGGACGCGGACTGCTCGGCGAGCGCCAGGTACACGTCGTCCAGGGTGGGCTCGCCGAAGGTCAGCTCGGTGGCCTCGACGCCCACCTGGTCCAGGGCCCGGACGACCTCGGCGATCTCCCGGGTGGCGTCGATCGGGACGACGACGGCGCGGGGGTCCTCCTCGCCGACCACCGGGGTGAAGCCCGCGCCGCGCAGTGCCGTGCCCGCCGCGTTCCGGTCCTCGCCGGTCTCCAGGGCCAGGGTGACCGTACGGCGGCCGACGGTCGCCTTCAGTTCCGCGGCGGTCCCCGCGGCGACGACCCGGCCGGCGGACAGCACCACGATGGAGTCCGCCAGCCGGTCGGCCTCCTCCAGGTACTGCGTGGTCAGCAGCACCGTGGTGCCCTGCTCGACCAGGCCCTCGACGACCTCCCACAGGTTGAGCCGGCTGGACGGGTCCAGGCCGGTGGTCGGCTCGTCGAGGAAGAGCACCGCGGGCGCTCCGACCAGTGACACGGCCAGGTCGAGGCGGCGCCGCAGACCGCCGGAGTAGCCGCTCGCGCGCCGGTCGGCGACCTCGGTCAGCCGGAACAGCTCCAGGAGTTCGTCGGCGCGTGCCCGGGCCGCCCGCCGCCCCGCGCCGAGGAGCCGGGCGATCAGCATGAGGTTGTCGCGTCCGCTGAGCTGCCCGTCCACGGAGGCGAACTGCCCGGTGAGTCCGATGCGCCGGCGGATCTCGACGGGCTCGCGGGCCACGTCGTACCCGGCGACGGTGGCCCGCCCCGAGGTGAGCGGCAGCGCCGTCGTGAGGATGTTGACCAGGGTGGTCTTCCCGGCGCCGTTGTGGCCGAGCAGTCCCAGGACCGTGCCCCGGGGCGCGCTGACGCTCACCGAGTGCAGGGCCTGGACCGGACCGAAGGACTTGGTGACGCCGTCGGCCTCGATCATCAGGTCACCGGACCCACCGGCCGGCCCGGACCGGGCGGCGAGGGGCGTGACGGTCCCGTTCATGAAGTGTGCTCCCGCTGGTGGGTCCGCGCCGGGTGAAGGGCGGTCGGTGGAAAACGGAGGAGGTTGCGCGCGGGTCGGCCGCTCGGCCGGGGGCCGGCCGGGTACACGTCCGGTGCCCGCGCGGCGGGCGGAACCGGGCCCCGCCGCGGGCGTGCACGGACGCCGGTCCGTGCGTCCTTGGCGGTCGACGGCCCGCGCGCCGTGCCCGAACGGGCGCACCGGCCGCCGTTTCGGGCAGAGGGTGTGCCGGTGCCCCTGCCGATGCCCGTGCCCGTGCGCGTGTCCGCGCCTGCGCTGGACGGGGCTCCGCCCAGGGCGCGAGGCCGGAGGGAAGCGGTCACCGGGTGCCGTCGGCAGCGACGCCGGCCGACCCGCCCCCGGCGTCTTCACGGAGACCGGCGTCGTCCATGAGACGGAACAGCTCCTCGTCGGACGCGGAATCCAGGTCCAGCGGACCGGCGGCGCGGGCCGTCGTTCCGTTCCGGGCCGGGCCCCAGCGGCCGGCCAGGGCCCGCAGCCGGGCCCCCGTGCCGGTGTCGAGGGCGGCGCCGGAGACGAGCAGCGCCTCCAGCTCGTCCACGAGGGAAGCGGCGTCCCGGGGCCGCCGCGGACGGGAGGGCCGAAGCTCCTCGCACACGAGGCGGGCCACCGCGGCGGGGGAGGGGTGGTCGAAGACCAGGGTCGGAGGCAGCCGCACGCCGGTGGCGGCGGTCAGGCGGTTGCGCAGTTCCACGGCGGTCACGGAGGTGACACCGAGGTCGGTGAAGGCCGCGTCCGCCCCGGCGTCCGCGGGGAGTCCGCCCACCACGGCCGCCAGTTCGCCCCGCACCAGCTCCGCGACCAGGGCCTCGGCCTCGTCCTCGGTCAGGGCGGCCAACCGTCCCGCCAGCTCCCCCCGGGCGTCCCCGGCGGGGACGCCCGCCGCCGGCAGCCCCACGGCCACCGCCGTGGAGGGCACCGAGGCCAGCCAGTACGCCTCGTGCTGGAACGCGTAGGTGGGCAGGTCCACCGCCCGCGCCCCGGGCAGGACCGCTCGCCAGTCCACCGGCAGACCGACCGCGTGCAGGCGTACGGCGGCGGTCAGCAGGGCAGCCGCCTCCTCCTCGCCGCCCCCGCCGCGCAGCGTCGGCTCCACCGCGGGAGCGGCGGTCGCCTCCCCCTCGCCCAGGCACTCCAGGACCATCGGGGTGAGCGCGGCCTCCGGACCCAGCTCGACGTGGACGGCGGTGCGCTCCCCGCCCGGCCGGCCGACCGCGTCGGCGAACCGCACCGTGTCCCGCACGTGGCGTACCCAGTGGTCCGGGTCGCGGGCCTCCTCGGCGGTGAGCGGCCGGCCGGTGACGCAGGAGACGAGGGGGACGGTGGGCGCGTGGAAGGACAACCCGGCGACCGTCTCGCGGAACCCGGCGAGCATCGGCTCCATCAGCGGCGAGTGGAAGGCGTGGCTGACCGCGAGGGGCCGCGTCCTGTGCCCGGCGGCGGACAGCTCGGCGGTCAGCTCCGACAGGGGCTCCCGCGCACCGGACAGGACCACGGAGCGGGGCCCGTTGACGGCGGCGACGGCGACCTCGTCGGTACGGTTCGCGAGCAGGGGCAGCACCTCGGCCTCGGAGCAGCCCACCGCGACCATGGTCCCGCCGGGTGGCAGCGCCTGCATCAGCCGGCCGCGCGCCGCGACCAGGGTGCAGGCGTCCCCCAGCGACAGCACGCCCGCCACGTGGGCGGCGGCGATCTCGCCCACCGAGTGCCCCACCAGCCGGCCGGGGACGACACCCCAGGACTCCAGCAGCCGGTACAGGGCCACCTCGAAGGCGAACAGCGCGGGCTGGGCGTATCCGGTGCCGTCGAGCGCAGCGGCCTCCCCGCTGTCCGGGTCGGCCCACATGACCTCGGTCAGGGGCCGCTCCAGCAGCGGATCGAGGAGGGCGCACACCTCGCGCAGGGCGGCGTCGAAGACGGGGAAGGCGGCGGCGAGCCCGCGGCCCATCCCCGGCCGCTGGCTGCCCTGCCCGGTGAAGACGAACGTCGCCTGCGCCGTGCCGCCCGTCGGGCCGTCGACGGCGCTCCCGGGGGACTCCCCGCGGGCGAACGCCTCCGCGGCGGCCCGGAGCCCGTCCCGGTCGGCGCCGGTCAGCACGGCCGCGCGCGAGTGCAGCGTACGCGTGGTGAGCAGGGAGTAGGCGATGTCCCGGCCGGACACCTCGGGATGCGCGGCGGCGTGGGCGGCCAGCCGCCGGGCCTGCCCGCGCAGCGCGTCCCCGTCCTTCGCCGACACCAGCCACGGCACGGCGGCCGGGTGGGCGAAGCCGTCGGGGGCCGTGCCGTCGCCCGCCTCCCGCGCGAGGCCGTCGCCCGCCTCCCGCGCGAGGCCGTCGCCCGCCTCCCGCGCGGGGCCCGTGTCCGGGACCGGGTCCGCAACCGGCTCCGGATCCGGGGGCTCGGCGAGAATCAGGTGGGCGTTGGTCCCGCTGATGCCGAAGGAGGAGACCCCGGCACGGCGCGGCCTGCCGTCCTCTCGGGGCCAGGGCCGGGCCTCGGACAGCAGCCGTACGGCGCCCCGGTCCCAGTCCACCCGCGAGGTCGGGGTGTCCGCGTGCAGGGTGCGCGGGAGCAGGCCGTGCCGCAGGGCCAGCACCATCTTGATCACGGCGGCGGCGCCGGCGGCGGCCTGGGTGTGCCCCAGGTTCGACTTGACGGAGCCCAGCCACAACGGCCGTCCCTGCGGCCGGTCCTGCCCGTAGGCGTCCAGCAGGGCCTCCGCCTCGATGGGGTCGCCCAGGGCGGTGCCGGTGCCGTGCGCCTCGACCGCGTCCACCTCGCCGGCGCTCACTCCGGCGTCGGCCAGGGCCTGACGGACGACCCGGCGCTGGGCGGGGCCGTTGGGCGCGGTGAGGCCGTTGCTCGCGCCGTCCTGGTTGACGGCGGAGCCCTGGATCACGGCGAGGACGGGGTGGCCGTTGCGGCGGGCGTCGGACAGCCGCTCCAGCAGCAGCAGGCCCGCGCCCTCGGACCAGGCCGCGCCGTCGGCACCCTCGCCGAAGGACTTGCAGCGGCCGTCCGGCGACAGGCCCCGCAACCGGGAGAAGCCGGTGAAGGCGGCCGGGGTCGCCATCACGGCGACCCCGCCGGCCAGCGCCAGGTCCGACTCCCCGGTCCGCAGGGAGCGGCAGGCCAGGTGCAGGGCGACCAGGGAGGACGAGCAGGCCGTGTCCACGGTGAGCGCCGGCCCGTTCAGGCCGAGGGCGTAGGCGATACGACCGGACAGCGCGCCCCCCGCGGTGCCCACCGGCAGCAGGCTCTCCAGGTCACCGGCCGCGTCGGCCGCCCCCGCGGCGTAGTCGTGGTACATCGCGCCGGTGAACACGCCGGTGCGGCTGCCGCGCAGCGTCGCGGCGTCGATCCGGGCGCGCTCCACGGCCTCCCAGGCGGTCTCCAGCAGGAGTCGCTGCTGCGGATCGGTGGCGAGGGCCTCCCGGGCGGACATCTGGAAGAACCCGGCGTCGAAGTGGGCCGCGTCGTGCAGGAAGCCGCCCTCGCGGGCCACGGAGGTGCCGGGGGCGTCGGGGTCGTCGCCGAAGAGGGCGTCCAGGTCCCAGCCCCGGTCCTCGGGGAAGCCGGTCACGGCGTCGGTGCCCTCGCGCAGCAACTCCCACAAAGCTTCGGGGGAGTTCGCGCCGCCGGGCAGGCGGCAGGCCATGGAGACGATCGCGACGGGTTCGCCGTCACCGCCCGCGGTGCCGTTCGGTCCCGTCGGGCGGGCCGCCTCGCGGGGCTGTTCCAGTCCGGCCAGTTCGCGGGCCAGGGCGGCGGGAGTGGGGAAGTCGAAGGCGAGGCCCGCGGGCAGCGGCAGACCGGTGGCCTCGGCCAGCGCGTTGCGCAGCCGCACCGAGGCGACCGAGTCCAGCCCGTGGGCGCGGAACGTGGTGTCCGGGCCGATGGGCGCCGGCGGCGTACCGCCGTCCTCGTCCGTGCCGGACGCGGCGGTGACGTCGGCGACCGAGGCGATGACCAGGTCGAGAGCGGTGCGCAGGTCGGGGCGTGCCGCGTCGGCCGGCAGGGGCGCCGGACGCGCGGCGGCCTCGGCGAGGAGCCGTTCCAGCGCCAGCCGGTTGATCTTCCCGGCGGGGGTGCGGGGCAGTTCGGGCAGCACCACGAGCTCCAGCGGAATCTTGTACTCCGCGACGCCCAGGCCGCGCAGGAACGCCGTGGCCTCGCCGAGCCCGACGGTGCCGCCCGGAACAGCGGCGGCACCCGCCTCACCGGCATCGTCCGCCTTACCGATGTCGCCCGAAGCCTGGGTGCCGTCCGAAGCACCCGCGCCCCCCGGGCCCCCGCCCTTCGCCGGGCGCTCGGTGACCACGAGGACCGGGTACTCGCCCAGCCGCGGGTCCGGCTTGGCGACGACGGCGAGCGGACCGATGCCGGGCAGGTCGGCGAGGAGCGCCTGGACCTCCACCGCGTTGAACTTCCGGCCGCCCACGTTGATCAGTTCGGCGGACCGGCCGTGGAAGACGACCAGTCCGTCCTCACCGATCGAGGCCAGGTCGCCGGTGCGCAGCCAGCCGTCCCGCGACACCGCCCGCCCGGTCAGCTCGGGCTCGCCGAGGTAGCCGCGGAACATGCTGGGACTGCGGTAGTGCAGTTCTCCCGGCTCACCGGGCGGGCACGGGCGGCCGTCCTCGTCCAGGACACGCATCTCGGCGTCCCGCGTGGGCCGGCCCACGCTGCGGGAGGCCACGTCCGGCGGGTCCCCGGCCAGGCTGCTGGTGCCGTTGCCGGCCTCCGACATGCCCCACACCACCACCAGCGACGTGTCCAGGGCGTCGCGCACCGAGCGCACCAGCGCCGGGGGGAGGGCGGCCCCCGCGGTGAGGACCCGGTCGGGGCGGAAGCCCGCGCCGTCGGGGAGGTCCGCGGCCCGGGAGACCACGTCGTGCAGTTGGGCGGGTACCGCGACCACCACGGTCGGGCGCTCCCGCCGGGCCAGTTCGAAGAACCGGTCGACGTCCCAGGTGTCGAGGAGCACCTGGCGGCCCGCGCGGAACAGCGCCGAGTAGGCCGACTGCAGGCCGAAGCAGTGGGTCAGCGGGCACGCGGTCAGCAGCGTACCGGCGTAGGCGTCGGCCGAATCCTCGGTCGCGGCGCGGGAGTTGGTGAGCAGCCCGTCGTGGGAGTGCACACAGATCTTGGGCCGCGCCGAGGTGGTGCCGGAGGACGGCAGCAGCAGGAACGGCGACTCGGGACGCACCTCGACGGGGTGGGGCCGCTGTCCGGAGAACCGCTCCAGCAGCCCGGTCACGGTCCGTGTGCCGGGGGCGGCCGTGTCGCCGGTGACCAGCACGGCGCGCAGTGCGGGCAGTGCCTCGCGCAGCGTCGCCGCGGCCAGCGGCCCGTCGCCCTCCTGGGTGCGAGGCGGCAGGACGAGGGCGGCCGGGCCGACCCGCTCCAGCAGGGCCCGTACGTCGGCGGCGGCGTTGCCCTGGTGCACGGGCAGGGTGACGGCCCCGACCTCGGCGGCGGCCAGGTGCAGCGTCAGGTACTCCCAGCTGTTGGGCAGGTGCAGGGCCACCACGTCACCGGGCGCGATCCCCGCCTCCTGCAGACCGCGCGCCAGCGCGTCCACCTCGGTCCGCCAGGCGTCCCAGGTCCGGGCCCGCTCCCCGTCGAGCAGGGCCGTGGCGTCGCCGCCGCGGCGCACCGCCGCGGCGAACACCTCCGGCAGGGTCAGCCCGTCCAGCGACCGGCCGGTGGCGCCGGGCGGATCGGTCTCGTAGTCGTGTGCGTGGACGGGCACCATCACTCCCGGGATGTCGAGCGTCGCCGTCGTACGGGGATCGGCTCAAGGCTCTTGCCGAGCGGTCCGGGTTTTCCCTAGAGATCCCGCGGGTGCGGGTGCGGGTGCGGGTGCGGGTGCGGGTGCTGGACCCCCGTGAAGAAGTCGTCGAAGTCGCCGGCGAGGCCTACGCGGTCCGCGGGTGCGGCGGGACGGGAGCCGGACAGGGGCGGGGACGGCTCCCGTCGCGGTCAGCGGGTGAGGGCGGACTCCGGCCGGGCCGCGGGCGGCGGTTCGGGGGCCGCCGCGGGGACGCGGGCGGCGGGCCGGCCGGGGCCCCCGCCGGATGCCTCGCGGCCGGGGAAGCGGGCACCGAGCAGTCGGAGCACCGGGGTGGCCTTGACCGCCGTCTCCTCGAACTCGGCCGCCGGGTCGGACAGCGCGATGACGGCGCCGCCGACGCCGTAGCGCAGCCGGCCGCCGCTGAGCACCAGGGTGCGTATGACGATGGACAGGTCCACCGCGCCGGTCAGCGAGAAGTAGCCGATCGCGCCCGAGTACACGCCGCGCGGCCCGCCCTCGAGACGGTCGATGACCTGCATGGTGCGGATCTTCGGGGCGCCGGTCATCGACCCGCCGGGGAAGGCGGCCCGCACCGCGGCCACCGGGCTGGTGCCCGGGCGCAGCCGGGCCCGGACGGTACTGACGAGCTGGTGCACCGTCGCGTAGGTCTCCACCTGGAACACCGGGTCGGCGACGACCGAGCCGACCTCGGCGCACCGCCCCAGGTCGTGCCGGACCAGGTCGACGATCATCAGGTTCTCGGCGCGGTCCTTCTCGGAGGTGGCCAGGTCCTCGACGAGGCGGGCGTCCTCCTCGGGGGTGGCGCCGCGTGGCCGCGTGCCCTTGATCGGCTTGGACTCCATGGCGCCGTGCCGGTCGATGCGCAGGAATCGCTCCGGGGAGCTGCTGAGCACCGCCAGCGGGCCGAAGTGCAGGTACGCGGCGAAGGGCGCGGCGCTGACCCGGCGCAGGGCCCGGTAGGCCTGCCAGGGGTCGAGATCGGTGTCGACCTCGGCCATGTTGGTCAGGCAGACCTCGTAGGTCTCGCCGGCGGCGATCTCCTGCTGGCAGACGTCGATCATCTTGAGGTAGGCGCCCCGGTCGTGCCGCAGCTCCACGGGCCCCGCGGTGCACTCCGGCGCCGCGGGGCACGGCGCCGGCGGCCGCCCGGCGATGCCGTGCAGGGCCGCGGCGGCACCGGCGAGCCAGGCGCGCGCGGCGTCCTCGTCGCCGTCCTCGGCCAACGCGAGCAGGTAACCGGTGTCGGTGCGGTGGTCGTGGACCAGGGCGCGGTCGGCGAAGACGAGGACGGCGTCGGGGTCGGGGGAGCGGTGGGCGGCGTCGCCACCGCACTCGGCCTTGAGTTCGTAGCCCAGGCAGCCCACCCAGCCCAGGGCGAACTCGAAGGGCAGCTCGGGCACTTCGGTGCGCAGCCCCGCCAGGTCGTTCTCCAGCCAGGACAGGAAGGGACCGGCGACCGTGCGAGTGGTGCCGTCGGCGGTGACCGTCACGGTGCCGGCCTGTACGTCGGCCCGGGCGATCCGGGCGAGGGGGCCCGAGGCGTTCCCCATCACCGACAGCTGCCCCAGGCGGCCGCCGGGACGGCTGCTGTCCAGCCAGAAGGGGTGCTCGCCGGTGCGGAACAGGGTGTCGAAGGCGACCTCCGGGTCCCAGCGCGCCGGCAGCTGCTCGGCGAGCACCCGCAGCCGCCGGACGGCGCCGGGCGCGTCCGCGGCACGCCGCGCGGCCGGAGCGGGCGCGGCGGGAGCCGGCGTGTCGCCGGCGGGAGCGGGGCCGGCCGGGCGGGCGCCCCCGCTCCCGGACGCGTGGTGGCGCTCGGTGAGCCGGCGGAAGTTGCCGAGGAGGCGGTGTCCCTCCCGGGTGCCGATCGACTCCGGGTGGAACTGCACGCCCCACAGCGGCAGCGTGCGGTGGCGCAGCGCCATCAGCACCCCGTCCGGTGACCAGGCGGTGGCCTCGAGTTCCGGCGGCAGGTCGGTCACCGCCAGGGAGTGGTAGCGCACGACCTCCAGCGGGAACGGCAGCCCCTCGAAGAGGCCGGTGCCGTCGTGCCGTACCGCGGACGTCCGGCCGTGGCGTGGCTCGGGCGCGCGGCCCACCCGCGCGCCGTGGGCGAGCGCCAGGCCCTGGTGGCCCAGGCAGACGCCGAGCACCGGCAGCCGGGCCTCCTCGGCGATGGTGGCGCACAGGCCGAAGTCGGCGGGCCGGTGCGGGGTGCCGGGGCCGGGGGAGAGCACCACGTTGTCGAACGCGTCGAGCAGTCCGGGCCGCCAGGCCGGATCGTCGTTGCGGATGACCTCCGGTTCCCGCCCGTTGACCCGGGACAGGTAGTGGAAGAGGTTGTACGTGAAGGAGTCGTAGTTGTCGACGAGAAGTGTGCGCATGGTGTCCTTGTCCGGGGGCGCGGGAGCGGAAAGTGACGTGAAGGGCGACGGACGGGACCGCCGTCCGGCCGTGTGCGGGCTCTCCGGTGATGCGTCGGCCACGGCTGCGGTGAGCGGACCCGGGCACGGCACCGACGGGCGTACACCGGTCACGGCTCCAGCACCGGCCCGGGCGGTGGCCCACCCCTCGTCCGGGCGGGGCGCTCAGGAAGCGGTGGCGGGTGGGACCGCGTCGAGGGCGCGGCCGATCTCGGCCTGGACCGCCGCCAGGTGCTGGGTGAGGAAGAAGTGGCCGCCGTCGAAGACCTGCAGCCGGAACGGCCCCGTGGTGTGCTCCTGCCAGCGTTCGGCCTCCGCGACCGTGGTCAGCGGGTCGTCCCGTCCGGTGAGGACGGTCAGGGCGCAGCGCACCCGGCGGTCGGCGGGGCAGGAGTAGGTCTCGATGGCGCGGTAGTCGCCGCGCAGCGCGGGCAGCGCCATGCGCAGGATCTCCTCGTCGCCGAGGACGCCGGCGGCGGTGCCGTTCAGCCGCTTCATCTCGGCGACGATCCCGTCGTCGTCGCGCAGGTGGACCTCCTCGGCGCGGGTGGTGGAGGGGGCCCGGCGGCCGGAGGCGAGGACGGTGTGCGGGCCGGCGTCCCGCTGCTCCAGGCGCCAGGCCGTCTCGAAGGCGAGGGCGGCGCCCATGCTGTGCCCGAAGAACACCGTCGGCCTCTCGTCCAGGGCGAGGAGCTGCTCGGCGATCAGGTCGGCCAGGGTGCCGAGATCGCTCACGCAGGGTTCCCTGCGCCGGTCCTGACGGCCGGGGTACTGCAGTGAGAGGACCTCGGCCTTCGGCGCGAAGCGCGCCGAGACCGGGTGGTAGAAGCTGGCGGAGCCGCCGGCGTGCGGGAAGCAGACCAGCCGGACGGCGTCGGCGCCGGCCGGGTGGTAGCGCCGCAGCCACAGGGCCCGGGTGTCCTCAGCGGTGGTCACGGTGTGTCCGTCCTTCCGATGTTCTTGCTCTGGTGGTTCCGGTGTTCCTGCTCGGGTGGTCCGGGCCCGGCGGCGCCGTCGGCCGGGGGTCAGTCCTCGTGGACGGTGATCGAGCCCGACGGGCACAGGTCGCCCGCCTCGTGGACCGCGTCCACGTCCTGGGCGCCGGGCTCCTCGTGCAGCAGGACCACGACGCCGTCGTCGTCCTGGTCGAAGACGGCGGGGGCGTTGAGCACGCACTGGCCGGCGCCGATGCACCGTTCGCTGTCGACGGTGACACGCATGATCGTTTGGCTCCTCGGTGGAAGGGCGGGGGTGGCCGCGGGGGCGGTACCGGCGGCTACCAGCGCACCGGCAGCTCGTGCAGTCCGAACAGGATCCCGTCGTACTTGAAGGCCAGCTCCTCCAGCGGGACGGCCAGCTCCAGGGTGGGGACGCGCTCGAACAGCCTGCGGTAGGCGACGTCCATCTCGACCCGGACCAGGTTCTGGCCCAGGCACTGGTGGACGCCGTAGCCGAAGGCCACGTGCCGCCGCTCGGACCGCTCGGGGTCGAAGGCGTGCGGGCAGCCGAAGACCTCGGTGTCGTGGTTGGCGGCGGCCAGCAGCGGGACGATGCCTTCGCCCTTGCGGATCAACTGGCCCGCGATCTCCACGTCGTCCACCGCGACGCGCAGCGCCACCATGTCGGCCACCGAGTGCAGCCGCAGCAGCTCCTCCACGGCCCGCTCGTCACCGGCCCACTGCGGGTGGGAGAGCAGGGTGACCACACCGAGCCCGATGTTGTTGGCGGTGGTCTCGTGCCCGGCGATCAGCAGGAGCAGCAGGACGCCGGAGAGTTCCTCGTGGCTGAGCTGCCCCGTCGACAGCAGGCGGCTGATCAGGTCGTCGCCGCGCCACTTGTCCTTGATGGCGATCAGGCGGTTGATGTAGCGCAGGAGCTGGCGGGTGGCGGTGGCGCGCTGTTCGTCGGTCGAGGTGCGGATGGCGACCAGGGTGCGGGTGCGGGACTCGAAGAAGTCCCGGTCGGCCGGCGGCACGCCGAGGAGGGAGGAGATCACCAGGGACGGCACCGGCAGCGCGAAGTCGTTGATCAGGTCCGCGGTGGTGCCGCCGGCCAGCATCGCGTCGATGCGCTCGTCCACGATCCGTTCGACGGCGGGGCGCAGTTCGCGCACGCGGCGCACCGTGAACTCGGGGATGAGGACCTTGCGGAAGCGGTCGTGCTCGGGGGAGTCCAGACCCACGAACCAGCCGGGGATCTGGTCCTGCTTGGGCACGCCCATCGTCTCGCCGACGTTGGGGAAGCCCTCGTTGTCGGGGTTGGCGCTGATCTTCGGGTGGGTGAGCACCGCGCGCACGTCCTCGTGCCGGGTGACCAGCCAGATCGGTGCCCCGTTGGGCAGGTGGGACTGCACCAGGCCGCTGTGCCGGCGGTGGCCGGCGTACTGGGACAGCGGCAGCGGTTCCTCGGGTGTGCGCAGGGGGAAGCCGACCACCGTGGGGCCGGTGCTGGTCGTCATGTCCGCTCCTCGTTTCTCGTCGTGCGGTCGCGGTGCCGCGCCCGCGTCGGGCGGGCGGCGCGGGCGGGCCGGTCAGCCGGAGGTGTAGAACTCCCGGACGGCCCCGGCGATGTACTCCTGGTCGGCGGCGGTGAGCCCGGTGTGGGTGGGCAGGTACAGGCCGTCCTCGCTGAAGCGGTGGGCGTTGAGCGTCGGCCACACCGGGTCCAGGTAGCCGGGCTGCCGGCTCATCGGCTTGAAGAACAGCCGGGTCTCCACGCCGCGCGCGTCGAGGTGGGCGCGCAGTTCCTCGCGGCGCTCGGCGCGCAGGTCGTACATCCACAGCACGTCGCGCGGCGGCATCAGCGTGAGGCCGGGGACGTCCCCGAGGGCGGCGTCGTAGCGGGCCTCGATCTCCCGGCGTGCGGCCAGGATGTCGTCCAGGCGCTCGACCTGGGCCAGTGCCACGGCGCCCTGCATGGCGGTCATGCGGTGGTTGTAGGCCAGCTTCTTGTGCAGGAAGCTGTGGTCGCGGGTGAAGGCCATCGCCCGCAGGTGGCCGAGCTGCTGGGCGAGCCGGGGGTCGTCGGTGAGGCAGACGCCGCCCTCGCCGGCCGTGATGATCTTGTTGGCGAACAGCGAGAAGCAGGCGATGTCCCCCACCGGGCGCACTCCGTGCGCCTCGGCGGAGTCCTCCACCACCCGCAGGTTGTACTGGTGGGCGATGTCCATGATCGTGTCCATGTCGCAGCGCCGCCCGTAGACGTGCACCGGCATGATCGCCCGGGTACGCGGGGTGATCTTCTCCTCGACGCGGGCGACGTCGATGTTCAGGTCGTCCGCGCAGTCGACGAAGACGGGAGTGGCACCGGTGTAGGTGACGGCCCATGCCGAGGCGATCATCGTGAACTCCGGCACGATCACCTCGTCGCCCGGGCCGATGCCCAGCGCGCGCAGCGCGAGGGTGAGGGCGGCGGTGCCGGAGGAGCAGGCGACGCCGTGCGCCACGCCGTTCCAGGCGGCGAAGGCCTCCTCGAAGCGTCGGACGTACGGCCCTTGGGAGGAGATCCAGCCGCCGGACACGGCGTCGGTGACGTACTCCAGTTCACGGCCGGTCAAGCAGGGTTGGGAGACGGGGTGGGTGAAGGCCATGCGGTCCTCGCTGCTGTCGCTGGGCTGGGGTTCGACGGGATGCGGCCGGCGTGCCGGGCGGCTCATGCCGCGGTGAGCAGGCCGAGCACGGCATCGGCCGCGGCCGTGCGGCCGCCGGCCGCCTTCTGCAACCCGCCCAGTCGCTCGGCCCGCTCGCGGAAGGACGGTTCGGACGTGACCCGGGTCAGCTTGTCCACCACGTCGTCCGGGTCGACGGTGTGCGGCCTGTCCAGGG
The DNA here is from genome assembly GCF_053613315.1 of Streptomyces sp. JK94. Lineage (NCBI taxonomy): Bacteria > Bacillati > Actinomycetota > Actinomycetes > Kitasatosporales > Streptomycetaceae > Streptomyces > Streptomyces sp. JK94. The sequence goes on along the minus strand of NZ_JBSICH010000042.1, from coordinate 57,632 downwards.
TCAGACTGATGCCGAAGTCGTGGCCGCGGACCGCCTGGTCGAAGCAGTCCACCCACAGCGGCCGCACCACCTGCGGCTTCCCGAAGTAGACGCCCTCGTGGTAGGCGTTGCCGCCGCCGTGCGAGAAGAACACCGACACCTTGGGATGGGCCAGCACGTCCAGTTGCGAGGGCACCCAGTTCTCCACCCGCAGGTTCGGCGGCAGGGACGCGGCCGGCGGCAGCAGATGCTGCTGCTCCTCCGGCAGCTTCCACAGGAACTGGTGCGTGTCCGACATCCGCCGGGCCACTTCCACCAGCGCCCCGACCTCCTCGCGGGTGAGACGGGTGATGGTGCCGAAGCCCATGTAGACGACCGAGGTCTGCTCGTCCAGCCACTCGGCCACCGCGCGGTCGTCTGGGGCCTCCGGAAGCGGCGGCAGCACGGCTCCCACCAGACGCACCTTCTCGGGGACGTCGAAGGGGTAGTCCAACTCCGCGATGGACGCGCACAGTACGGCGGCGGCCTCGTCCACCCGCGTCATCGCGTTGGGCGGGGCGATGCCCAGCTCCTTGCGGATCGCCGCGTCCTCGCGCAGCACCTTGCCCATCTCCGGGTGCAGGAACATGCCGAGCGTGCGCCACTTGAACAGCGTGTTGGCCAGCTTCTGACGGGTCGTCATGGCCAGCGGCAGGCCCGAGTTGGGGACGGGGAAGTTCTTCGGGGTGTACGAGGCGCCGAAGGGGTTGTGCGAGGTGAGTACATTGCTGGCGACGAACGGCACGTTGAGCACGTACGGGATGCCCCGGGCCAGCGCCAGGTCGACCGCGAAGCCGGCCACGCAGTCCACGACCATGAGCGCCGGCCGCACCTCGTCCACGACGCGCTCCAGCTCGCGGTACTTGCGCGCCTGGAGCGCCGGTTTGTACGACTGCCGCACCACCGCGCGGTGTGCCCTGAACCGTGAGGACTGCGTGACCTCGCGGTACACCGCGTCGTCCCAGGTCACCGCGGACAGTTCGGACACCACCTCGCCCAGTGAGGCGAAGGAGACAGCGGACGCGGCGGCGAGCCCCTCCACGTCCTTGCGCCGGTGCTCGTCGGTGGCGAACCACAGGCCGGGCACGCCGCGCCGGGCCAGCTCCCCGGCCAGCACCAGCAACGGGTTGAGCAGTCCGCTCTCGGGGAGGCTGACGAAGAGGATCGGCCGAGCGGCGGAGTCCATGCGGGCCCTTTCACGAAGTGACTGCCGTGGTGCGCCGCGGCCCGCCGGTCAGGCGTGCGACGGGCGCGACGACGCGATGGCGTGCGGCCGGCCGGCCGGGGTGGGACACGGGGTTGCCGACCGCACCACCACTTGATCTCACGGCCGCGACGGGGGAATTCCTTAGATTTCCCGTCCCAGGAGGGCGCGGAGCCGCTTCGGGGCGTACATGTGACGTATACGTAGGCATGGCGCGGAGAGGAGCCGGGCATGCGCCCGGTCACCGCCGGAGTGCAGGGCTCCGGCGCCGCGCGGGCCCCGGCGCACCAGGACCACGGCGCCATCCGCCCTGTACGACGCGAGGGAGAGCAAGTGACCGACCTGGCCGGCGCCGCACATCCCGTCCTGCCGCTGGTCGGGCGGGCCGAGCAGCTCGAGGCCCTGGCCGAGCACGCCGCGGCCGCCCGGGCCGGACAGCCCCGCCTGGTGCTCCTGGACGGCCCGGCGGGGGCGGGCAAGACCGCCCTGCTGCGCGCTGCCCTGGCCGCCGGCGGCCCCCTCGCGGACATGACCGCCCTCCACGGCACCTGCCGCGCCGTGGAGGCGGCCACCGGCTACAGCGGGGTGCGGGCCCTGTTCGGTCCCCTCAACCTGACCGGCCGCAGGGGCCGCGCCTCCGCCCTGCTGGACGGCGGCGCCCGGCACGCCCTGCCCGCCCTCACCGCCACGCCCCAGGAGGGCGACACCACGCCCGGCGGCACCTTCTCGGTGCTCCAGGGCCTGTACTGGCTGACCGCCAACCTCCTGGCCGACGGCCCCTTGGTGCTCGTCCTGGACGACGCCCACTGGTGCGACGAACGCTCCCTGCGCTGGCTGGACTTCCTGTTGCGCCGGGCCGACGGCCTGCCGCTGCTCGTGATGGCCGCCCACCGCACCGAGGCCGATCCCGCCGCCCGCGACGCGCTCGCCGACCTGGTCGCCCACCACCTGCCCGTGTCGCTGCGGCTGGGGCCGCTGGACACCCCGCAGGTGGCCGAACTGACCGGCCTGGTCTTCCCCGCCCAGCACGCCCGGCCCGCGTTCGTCGACCGTCTGGCATCCGTGACCGGCGGCAACCCCCTGCAGGTCGTACGCCTGCTGGACGAACTGTGCGCGGCCGGTCTCGGCCCCGACGACGCGGGGGAGCGCCGGATGGCCGAGATCGGCGGACGGGCCGTCGCCGCCTCCGTGCACCGGGTACTGGAACACCAGCCGGACTGGGTGGGCCGGGCGGCCCGCGCCCTGGCCGTGCTCGGCGACGAGGACACCGCCTACCTCGCCGCCCTGGCCGGTCTGTCCGTCCTGCACGTGGAGGAGGCGGTGGACGTACTGCGGCAGGCCGGGCTGGTCCGGGCCGACCGCCGCGAACTCGTCCACGACCTGGTGGGCGCCGCGGTCCTCGACACCCTCGGCACGGCCCGGGTGGCCGAGCTGCGCCTGCGCGCCGCCCGGCTGCTCAGCGACATCGGACGCCCGCCCGAGGAGAGCGCCGCCCAGTTGCTGCTGGCGCCGGGGACCAAGGACGCCTGGGTCCTCGGCGTGCTGCGTGCCGCGGCCGCCCAGGCCGAGCACCGGGGCGCCCCCGAAGCAGCCGCCCGCTACCTGCAGCGGGTGCGCGAGGCCGGACCGGACGACCCCGCTCTGCTGGCCCGACTGGCGAAAGCCCTGGAGGAGAGCGACCCGGAGCGTTCGCTGAGCCTGCTGCGGGAGGCGCACGCCCTGACCACCGACGCACGCGCCCGCACCACCACGGCGATCCAGCTCGCCCTGACCTGCCTGAGCGTGCAGCGGTCCACGGAGGGCACCCGGCTCCTCACCGAGGCTCTGGACGCCCTCGACGCCGAACTGGGACCCGCACCGGACCCCGCCGACCGGGAACTGCGCACGCTCGCGGAGTCGGCCCTGCTCATCGTCGGCTCCGACGAGAAGTCCACCTTCCCCCAGGCCCTGCACCGCGCCGCGCGGACCACCGAGCCGCCCGGCGACACCCCCGCCCAGCGCCAGCAGCTCGCCATGCTGAGCGTGCTCTGCGCGGCCGAAGGAGGCCGCGCCGCGGACAGTGCGCGCCGGGCGCGCCGTGCGCTGCGCACCCCGGACGCACCGCTGGGGACGTGGTCACTGCTGCCCGCCTCGCTCGCCCTGCACCTGGCCGAGGAGGACCGGGCCGCCGACGACGCGCTGGAGGCGGTGCTGCGGGGCAGCCGGGAGAAGGCCGCGGTGTGGACGTACGCCCTGGCCCTGTCCACCCGGGCGCTGTTCCGCCTGGAGAACGGCGCCCTCGCGGACTGCGCGGCGGACGCGCAGACGGCGCTGGAGATCACTGGCCGCGAACGCTGGGGGGACAGCGCCACCATGGCGCACACGGCGTACGCGTCGGCCCTCGTCGCACGCGGTGAGGTGGGGCACGCGGAGGAGGTCCTCGCGGCGGTCAAACGCCCCGGTCTCGACCGCTTCGTGTGGGAGTACCCCTGGTATCTGATGGCGCTGGGCCGTCTGCGGCTGGCCCGCGGCGACCTGGACGGGGCGCTGGAGACGTTCTCGGCGTGCGGCGACTCGCTGGAGGGGACAGGGCTCACCAACCCCGTGCTCGCCCCCTGGTGGCTGGAAGCCGCCTGTCTCCTGGGCGGGCTCGGCCGCACCGGGCAGGCGCGGGAGTTCGCCGAGCGGGGCGCCGCGCGCAGCGAGCGGTGGGGGACCCGGCGTGCCCTCGGGTACGCCGCCCTGGCGCGCGGCGCGAGCACGCCGGGCGCGGCGGCGGTGGAACCGCTGCGCGAGGCGGTGGACCTGCTGCGTTCCTCACCGGCCCGCGGCCACGAGGCCCGTGCCTCGCTGATGCTGGGCCGCGCGCTGGTGGAGGACGGGCGCGACCGGGAGGCGCGGGAGCACCTGCGCGAGGCGGTCGCGCTGGCCAGGCGCTGCGGCTGCGTGGCCCTGGCCCGGCGGGCGCGGGAGGAGCTGATCGCGGCCGGTGGCCGGATGCGGGAGATCACCTCGTCCGCGCTGGACATGCTGACGGGCTCGGAGCGCACGGTGGCCCGGCTGGTCGCCTCGGGAGCCGGTAACCGGGAGGTCGCGCAATCCCTCTTCGTCACCGTACGCACCGTCGAACTCCACCTCACCAGCGTGTACCGCAAGCTCGGGGTGCAGCGGCGGGCCGACCTGGGTGCGGCCCTGCGAGCGGGCGGCGTCCTTTCCGGGCGGTCCGGAGACAGCAGATGAACATCTTGTCAATGGGAAAACAAGACGTTCGACTCACGAACCACCGGTCTCGCAAAAATATAAGATCACGGCATGGCGCCCCCTGACCTGCCACTGCTCGAACGTGACCGGGAGCAAGCGGTCCTCTCCGCCGTGATCGGTGAACTCCGCTCCGGCCGTCCCGCCCTGGTCACGGTGGCGGGAGAGCCCGGCATGGGACAGAACGAGCTGTTGTGCTGGGCCGCCGGGCAGGCGAAGGGCAGGGGAGTCCACGTGCTCCGGGCCCGCGCCACCCCCGCCGAGCACGAACTGCGCTACGGAGTGGTCGCCCAGCTCCTCGCGCCCGAGGACCGCGACATCGCCTCCCGTCTCTTCGTGGCCCCGCAGCGCCCCGGCGGACTGCCCGGCCTCAACCACCTGCTCACCGCCTGCCGGGACCGGCCCACCCTCCTCGTGGTGCAGGACGTCCAGTGGCTCGACCCGGCTTCCCTGCGCTGGCTGGAGGCCCTGGCCCGCCGCCTGCCCCGGGCTCCGCTCGCCCTGCTCACCAGCACCACCGGCACCGCCATCGACCGGCCGGAGTGGAGCGTGGGCTCCCCGCTGACCGGTCTGGCCAGCACCATCGAACTCGCGCTGCCGCCCCTCACGGCGAGCGGCGTGGCCACCGCCGTGCGCGCGGTCTGCGGCATCGACGGCGACGACGGGTTCACCGAGGCACTCGCCGAAGCCACCCGCGGCGTCCCGGCCGTCGTCCGCGAGGTCCTCCACCGGTTCACCACCACCGGCTGCGCCCCCCGCGCCGAACACATCGAACACCTGTGCGACCTGGCCGCCCAAGTGGTCGGCGACCACGCCGCACGGGCGCTGAGCGAACTGCGCGACCCGGTCGCCGTCGACGTCCTGCGCGCGCTCGCCGTCTGCGGGGACCTGCTCGACTTCCCGCTGGTGTGCACGCTCGCCGGCCCGCATCCGGTGCCCGAGGCCCGGCTGCGGGCCACCCTCATGGCCAGCGGTCTCCTCACCACCCGCGACGGATCGCCGTACGGGTGCGACGCCGTGGTGCGGGCCCGGATCCTGGAGGAGATGCCCGCCGCCGAGCGGGCCGACCTGTACGCCCGCGCCGCGCGGCTCGCCCAGCGGGTCGCCGCGGCCGACCAGGGCATCGCCGAACTGCTGCTGCGGGCCCACCCCGTGGGAGCGCCCTGGGCCGTGGACACCCTGCGCCGGGGCTTCTCCGCCGCGCTGCGCAGCGGACGGCGCGACCGGGCCACCGCCTACCTCGCCCGGGCCCTGGACGAACCGCTCCGGGCCGAGGAACGCGTCCGCGTCGAACTCCAGCTGGCCTCGGTGCAGATGGTCACCGCCCCGGAGGCCGCCGAGCGCCGCCTGCACGGCCTCATCCGCGCCGCCGGCGCCTGCGCGGGCCTGCGCTCCCAGGCCGTCGACCTGTGCCTCCTCGGCGGCGACACCCGCGCCGCCCGCCTCGCCCGGCCCGTCGGTCCCGCCGTGCCCGGCACACCCGCCGCGGAGCCCGCTCCCGGTGACGCCGTGCCCGGGCCGAGGCGGGAGAGCGACGCCGCGGGCCCCCACGGCCGGACCGTCGCGGGCGCCGCGACCACCTCCGGACGAACCGCGTCGAAACCGACGTCCCGGAGCATGCCCGGCGATCACCCCCACCGCACCGATTCCGCTGACAACGATGCCACCGTCGGCGAGCGGCACGAGCTGATCGCCCTCCTGCGGGTCGCCCGGTTCCTGCGCCACGAGGAGACCTGCCTGGACGTCCACCCCGCACCCGCCCTGCCCGCGCACTCGCAGAGCCCCGCCGTCGCCGGCGTGCGGGCCTGGGAACACGCCGTGGCCGGCGTCCGTCTCGAGGAGTCCCGCCACCTGGCCAGGGCGGCCTTCGCGCCCGATCCCGCCGGCCGCCCGCCGCTCGTGGCGCCCCGGCTGTTCGCCTGCCGCGCGCTCTTCCTCACCGACGACGGCGACGAGGCCGAGGCGCACCTCGCCACCCTGCTCAACGAGGCCCACCGGCAACGCGCCGCCGTGGCCATCGCCCACGTCCTGGCCGTCCGCGCCGACCTGCACATCCGGCACGGCCGCCCCGACGCGGCGGCCCGCGACCTGGCCGCCGCCGAGGCGGAACTTCCGCTCGCCCGGCTCCACCCGCTGTTCGTCCCCTACTGGGCCTCACTCAACCTGGTCGCGGACCTCCAGAACGGCCGCGCCGACCGGGCCCGTGAGATCGCCGCCCGTCCCGTCCCGCTCCTCGCCGAGGAGTGCGCCACCACCGCCTATCTGCTCTTCGCCCGCGGTGTGCTGGCCCGTGCCGAGGACGATCCGCACCGGGCACGCGCCTACTTCCGCGCCTGCGGGCGATGGATGCTGCGCTACGGCTGCGTCAACCCGGCGGTCCTGCCCTGGCGTTCCCTGGCCGCCGAGGCCGCCCACGCGCTCGGCGACGACGAGGAGGCCCTGCGCCTGGCCCGCGAGGAAATACGGCTCGCCGCCCGTTGGGGCACCCGCAGCGCCCTCGGCCGCGCGGAACTCAGCCTGGCGGTGGTGATCGGGGAGAACCGTGCCGAACACTTCCGCGCCGCCGTCACCACCCTCAGCGACTCACCCGCCCGCACCGCCTACACCCGCGCCGTGCTCGAACTGGCCTCCGCGGAGAGCGCGGAGGCCGAGCGCAGAACCGCCCTGGCCCTCACCTCCCGCCCGGCCCCGGCGGCCGGCGGTGCCGCTCCCGGCGCGCTCGGCGACTTCCCCCAGGGCCCGCGCGCGCCGGCCGGCGGGCCACCCGGACCCGGCGCACCCGCCCCGCGTGGCGCGGCGCCGCACCTCCGGCAGCGCCCGGCGGCCGGCTGGCCCGCCCTGAGCCCCGCCGAACACGAGACCGCCCTCCTCGCCGCCAGCGGCCTGGGCAACCGGGAGATCGCCACCGCCTTGTCGGTGACCACCCGCGCGGTGGAGCTGCGCCTGAGCGGCGTCTACCGCAAACTCCGCATCCGCGGACGTGAGGAACTGCGCGCACTGAGAAACGGACCGGAGGGCGGCTGACCCCATGCTGCTGGAACGCAACACCGAGATCACCCTCGTCGACGCCGCGCTGGGCGCCGCCGCCGAAGGACGGTCCTCCCTCGTGGTGGTCACCGGCCCCCTCGGCATCGGACGCTCGGCGCTGCTGCAGCGGCTGTCCGCGGTCGGCGGTGGTCACGAGGACGTCCGGGTGCTGCGGGCCAACGCCGCGCCCATGGAGCAGGACTTCGCCTTCGGTGTCGTACGGCAGCTCTTCGAGCCCCTGCTGAGCGACTCGCCCCAGGACGCCCGTGACCGCTGGATGGACGCCCACGCCTCCTTCGCCCGGCACGTCCTGGCCGACGACGCCGCCTCGCCCGGCGCCGACCAGGCGATCGCCGCCACCGAGGCCGTCCTGCACGGACTCTTCTCGCTGCTGGCCAACGTCAGCGTCGACAGCAGACTGCTGGTCCTCGTCGACGACCTCCAGTGGTCCGACGTGCCCTCGCTGCGCTGGCTCACCTTCCTGGCCAAGCGGTTGCACGGCCTGCGGGCCGTCGTCGTCTGCGCGCTGCGCGACGGCGACCCCCGCACCAGCCACGCCTTGATCCGCGAGCTGCGGGAGGCGGCAACGCAGACGCTGAGGCCGGCCTCCCTGAGCCTGGAGGCCGCCCGTACGCTGGTCCGTGACCGCTTCGGCGAACCGGGCGACGAGGAATTCGTCCGGGCCTGTCACGAGGCCTCCGCCGGTAACCCGCTGTTCCTGATGTCGACCCTGGTCGGCACCGACCTCGTCGGCCGCCGCCCGCAGGCCGAACACGCCGATCTGACCCGGCGCCTCAGCCCGTCCCAGCTGCGGGAACACCTGGCCAGCACCCTGCGCACCCAGCCCGCACCGGTGCGCGACCTCGCCGCCGCCATCGCCATCCTGGGCGAACAGGGCGACGTCGCCACCCTGACCCGTCTGGCCGGACTGGACGACGCCGGCTTCTCCGGAGCCCTGCGCGCCCTGGGCGCCCTGGGCATGCTCACCTCCGCACACGAACCGCGCTTCACCCACCGCGCCGTCGGGGACGCCGTCGAGTCCACCCTCACCATGGACCAGCGCGAGCGGCTGCACGACGAGGCCGCCGCTCTCCTGTACGCCTCGGGCAGCCCCGCCGAGCAGGTCGCCGCCCAGCTCATGGCCGTCGTCACCCGACGCCAGCCCTGGGCCGTCGACGTCCTGAGCGCCGCCGCCGACACCGCCCTGCGCCGGGGCGCACCCGACACCGCCGCCCGCTACCTGCGGCGCGCCCTGCTGGACAGCCCCGCCGAAGGCATCACACGCGCCCGCCTCCTGGTCGAACTCGGCACCGCCGAAAGGGACTTCGACCCACCGGCCTGCGAACGGCACATCGCCCAGGCCATGACCCTGCTCCCCGAGCCGCGGGACCGGGCCCTGGCCGCGCTGCGCATCTCACCCACCCCGCTGGGCCCCACCTCGCTCACCGTCGTCGACCTGCTGCGCCAGGCGGCCGAGGGACTCGGTCCGGCCTCGCGGCTCACCGGCCTCGACCGCGACCTCGCGCTGCGCCTGGAGGCCCGGCTGCGGCACTGCGGCCACGAGGACCCCTTCGAGCTGGCCGCGGCAGCCGAACGGCTGAAGGAACTCGGGCCCGAACCGCCCGTGGACACCGGCGCGGAGCGTGAGCTGACGATCGCCCTGCTCGGCGCCGTCACCCTCAGCTGCCGGCTGCCCGCCGCCGAGGTGGTACGGCTGGCGGAACGCATCCTCGACCGCGAACCCGCCACCTCCGCCCGCGTCCACTCCACCCTCCCCCTGGTGATCATCACGATGATCGCCGCCGACTCGGTGGAGGCCGTCGACTCCTGGCTCGCCGTCGAACACCGCGCCCACCAGCAGCGCGCCACCCCCGCCAACGCGCTCGCCCACATCGAACAGGCCCTCGTCCACCTGGGCCGGGGCCGGCTCGCCCAGGCCCGCGAATGGTCCGAGACGGCGCTGGGCATGACCGAGACCGACCACCACTCCCTGGGCACGGTGGCGACCATGACCCATGCCGTCGTCGCCCTGGAGTCCCGCGACCCCTCCCTCGCCGAACGCGTGCTGCGCCGTGCCGACCGGACCCGGCCCCAGGGTCTTCCCCTCACCGGCCTGCTCCGCCTGCTGGAAGCCATCGGCGAGATCGCCGCGGGCGATCACACCGGAGCCCTCGACTCACTGCAGTCCTGCGGCCGTCAGATGGAGGCCGCGGGCTGGCACAACCCGGTGCTCTTCCCCTGGCGTCCGTGGACCATCAGCGTCCACCGCCGCATGGGCGACATCCGCGCCGCCCGGGTCCTGGCGGAGGAGGAGTACGCGCGCGCCGAGCAGTGGGGCGCGCCGGTCGGTGTCGGCCGGGCCCTGCGGCTGCTCGGCCGGCTGGAGGAAGGCGGGCGGGGCACCGCCCGCCTGCGCGAGGCGGTCACCGTCCTGCGCGGCTCCGCCAACCAGCTGGAACTCGCCCGAGCGCTGCTCTCGCTCGCCGAACGCCTGGGCGGCGGCCCCGAGCCGGAGGCACTGGCCCGGGAGGCAGCCACCCTGGCGACCGCCTGCGGCGCCCCCGAGCTGGCCGAGCGCGCCACGCGCGGCACCGTGAGGACACCCCTGTACACGGTGTCGCCGGAGAGCGTGCTCACCCCGACCGAGCGGCGGGTGGCGGGCCTCGCGTGCCGCGGCCTGACCAACCAGGAGATCGCCGGCGAACTGGGCGTCAGCTCACGCGCCATCGAAAAGCATCTCACCCACGCCTACCGGAAACTGGGCATCCCCGGACGCCGTGAACTCATCGCTCTTGTTTCCCGTACGGAAAGCGCGAGTTTCCACAGGTAACTGTTCGGTGAAATCGCCCGGGCCGTCGTCCCCGCATATCCGGGACGGGGTCCGGGCCTTTCCGTTTTCTCCCCGAGCGAGTGGCCGCCGGTCGGTAACCGCTTTCCCTCTCCTCCTCTTCCCGGGCTGGGACCGGCTCGGGAACGTGCTTCGCGTAAGCAGGCCGTGGCCTGGAGTGATGGCGCCTGGCGGCAGGGTGGGGCGACTGTCGCATTTGGTTCGTTCTGGGGAGAGTTCCGCCTGCCGAAGTGGCGTCGCATGGTTCGGTGCCCCCACCGAACCTCCCCCACCGAACCCCTTCGGTGCGGAACCGTACCCACCGAAGGAGTCACCACAGTATTAGCAGGTCAAGCCGGTGTTGCGTTGACCCTTCGTCGCCGTCCTTCGTAATGTTCCAGTGTCTTCCTTTTCTGTCGCATTCTTTTTCACGCAAGGCCAGTCGCTTACCTGGCCCTCCTCCTAAAGCACCGATAGAAGAAGGGTTTGAGTTCCTTGGCGCCCACCCCCCACGCCACGCTCGTCGACCGCGCCCCCGTGGCCGGCCCGTCCGGCACCCCGGAGTCGGCCCCCGGTCGCACCGACGGCTTCGACCGGGCCGACGCCTACATCGCCTGCCTGGATCCCTCCCTCACCATCCAGCAGGTCAACCAGGAGTTCGACCGCCGCTTCGGCGGACCGTCCTCCAGCCTCTGCGGCCGGCACTTCTGCGACCTGATCCACCCCAGCGTCCGGCCACCCCTGATGCAGCAGTTCGCGCGCATGCTGGAGGGCAAACGGAACCGCTTCCTCACTGAAGTCATCGCCGTCGACCAGGACAGCACCGCCTCCGCGCTCCCGCTGCGTGCCATGGCCGTCCAGGGCGGCCACATCCCCGACGTGGCCGCGATCCTCGTGGTGATGTCCGGCGCGGACGAACGGACCGAGGACGCCGAGGAGATGGCACCGCGCAAGAAACTCCTCAGCGAGGTCGACGCCCGCATCCTGGAGGGCATAGCCGCCGGTGTCTCGACGGTCCCCCTCGCCTCCCGCCTCTTCCTCAGCCGCCAGGGCGTGGAGTACCACGTCTCGGGTCTGCTGCGCGCGCTCAAGGTCCCCAACCGGGCCGCCCTCGTCTCCCGCGCCTACTCCATGGGCGTCCTCAAGGTCGGCACCTGGCCGCCCAGGGTCGTCGAGGACTACATCAAGTGAGCCGTACACCATCTGCTGTGCGGGGCGGCACCGCCGCCCCGCACCACCCCGCCCGCCTCGGTCCGTCGCCCGCCCGCCCCGCCGGGCGCCCGCGGCAGGGCGGCGGCCACCGAGCCGGCCACGGCGGGCGTGACGGGGTGACGCCATGATCGAACTCGACGGCCGGCCCGCCGGCGAGGACGCACTGGCTGCTCTGGCCCTGACCAACTACGGTCACTTCACCACCCTGCTGGTGGAGGACGGCCGGGTGCGTGGCCTCGACCTCCACCTGGAACGCCTGATCCGCGACTGCCGGCTCCTCTTCGACACGGCACTCGACCCGGACCGCGTGCGCGCCCTGGCCCGCCGGGCCGCACCGGTGAGCGGTCGCCGGATCGTCCGCGTCACCGTCTTCGACCCGGCGCTGGACCTCGCCACCATCGACGCGGTCGCCCGTCCGCGGATCCTGGTCACGGCACGGCCGGCACCGGAGGCACACCCCGGGCCCCTGCGGGTGCGGAGCACGGCACACCTCCGTGACCTGCCCGAGGTGAAGTCGGTCGCCCTGGGGCCCGCTCTGCGGCTCCGCCGCCACGCCCGGCGGGAGGGCTACGACGACGTGCTGTTCACGGGACGCGACGGCGAAGTGCTGGAGGGCGGCACCTGGAACATCGGCCTGGTGCGCGGGGGCCGGGTCGTCTGGCCCGGAGGAGACGTTCTCTCCGGCACGACCCGGCACCTCCTGCGCCACGCCGGCGGAGACCCCACGGAGCTGATCAGCCTCTCCGACCTCGACGACTGCGAGGCGGCGTTCGCCACGAACGCCGCCACCGGCCTCCGCCCCCTCACACGAATCGACCACCGGGAGTACCCCGCCACGCACCCGGTGACGACCCGGCTCGCGGAGAGCTACCGGGCGCTTCCCGCCCACCCGCTCTGACGGACCGGACTCCCGAACGTCCGGTGAAACGCGCCGTCCCGGAGCAGACGTGGTGCTCCGGGGCGCAAACAGCGCACACGGAGTATGCGTGAGCCCTGTACACGCCCCCGCGGCGGTACGGAGAATGCGCAGTGGCCGTGATCACGCGGCGGGAGGCGCGGCGTCGTCCGACCGCCGCCCTCGGGGAAGCAGGTCGATCGCCATGCTGTTGCGTCTGCCCACGTCGGTGTCCGAAGCGCAGGAGTGCATGGCCGAGGGGGCGGTGCCCATAGGCGGCGCGACCCTGGTGTGGGCCACCTGGCAGCGGGACGGCTTCCCGGAACTGGCCATGTCCCTGCGCGATCTGCCGCAGGCGACCGTGGTCGAGCCCGAGGCGCTGGGATCCGCCGTGTTGCTGCACCGCATCGACGACCGCGTACCGGAGGTGCTGCGCAGGGCGGCCGGCACGGTGGGCACCGGGGCCGTCCGCCGGACCGCCACGGTCGGGGGCAACCTCGTGGGCAGCAGCCTGCGCTGCCTGCTGCCGGCGGCACTCGTGCTGGACGCCCGCCCCACGGTGCTGGAACCCGACCGGGCCTACGAGACCGACCTGTCCGAGGTCCTCGCCAAGCGCCACCTGCTGCTCGGCCTGCGCTGGCGCACCCCGCTGGCCAGCGCGTACCGCAAGGAGCCCGCCGAGCCGGGCGGAGCGCCGCCGCTGGTCGTCGCCACCGCCGTGCACGCCGACGACGAGGGCCGGCGTCGTCTGCGGGTCGCCGTCCGCGACGGCTACGAGGTGCTCAGCGAGACCGTGCCGTGCGACGAGGGTGCCGAGGCGGCCTTCGGCCTGCTGGAGCGCACGGACGCCGGCGCACTGCCCGCCGGGGCGCGGGACGTGGTGCGTGAGCAGGTCGCCGGCATCCTGGACTCCCTCGCCGGTCGCTGACGCGGCGGTCCGCGACCGTCCGGCCTCAGCCGTTGGCCAGCTCCTCGACCCGGTCCAGCGCCCCGTTGAACTTGTTGTGGTCCCCCACGGTCGGCCCCGAGGAGGTGTACTGCCACATCGTGTGCTGGTCCCAGCCGGCCGGCAGGGGGCCCACGGTCGAGGCGTACCGGGCGACCCACAACGGGTTGGCGGCACCGAAGCCGCTGTAGTCCCCGGTGCACTGCTTCCACCAGTTGGTGGAGGTGTAGATGACGGCGTGGCGGCCCGTGCGCTCCCTGTAGCGGTCCAGGAAGTCGCGGATCCAGCCGACCATCTGACTCGCCGTCCTGCCGTAGCAGGTGTCGCCGTACGGGTTGTACTCGATGTCGAGCACGCCCGGCAGCGTCCTGCCGTCCTTGGACCAGCCGCCGCCGTGGTCGACGAAGTAGTCGGCCTGGGCGGCACCGCCGGCGCCGTCCGGGATGGCGAAGTGGTACGCGCCGCGGATCATGCCGACGTCGTACGAACCGCCGTACTGCTGCGCGTGGTACGGATTGCGGTAGGAGGTTCCCTCGGTGGCCTTCACATAGGCCCACTTGACCCCGCTGCTCCACAGGGTCGGCCACGCGACGTTGCCCTGGTGGCTGGAGACGTCCACCCCCTCCGTCTGGGTGGTCCGGGTGTCGGCGGGCCGGCCCTGCACCCCTTCGTGGGCGAGGACTCCCATGCCCATGTGGGCGGTACCGCGAACGGGCGCCCCGCCCGTCCCGTCGCCCGACGCGGGGGCCGCGGACAGGACCGGCAGGAGTGACTGGGACGCGAGAAGGACGCCGGACACGAGCAGGCGTCGGGAGTGGCGGGACGCCACGGCTATGGGTCTGCGCATGGCACCCATCCGATCCGCTGTGACGCCGGAGCGCATCTCACGGGCGTCCAGACGGTGTTGGGCGACCGGATCAACGGGGGTGCCGGGCGTCACCGCCATCGGGTTTGAACATGTTCAAAATCGGGATGGGGTCGATCGCGACAGGAAGGGAGCGGCTGATGAAGATCGTGATTCCCGGGGAGGGGGGGGACCGGGCAGCCGCGCGCTCGAGTTCCTCGTCGACCGCGACGACCTCGGCGGTCCCGTCAACCTCGCCGCACCGGGACCCCTGCCCCAGCGCGCCTTCATGCGTGCGCTGCGCAAGGCGTGGGGCATGCCGGTGGGCCTGCCCGCGACGCGGTGGATGGCCGAAGCGGGTACCTTCGCCCTGCGCACGGACACCGAACTGCTCCTCAAGAGCCGCCGCGTCGTCCCCGCACGGCTGCGCGAAGCGGGGTTCGCCTTCAACCACCCCCAGTGGCCGGAAGCGGCCGACGGCCTCGTACGCGGGTGCGCGGGTCCCGGTGAGCGGGGCGGCGCGGGGGCCGTCCTACGGGATCGGCACCGCCTGTCCCGTGACCCTCGTGCGCGGGTCCAGCGGGTCCACGTCGATCAGCAGGTCGCTGGGGCGGCCCATGTCCTCCCCCTGGCGGATCGCGACCGTGCCGGGCCGGGTGACCAGGCCCAGGGCGCGGAGGTAGCCGCCGAACGCCGCGGCCGCCGCTCCCGTCGCCGGGTCCTCCACGACGCCGCCCACGGGGAACGGGTTGCGGGCGTGAAAGCGCTCCGGCGACTCGCGCCACACGAGGTCCACCGTCGTCCAGCCATGACGCCCCATGACCTCGGCGAGTGCGTCGAAGTCGTAGTCGAGCCGCGCCAGCCGGGCCCGGGACGCCGAGGCGAGCACCAGGTGGTCGTTGCCGCCGAACGCCACGTGCGGAGGCAGGGCGGGGTCCAGGTCGTCCGGGGCCCAGCCGAGCGCCCCGAGCGCCGCGTCCAGTTCCGTGGCGAGAGCGGGACGGGAACGCGCCGGCACACTGGTGAGGGTGGCCCGTACCGCTCCGGCGCCGTCGGTCGCCGTGGACACGGGAATCTCGCCGGCGGGCGTGTCGAGGACGATCCCGCCCGGCCCCAGCCGCTCGGCGAGGGCGACGGCCAGCGCGACCGTCGCGTGCCCGCAGAAGGCCACCTCGGCGAGAGGGCTGAAGTAGCGGACCCGGAACCGCCGTGCGCCCTCGTCGCCGCCGGTGACGAAGGCCGTCTCGGAGTAGCCCACCTCGGCGGCGACCGCCCGCATCGCGGTGGCGTCGAGTCCGGAGGCGTCGAGGACGACCCCGGCGGGGTTCCCGCCCGCCGGGTCGGGGGTGAAGGCGGAGTAGCGCAGGATCTCGGTCCCGGTCGGTCTCGCGGCACGGTCGTCCACGTCGCTCTTTCCCGTCACGTCGGTGGTCATGGCCCCACGCTGTCACCCGATGGCGATCGTGTCCAACGATCGATCCCGATCACATCCATCACGAAAGCGCATAGCATGCTGCCGTGGACACCCGACTGCTGACGACCTTCACCACGCTCGCCCGCTCCGGCAGCTTCACGGCTGCCGCCATCGAACTCCACCTGGCCCAGTCCACGGTCACCGTGCACATCCGCACCCTGGAACGGGACCTCGGCGTCCGGCTCTTCGACCGCCTGCCCACCGGCGCGCTGCTCACCGACACCGGCCGCCGGCTGCTGGAGCGGGCGGAGGAGGTGCTCGACGCCGTGGCACGGCTGCGCGCCGGATGCGACGACGCCGGCACCGTGTCGGGACGCGTGGTCGTCGGCAGTCCGGAGTCCCTGTGCGCGAGCCGTCTGCCCGGCGTCATCGCCGCCCTGCGGACGAGCCATCCCGAGGTGGACGTCCACCTGCACGCGGCCGGGACCGCGGAGTGCGTCGAAGGACTGCGGTCCGGACGCCTCGACCTGGCGCTGCTGCTGGAGGAGACGCGGTTCCCGGACGTCACGGACGTCACGGGCGAACCGGTCGCCCACGAGCCGCTCGCCCTCGTCTCCGCCCCCGGGCACCCCATCGCCGCGCGCCGGCACGCCCCGGACTGGCCGGAACTGGCGGCGGAGAACTTCTTCCTGCTGGAGGAGGGCTGCTCCTACAGCGACGCGTTGGCCCGGCGGCTGCTCGACGTGCCGGGCGGGCAGCCGCGGCTGACCCGGTTCGGGAGCGTGGACGCGGCGCGCAACTGCGTGGCGGCCGGGCTCGGACTGACCCTGCTGCCGCTGACCACCGTGGCGGAGGAACTCCGGCGGGGGCGGCTGGTACGGATCGACGGCCCGCGCTTCCCCGACGTACCGGTACGGCTGGTTCGGCACCGTCGGCGGTGGGCGGCACCCGCCGCGCAGGAGGTCGCGCGGGCGCTCGTACGGCACCTGGGGGCCTGACGGGACCCGCGGGACCGCGCGGGTCCCGTCAGACCCGGGGGCCCCTGCGCGGGGCGGCCCCTGCCTGGAGACCCCCTGCGGGGCCCTGCACCGGGCGGACGGCCCCGTCGTCGCACCGCCTCGTTTCGCCCGGCGATGCCCGGGGCGCTCGACGCCTGCCCCGGGCCCCGGGCCGTGCGCGCGGCTCGCTCCCCGGGCGTCAGTCGAACGGGGTGAGGAAGTCCTGTGTCCGCAGCGGCCGGTCGACGATGCGGGTGTCGCCGATCCAGCCGTAGAAGCCCTGCTCGAAGCGCTCGTCGAACTGGGTGGCGCCCAGGACGAAGGGCTTGCCGAGGGTGGCGATGCCGGTCGAGGGCGCCGCCGGATTGCGGGCGATCTTCGAGCCGTCCACGTACATGACGGTGCGGCGGCCGTCGTTCACCACGGCGATGTGCATCCAGCGGCCCACCGGTACGGCGTGACTCCACGACGTGGGGTCCGCGTCCTGGCGGTGCGGGTAGACGACGAACTGCAGGAAGCGCTCCGGGGACAGGTTGAGGCTGCACGTGGGCTCCAGCGGGGACCAGCCGGTGGTCTTGCCCGCGTCCCCGTTGCGCCCCTCCCAGCTGAGGATGCCCATCCAGCTGTGGTCGCCCTCGAACGGCTCGGGCAGCCGGACGAAGGTCTCGATGGTGTACCCGCGGAGGAACCTCTCGCCGTTCAGCGGTGCCCGCGCACCGGTACGGAGGACGGCGC
Source organism: Streptomyces sp. JK94 (assembly GCF_053613315.1). Classification (NCBI taxonomy): domain Bacteria; kingdom Bacillati; phylum Actinomycetota; class Actinomycetes; order Kitasatosporales; family Streptomycetaceae; genus Streptomyces; species Streptomyces sp. JK94. The sequence goes on along the minus strand of NZ_JBSICH010000042.1, from coordinate 40,275 downwards.
CGCGGTCCGGCGCCTTGCCGCCGTCGAAGCGGAGGCTGGCGTGGGCCGGCTGTCCGGGATGGTGGTCGCTCGACCAGGTGAGCGCCTCGGGCCCGCCGGCGTGCAGGCGGCCGACGGTGAGGTCGTTGCCGTGTCCGGAGAGGTCGCGCACCACGGCGCCGTCCGCCACCGGGCGGCCGTCCGGGGCGGTCGTCATGCCGGAGGCGTCGAACCTCCAGTAGGCGACCGTGCCACGCGGCATCACCGCGGAGGCGGGGCGCGGCTTCGGCCGTACGACCGGGGCGAAGCCCGCGAAGCGCGCGTCGAAGTCGATACTCAGGCTGAACCGGTCGGTGGGGCCGGTCAGTTCGAGCGTCTCGGCCTCCAGCGGCGCGCGCCGCCCGGGGTCGCGGGCCAGGAACCACGGGGCGAAGGTCTCCACGTCGATCACGTTGCGCACCAGGTCGAACGCGTAGGTGCGGATCATCCCGGCGCCGCCGTAGTAGCGGTCCTGGTAGTTGGTGACGTGGACGTGGACATCGTTGTCGGCGTCGTTGGTGAGAACCGTGCGGCCGGGCGGCCAGTAGTGCCCGCCCAGGGCGAGGAAGATCTGGTCGTTGGCGCGGATCAGGCCGTCCCACAGGCGCTGCCCGTTGCCGGACAGGCCGGCCGAGCCGTTCTCGTCCGCGGCGGCGAGGTCGTGCGTGGTGAGGACGGCGGGAAGGCTCGGATGGGCGTCCAGTACGCCCTGCGCCCACTCCGTGCCCCGGTCGGAGATCCGCCAGTCCAGGGCGAGGACCAGCCACTCGCGGCCCGCGGCGCGCAGGACGTGGTAGCTGTTGTAACCGTCGGGCGAGGAGCCCCGGAAGGTGGGCATCGAGGCGTAGCGCCGGGGACCGAACTCCCGCAGGTAGGCGGAGTCGCCGCGCTGGTCGTCGGTCGACGACGCGATGTCGTGGTTGCCCGCCAGCACGCTGTAGGGCACCTTGCCGTGCAGCGTGCCGAAGGTCTGGGCGGCGCGTCGGATCTCGTCCTCGGTGCCGTGCTCGGTGACGTCGCCGAGGTGGGTCAGGAAGGCGATGTTGGCCTCGGACCGGTCGGCCGCCAGGTAGCGGAAGGTTTCCCGCAGCGGAGCCGGGTCGGCGCTGTCCGCGTCGAAGAGGTACTGCGTGTCCGGCAGGACGGCCAGGGTGAACCGCGGACTGTCGGCGTCGAAGCGCCGCGCGCCGGCCGGCTCCGCGGCCTGCGCGGCGCCCGCGCCCCAGCCCGCCACCGCCGCCGTGGCCGCCCCGCCGGCCACGGCCGCTCTCAGTACCGTGCGTCTGCCCGGACTGTCGTGCTGCTCCGCCGTGCTCATCTGCCCTCCAGAAACGAGAAGTCCGACCTGCGCGGCTCACGGTGCTCAGCGGCCGTGGCCGCGCGTCGACGGTGAGCTGAACGCAGCATGGTGCGCGGCGGGCTACTGGGGAGGGGCTGATGCGTGCGACGGGGGAGCCGTGTGTGATCCGGCTCCGGGCGTCGCCGTCCACCGCTGACGCGCGTACGGGGTGGCGGCCCGGCTGCGGCAGGGGTGCCGGTCGGCGCGGCCGGGGGAATGCGGTGGCGGGTGGGACGGTTGAGGGCGGTGACCGACACGCGCGGGACACCACCGCGGCCCGCGCGGCGGTCGGAAGGAGCACCATGGCACGCAGCACCGCACGCCCGGTCGTCAGGCTCAGGTCGGCCGCCGGGACCGGCGTCACCTACGTGACGCGCAAGAACCGGCTCAACGACCCCGACCGGCTCGTCCTGCGCAAGTACGACCCGGTCGCGGGAGAACACGTCCCCTTCCGCGAGGAACGCTGAACGGGGCGACGGAGCGAGGGGGCACATTGATCCCGGTTTGCGGTGTCCTCCGCCGGTGCCGCCCCGTGGTCGCGGCACCTGGCACCCTGCTGCCGTGCCACCCGCCCACCTTCAGGAGACCTTCGCCATGACCGAGCCTTTGCCGGACCGTGTCGCCCGGTACGAGCGCCGGTTCACCACGCTCTTCGCGGAGTACTTCGACACGTTGGGCGCGACACTGGACGCACCGTCGTTCAGCCGCTTCACCCCGGAGTGCGTGGAGTTGCTGCGCGACCTGTCCCTGCGAGGCGGCAAGCGGATGCGGGTCGTGCTGCTGCACGAGACCGCGCGCCTGGTGTCCGACGAGCCGGTCGAGGGGCTGGACGCCGCCGCGCTGAGCATCGAGCTGCTGCAGACCCACGGCCTGGTGCACGACGACCTCATCGACGACAGCGCCACCCGCCGCGGCGGGCCCACCACGTACTACGCCTACCGGGAGCGGTTCCCCCGCCATCCGCGGGCGGCTCTCGGGCTCACCGTCCTCGCCGGCGACCTGGCGCTCGCCCTCTCCCTGCGGGTGCTCCTGGACGCCAGGCTCCCGGTCGAGGTGCGTCAGGCGATGGTCGAGGTCCAGACCCGCGCCGCGACCGACACGTTCGTGGGCCAGATCACCGACCTGGAGCGGGACTTCGCCCCCGAGGCCCCGGACGACGAGATGCTGCACGACGTGGCGGACCACAAGTCCGCCCGCTACTCGGTTCTCGCCCCGCTGTACCTCGGACTGCTGGCCGCGGGCGAGCAGCCGGCCGCCCACGAGCCCGAGCTGCGCCGCTACGCGCGACTGGTCGGCATCTGCGGGCAGATGCGCGACGACTACCTGGACCTGTTCGGCGACGCCGCGGCGATGGGCAAGCCGACCGGCACCGACATCCGCGAGGGCCGGCGCAGCTACGCCGTCGCCCGTCTGCTGTCCGCCGTGAGCGGCTCCGAGCGCGCCGTCGTGGAGGAGGCCCTGGGGAACCCCGCCTGCTCCCCGGAGGCCGTCGCCGCGATCCGCGGGATCGGCGAACGCCGGGGCGTGGCCGCCGGGATGCGGGCGGACATGCGGCGACACGCCGAGCAGGCCCGCGAGGTGGCGGCGCACTGGCGTCCGCGCTGGCGTGCGGACGCGGTCGTCTTCTTCGAGCGGCTGCCGGGCTGGAGCATCGAGCGCACCGGCTGACCGAACCGGTGTGCGACACCTGTTCCCCCGATCACTCAAAGGGGTATTCGGGATCTTCCGCCCCGTGCGTCCGGTCATGCTCGGACTGACCGGACGCGTCGTTGACCAGGCGCACCGGTGAGGACGCGAACCCCTGGGGGGAGAAGCATGACGCACTCGACGGGACGCGGCCAGGGACCGGACGGCCAGGCCCTGCTGGTGGTCGCCGGACTGGCCGATCTGGCGGTGAGCACGCTCGGCACGGCGGCGGGCGCGGTGCGCGGGCTCCTGCGGCGCTCGGACACCGCGGACCTGGTGCGGGAGGCCGAGCAGGACCTCCAGGCCCGGGGCCGCCTGGCCCTCGACCGCTGCACGAACGTACCGCCCGCCCACCTGGAGGTACTCGCCCGGCACGCGCTGGCCCGGCGGGCGGCCGACGGCGGCGATGTCTGACCGCTGGGACCCGGCCGCGTTCAGGGCGCGCGTCGACGGTGTCCTGCGGAGCTTCCTGGACGAGGAGGCCGGTCACCTGGTGGCCGTCGACGCCGCCCTCGCGCCCGTGGCCGAGCAGGTGCGCAGCGCGGCCGGGCACGGCAAACGGCTGCGGGCCGCCTTCTGCTACTGGGGCTGGCGAGCGGCCGGACAGCCCGACAGCGACGCACTGGTGCGGGCGGCGGCCGCCATGGAACTGGTGCACGCCGCGGCGATCGTGCACGACGACCTCATCGACGACAGCCCGCTGCGCCACGGCCTGCCCACCGTCCACGTCGCCCTGGAAGCCGTACTCGCCCGGGACGGCCGCAGCCGGGCCCGCGAGGCCGCCCGGTCCCTGGCCATGCTGGTGGGCGATCAGCTGATGGCCCTCGCGGGGCAGCTGTTCACCGGCAGTGGCCTCCCCGCCGCCTACCTCGCCCGAGCCCGGGGCCTGTGGGCCGCGCTCGCCCGCGAACTCGTCGCCGGCGAGTGCCTGGAGATCCTGCACACCGGTGGCCGGCCGGACACCGGGACCTCGCTGAAGGTGGTCCGGTACAAGACCGCCAAGTACACCGTCGAACACCCCTTGCTCATCGGGGGCCTGCTCGCCGGCGCCGGTCCCGCGCTGCAAGGCACCTACTCCGCCTACGGCCTGCCGCTCGGCGAGGCCTTCCAGCTGCGCGACGACCTGCTCGGTCTGTTCGGCGACCCGGAGCGCACCGGCAAGGCGGGCCTGGACGACCTGCGGGCCCACCGGCCCACCGCGCTGCTGGCCGAGACCTGGCAGGCCGCCGACGCGTCCCAGCGCGCATGGCTGCGCCGGGTGCTGGGCCGCGACGACCTGGACGAGACCCACCTGCGCGACGTGCGCGACCTCATGCGGGAGCTGAAGGCACCGCAGCGCGTCGAGCGGATGATCGACGCCCGCGTGGAACAGGCCACCCGCGCTCTGGACACCGCCGACACACCACCGCACGCGCGCCGGGTGCTGTCCGCACTCGCCCGGCAGGCCACCGACCGCATCCACTGACGAGGAGACCGCGATGACCTACACCGAGACGTCGATGGACGCCCTGCGCCGCAGCGGTGACGAACTGGCCGACGCCGTGGTGGCCACCCTGTTCGAGCGCGGCGAGGTCGGCACGTTCAACTCACTGATGCGCTACGTCTCCACCAACGGCCAGCGACTGCCGGACGGCCTGCCCGGGGTGGCCCGGGAGTACCTGCGGGTGACCGGCACCCCGCCCGACTGGGTGGACTGGGCCGAGATGGAGAAGGCCCGCCTCTTCTTCATCGACAACAACGTGCACATCTCGACCGCGTTGTCGTTCGCGTCGATGCCCGCCTGCTACGTCGTGCCGCACGTGGCCCGGCTGCTGTCGGCCACCCACGGACTGAGCTACCCCTCCAAACGGATGGCGGAGACCGGTCAGTTCACCGTCTACCTCATGCAGCCGGACGCGTTCGAGGCCGGCGGCCGCTTCATCCCGGCCGCCCAGAAGGTGCGCCTGCTGCACGCCGCCATCCGCCACCACCTGAAGCGGGAGAACCGCTGGGACACCGACACCCTGGGCGTGCCGATCTGCCAGGAGGACATGATCGGCGGGCAGATGTTCTTCTCCCTGCTCGTCCTGGACAGCCTGCACCGGCTCGGCATCCACATGTCGGCCGAAGGGGCGGACGCGTACTTCTACGCCTGGCGTGTGGTCGGCGCCGTCCTCGGTGTCGACCAGACGGCCGTGCCCACCACGCTCGACGAGGCACGCCACTTCCTCGATCTGTACATGCTGCGCCACATGGGTCCCTCCGAGGAGGGCGCCCATCTGACGAGGCAGCTGATCGACCTGTACGAGGAAGTCGTCCCGGGCACCTTCTTCGACCCGGTGGTCTCGGCCCTGATCCGCTACCTCGTCGGGGACACGTGCGCCGACTGGCTGGACGTGCCCCGCACCACCTGGGACACCGTGGTGAAGGCGGCTCCGCACCTCCTGGGCGTCCTGGAGACGATCGAGGACCGCTCGCCGCTGGGCGCCTGGGCCCTGGACCGGATCGGCCACCTCACCACGATCCTCGAACTGTCCTCCCTCACCCGCGGACGCGTCATGCACTACGCGATCCCCGAGCAGCTGAAGAAGGACTACGGCGTCCCGGACGCCACCGCCCGCACCCGCCGCTGGACCCCGCCGCCCGCGACCCTCTCCTGACCCGGGGCGTGCGGCCGGGGCCCGGGCGGAGCCGGGGGCGTCAGGCGATGGAAGCCGAGACGACGGCGGAGACGGCGAGGTTGCACGAGGCCGTCACCCACACCGCGGGGTGGGGCTCCTGCTCGACCAGCGTCGCGCCCAGCCGGCCCGGGGTGATCAGGTCGACCACCAGGAACGCCACGGCCATCATCACGAGCCCCAGCAGCCCGAAGGCCGCGGTGGACACCAGCCCCTTGCCGAAGTCGTCGTAGGTCGTCCAGATGGAGGTGAAGACGATGCCGCCGATGCCGAGCAGCGCGGAGCTGAGGACCATGGCCGCGTTGCGGTTGCGTTGCTCCCAGATCTGCCGGCCGAGCTTTCCGGGCGTCAGCACGTCCACCAGGACGATGCCGAGGACCAGGAGGACCAGGCCGAGACCGCCGTAGGCGGTGGCGCGGCCGAGTCCGTTGACGATGTCGCTCATGGGGGTGCCGGCTCCGTAGCGTGAGGGATCGTGAGGGATCGCGGTCAAGGCGCTGCAAAATGTAGCGCACCCGTTCGGCCCTCCGGCCCCTGCGGTCCGGCACTCCCGCGATCCGGCCCGACCGGGTGTCAGGCCGCCTCGGCGAGCCGCTTGTTGCGGCGCACGGAGGACCAGAAGGAGGCGCCGATCAGGACCACGCCGATGAGGCCGGTGACGATCTCGTTGATCTCGTACCGGATGGTGATCAGGAGGATGGCGGCGAGGGCGCCGATGGCGTAGTGCGCGCCGTGCTCCAGGTAGACGTAGTCGTCGAGGGTGCCCTGGCGGACCAGGTAGACGGTCAGCGACCGGACGTACATGGCGCCGATGCCCAGGCCCAGGGCCATCAGCACGATGTCGTTGGTGATGGCGAAGGCGCCGATGACGCCGTCGAAGGAGAAGGACGCGTCCAGGACCTCCAGGTAGAGGAACATGAAGAACGCCGCCTTGCCGGTGAGGGCGACGGCCGAACGGGGTCCGCCGGAGCGCTCGGCCGCCGCCTCGGCCTCGTGCTCGCGCTCCTCCTCCCGCTCGAGCCTGTCCTCGAAGAAGCCGGAGAGACCGCCGACGATCATGTAGGTGATCAGTCCGCCGACACCGGCCAGGAGCACCGTCTCCGCCTTGTCGGCGTGCGTGCCGCCGTGCTGATGGGCGTGCGCACCGAAGGTGACCGCGGAGAGGAGCAGCACGGTCAGGGCGACGCAGACCGACAGCATGTCGACCCTGCCGAGCTTGGCCAGCGCGCGCTCCAGCGGACCGAGCCACTTGGTCTCCCGGTCCTCGAAGACGAAGTCGAGGAAGATCATCAGGAGGAACATGCCGCCGAAGGCGGCGATCGACGGATGGGCGTCCGTCACCAGCTCCTGGTACCGCTCCTTGTCCGTGAGCGCCAGATGGACCGCGGACCACGGGTTCAGCCGGGCACTGACCGCCACGATGACGACCGGGAAGACCAGACGCATGCCGAACACGGCGATCAGGATGCCCACGGTGAGGAAGATCTTCTGCCAGAAGGCGCTCATCTTCTTCAGGATCCCGGCGTTGATCACCGCGTTGTCGAAGGACAGGGAGATCTCCAGCACGGCGAGGATGGCGACGAGGCCGAAGGCGGTCCACCCCTCGTACAGCACTCCCGCGGTCAGGCCCAGTGCGGTGACGACGAAGGCCCAACGGAACGTTTTCAAAAGCACGGGCTACTCACTCACTCCTGTTGTCGCGCTGACCGGAATGTGGCATTCCCTGCCAGTGCCCCCCACCGTCGTTGTCTACCATGATCGTCCTCCCTCCCCGGGCAGACCCGGTGCGCACCGCCCCGTGCACCCGACGGTCATCACAATGGACCGGTTCGTTTCCTTGAGCGGTTCGTGTGTACGGGAGTAGGTTCCCGCCATGACCGCATCCCGGGATCCGGCCGCCGCCTCGGCACTGCGCGGGGCCGGACTACGCGTGACCGCCGCCCGCGCCGCGTTGCTCGAGACCGTCCGCCGGGGCGACCACCTCGACGCCGAGGCGATCGCCTCCGGAGTGCGCGGGCGCGTCGGCCACGTCTCCCTGCAGGCCGTGTACGAGGCGCTGCACGCGCTCACCGCGGCAGGACTCGTACGCCGCATCCAGCCGCCCGGCGGCCCGGCGCGGTTCGAGGGGCGGGTGGGGGACAACCACCACCATGTCCTGTGCCGGTCCTGCGGGGCCCTCGCGGACGTCGACTGCGCCGTCGGCGAGGCACCCTGCCTGACCGCCTCCGACGACCACGGCTTCTCGATAGACGAGGCCGAGGTCATCTACCGGGGCCTGTGCCCCGGCTGCTCCACCACCGGCAGTTCCCCAGCACCGTGACCCGCCCCGTCCGGAAGGATGTCCATGTCCGAGAACCACGACGCCATCGTGACCGACGCGAAAACCGAGGAGACGGGCGGCTGCCCGGTCGCCCACGGACGCGCCCCGCATCCCACCCAGGGGGGTGGAAACCGCCAGTGGTGGCCGGAGCGGCTCAACCTGAAGATCCTCGCCAAGAATCCCGCGGTGGCCAACCCGCTGGGTGAGGAGTTCGACTACGCCGCGGCGTTCCGGTCGCTCGACCTGCCGGCCGTCAAGCGCGACATCGCCGAGGTGCTCACCACCTCGCAGGACTGGTGGCCCGCCGACTTCGGCCACTACGGCCCGCTGATGATCCGGATGGCCTGGCACAGCGCGGGCACCTACCGCATCAGCGACGGCCGCGGCGGCGCGGGCGCCGGACAGCAGCGCTTCGCCCCGCTCAACAGCTGGCCCGACAACGGCAACCTCGACAAGGCCCGCCGTCTGCTGTGGCCGGTCAAGAAGAAGTACGGCCAGAGCCTGTCCTGGGCCGACCTGCTGATCCTCACGGGCAACGTCGCCCTGGAGCAGATGGGCTTCGAGACCTTCGGCTTCGCGGGCGGCCGTGCCGACGTGTGGGAGGCCGAGGAGGACGTCTACTGGGGCCCGGAGACCACCTGGCTCGACGACCGCCGCTACACCGGTGACCGCGAGCTGGAGAACCCGCTCGGCGCGGTCCAGATGGGCCTGATCTACGTCAACCCCGAGGGCCCCAACGGCAACCCGGACCCGCTCGCCGCCGCCCGCGACATCCGCGAGACGTTCCGCCGCATGGCGATGAACGACGAGGAGACGGTCGCGCTGATCGCCGGCGGCCACACCTTCGGCAAGACCCACGGGGCCGGCCCGGCCGACCACGTCGGCGACGACCCCGAGGCCGCCTCCATGGAGGAGCAGGGGCTCGGCTGGCGGAACACCTACGGCACGGGCAAGGGCGGCGACGCCATCACCTCCGGCCTGGAGGTCACCTGGACGGCCACCCCGACCCGGTGGAGCGACGGGTTCTTCAAGAACCTCTTCGAGTTCGAGTACGAGCTCGAGCAGAGCCCGGCCGGTGCGAACCAGTGGGTGGCCAAGGACGCCCCGGAGTTCGTCCCCGACGCGCACGACCCGTCGAAGAAGCACCGGCCGAGGATGCTCACCACCGACCTGTCACTGCGCTACGACCCGGTCTACGAGCCGATCTCCCGCCGGTTCTACGAGAACCCGGGGGAGTTCGCGGACGCCTTCGCCCGCGCCTGGTACAAGCTGACCCACCGCGACATGGGCCCGAAGTCCCTGTACCTCGGTCCGGAGGTCCCGGAGGAGACCCTGCTCTGGCAGGACCCGCTGCCGGAGGCCGACGGCGAGCCCGTCGACGCCGAGGACGTCGCCACCCTCAAGACCAAGCTCATCGAGTCCGGCCTGACCGTCTCGCAGCTGGTGTCCACCGCGTGGGCCTCGGCGTCCACCTTCCGCGGCAGCGACCGGCGCGGCGGCGCCAACGGTGCCCGTATCCGCCTGGAGCCGCAGCGCGGCTGGGAGGTCAACGAGCCCGACGAACTGGCGCAGGTCCTGCGGGTCCTGGAAGGCATCCAGCGGGAGTTCAACTCCGGCGCGAAGAAGGTCTCCCTGGCCGACCTGATCGTCCTCGGCGGCACCGCCGCCGTGGAGAAGGCCGCCAAGGAGGCCGGCTTCCAAGTGCAGGTCCCCTTCGCCGCGGGCCGCGTGGACGCGACGGAGGAGCACACCGACGCCGAGTCGTTCGAGGCGCTCGAACCGGTCGCCGACGGGTTCCGCAACTACCTCGGCAAGGGCAACCGCCTGCCGGCCGAGTACCTGCTGCTCGACCGGGCGAACCTGCTCACCCTGAGCGCTCCCGAGATGACCGTGCTCGTCGGCGGCCTGCGGGTACTGGGAGCCAACTACCAGAAGTCCCAGCTCGGTGCCTTCACCAGGACGCCCGGCTCGCTCACCAACGACTTCTTCGTGAACCTGCTCGACCTGGGCGTCACCTGGAAGGCGACGTCCGAGGACCAGACCCTGTTCGAGGGACGCGACACCGCCACCGGCGAGGTCAAGTGGGCCGGCAGCCGCGCCGACCTGGTCTTCGGCTCGAACTCCGAACTGCGGGCGCTCGCCGAGGTCTACGCGAGCGACGACGCCAAAGAGAAGTTCGTCCACGACTTCGTCGACGCCTGGGTCAAGGTCATGAACCTCGACCGCTTCGACCTGGTCTGACCCGACCGTCCGGGCCGGCCGGCACCCGCCGGCCCGGACGGTCCGGGCCCGCCCGCGATGCCCCCGGGCCGGCGGGCTGCGCCGTCCCGCGGAAGGCCGCCCTCGTCCTCACCCCGCCCGGTCTCCTGCTGGTCGCGTTGCCCCTGATCACGAGCGCGACCGTCACGCCGCCCACGATGGCCCTCGTCGTCCTCTTCCGCCTCTTCGGCCTTCTGGACCTCGCCACGGTGCCTGCGGTCATCGCGCCGTGCCGCCGCTTCCACGGTGACGACGGCGCCGTCGTCCTCGACTGGACCGGCGCCGCCCACCAGGTCGGTGCGCCGGCCGCCGTCCTCGGCGGTGTCACCCGCGACGCCTTCGCCGGTTACGGCCCGGTGTGAGCGGGCCCTCGGCGCGGCCTGCGCCACCGCGGCCCGCCTCACCCGCACCGTCCGCCTTGCCGGAACGGCCGCCACCGCACCCCTGCCGGGGCGAAAAGCGATGGCCACGCGGGGAACGCGATGCTGAGATGGCGTGATGGACGGCGCGACGTCGGTGGTGGTGGACCGGGGCCGGTTCCCGGACGCGGTGACGCCCTGGGAGGACGAGGCCTGGCGGGCCGCGGCCCTCGACTGGGCGGCGGGCGGGCTCGCCGCCCGGGGGCTGCGGTCGACGGGGGAGTGGCGGGTCCGGCTGCGGCCCTGGTCCGTCCTGGTGCGGCTGCCCGTCGAGGAGGGCGGCGCGGTCTGGTTCAAGGCGAGTCCGCCGGCCGGCGCCTTCGAGGGCGCGTTGACCGCGGCGCTGGCCCGTTGGATGCCGGGGCACGTGCTGGAGCCCCTGGCGGTGGACGCCGGCCGGGGCTGGTCGCTGCTGCCCGACGGGGGCCGGCTCCTGCGCGACGTGCTCGACCGCGAGGCGCCCGGCCCCGCCGTGTGGGAGGAACTCCTGCGCCGCTACGCCGCCCTGCAGCACGCCCTGACCCCACGCGCACCGGAGATCGTACGGCTGGGCGTGCCGCACCTGCCGGTCACCACGCTGCCCGACGTCCTCGACCGATGCGACGCCTCCCCGCTGCGGCCGGAGGAACGCGTCGCGCTCCGGGAACTGCGCCCCCGCCTCCTGGAGTGGGGTGCGGAACTCGCGGCCGTGGGCGTCGCGGACTCCCTCGACCACGCGGACCTGCACGACGGCCAGCTCTTCCACCCCGGACCGGGCCGCTTCACCTTCTTCGACTGGGGAGACGCCGTCGTCTCCCACCCCTTCTGCAGTCTGGCGGTCCCCGCCCGCCGGGCCGCCGAGCGCCACGGACCGCAGGTACTGCCCCGACTGCGGGACGCCTACCTGGAACCGTGGACGGGCGCCGGCCGGAGCACGGCGGAACTGCGGCGTGCGGTGGGCCTCGCGTGGCGGCTGAGCGCCCTGGCCCGCGCCGGCGCCTACGGCAGGCTGTTCCCCGGCGCGTCCGGTGCCGCCGGGGCGGAGGTCGCCGGGGAGGGCGCCCGCCGCCTGCTGGAACTGTTCGACGACCCGCCGCTCTGAGCCCGCCGCCCGGCAGGCGTTGTCAGTGGCGGGTGCGAGGCTGCCCGTCATGGATGAGGCGGAGTTCATGCGGGGCAGGGTCTACGGCGCCGACCACGACGACCCCGGGCCGCGGGCCGGCCGTGTCTACGCCCAGTTGGTGGGCGGCCCCCTGGACGGTCTGCTGCTGGACGTCACGGACCTCTCGGAGCGCGAGTGTGCCAGGGGAGTGGTCCTGGCGACGGAAATAGGCCGCTACGGCCCGGGCGGCCGCTCCGCGTACGGCCGGAGGCCGGACGACCGCCGACGCTTCGACTGGCGGGGCGACATGCCCTGACACCCCGCCGCCGGGGACGGTGAGGCGTACGTCTCCGCGGCTCCCGCCGGAAGCGGCGCCCCGCCCTGGCGTCCCACCGTCGGACACGATGACGCGTCCGCCTGCGCGATGAGGGCCGCGGGCGGCCAGTCGTGTGCGCGGCCGGGAGCCGGTCCGCTCGACGGCCCGACGAGGTCTCCACCCCCGCGGTCTCCCGCGGCCTGTGCCGCCACGTCGGCGGCGACATCGACTTCGACGCGGACTCCGCCTCCGAGGTCAGGTACCCCGAGGAGTACGACGGCGGCTTCTTCGCCGGCGGGGTCGGCCGCCGCTGGTCAAGCGGATCGGGGCCGGCCCGGACGGGAACGTGCCGTCCATCGACTCCTTCCCCTGGAGCGGCACCCAGGTGAGGGACACGGTCCTCGGCCCGGACGGCACGGTGCGCAACGCGCAGCCGGGCACGTGCCTGGACGCCTCGGGCGGTACGTGGAACGACGGCACGCCCGTGCACCTGTGGACCCGTGGACCTGTGGACCTGTGGACCTGCCACACCGGACCCCGCCAGAAGTGGCCCCTGCCCTGACGCGTGCCGTCAGGCGAGTCGGCTGTCGGCCGCCCGGGATCGGGCGGCCGGCAAGCCATTTCCGCCCGAGGGGTTGACGTGTACGCGGCGTGCTCGCTTCTATGGGAGCGCTCCCACAGGCTTGTCGTCCACCGTGACCGCACCACTCGTCCCCTGGAGTCGCCGTGCGCACCGCCCCACGCCCCTCGCCGAAGAGCAGAAGCCCCCTGTCCCGCCTGCTGACCGCACTGGCCACCCTGATCGGGCTGGTCGTCGTCGGTGTCCTCTGTCCGGCCGCCGCCCTGGCCCAGCCGTCCGCCGCCGCCCGGGCCACCGGTCTGCACATCAGTGACGGCAGGCTGCTGGAGGGCAACGGCAACGACTTCGTCATGCGCGGCGTCAACCACGCCCACACCTGGTACCCCGGTGAGACGCAGTCGCTGGCGGACGTCAAGGCGCTCGGCGCCAACACCGTCCGGGTCGTGCTGTCCGACGGCCACCGCTGGAGCGAGAACAGCCCCGCGGACGTGGCCGCCGTCGTCGGCCAGTGCAAGGCCAACCGCCTGATCTGCGTGCTGGAGGTGCACGACACCACCGGCTACGGCGAGGACGCCGCCGCCGGCACGCTCGACCACGCCGCCGACTACTGGATCGGCCTCAAGGACGTACTGGCCGGCGAAGAGGACTACGTCGTCGTCAACATCGGCAACGAGCCCTGGGGCAACACCGACCCGGCCGGCTGGACCGAACCGACCATCGCCGCGGTCGAGAAGCTGCGCGCCGCCGGCTTCCAGCACACGATCATGGTGGACGCGCCCAACTGGGGCCAGGACTGGCAGGGGGTCATGCGGGCCAACGCGCAGTCCGTGTACGACGCCGACCCCACCGGCAACCTGATCTTCTCGATCCACATGTACAGCGTCTTCGACACCGCCCAGGAGATCACCGACTACCTGAACGCCTTCGTCGACGCCGGACTGCCCCTTCTCATCGGCGAGTTCGGCGGCCCCGCCGACCAGTGGGGAGACCCCGACGAGGACACCATGATGGCCGCCGCCGAACAGCTCGGCCTCGGCTACCTGGCCTGGTCCTGGAGCGGCAACACCGACCCGGTCCTCGACCTCGCCCTCGACTTCGACCCCAGCCGGCTCAGCTCCTGGGGCGAGCGCGTCTTCCACGGCGCCGACGGCATCGCCCGGACCTCCAAGGAGGCGACGGTCTTCGGCGGCGGCGACCCGGACGACACCCGGGCCCCGACGGCGCCCGGCACCCCGGCCGCCACCGCCGTCACGGCCACCTCCGTCACCCTCGGCTGGAGCGCGGCCACCGACGACGTGGGCGTCGTCGGCTACGACGTGGTCCGGGTCGGTGACGGCGGCGAGGCCGCGGCCGCCACCTCCACCACCAACACCGCCACCGTGACGGGCCTCACCGCGGACACCGCCTACACCTTCGCCGTCTACGCGCGCGACGCGGCCGGCAACCGCTCGCCCCGCTCCGCCACCGTGGACGTCACGACCGGCGCGGGCGGCGGCACCCCCGGTGCCACGTGCTCGGTCGGATACCGCGTCGTGGGCGAGTGGCCCGGCGGCTTCCAGGGCGAGATCACCGTCCGCAACACCGGGACCGCGCCCCTGAGCGGGTGGACCCTCGCCTTCGCCTTCGCCGACGGCCAGCGGATCACGAACATGTGGGGAGGGACCCCGGTCCAGAGCGGCGGCGCCGTGAGTGTCACCCCGGCCTCCTACACCGCCACCGTCCCCGCAGGCGGCACGGTCACCCTCGGGTTCACCGCCGGGAGGGGCACCGCCAACACCGCCCCGACCGCGTTCACCCTCGACGGGGCCGCCTGCGCCACGCCGTGACCGTACGGCCCCACCGGCCGGTGGCGGCCAGGGGGCCGCGCCGGCCGGTGCCGGCCACGAGACGGGCCAGAGGCCTCAGAAGGACACCTCGCGGACACTGGCGCCGCTGCGCGGCTGCGTCGTCGCCGTGATCTCCGACCGGTGGCGGTTCGCCGAGAACGTCACCGTCAGCGTCCGCGGGTCGCTCTGGCTCGTGCTCACCGTGAAGCCCTGGACCGGCACGGCGGAGACCAGGCACACCCCGCCGCCGCCGAACCGCACGGTCGCCTTGCCGCCCTCCGACGGCACCGTGTAGACGCCGGCCCCGTCCTCCTCGCACCCCGGGCCGCCCCCGCCCGCCGGAGCCCGCGGGGCCGTGGTGCGGGCGGTCGGCGTCGGTGTCGGCGTCGGCGTCGGACTCGGGGAGGTCGGCTTCTCACTCGCCGGGGACGGCGTCGGACCGGGTTTCCGAGTGGTCGCCGACGGACTGGGCGAGGGCTCCGCGGTCGGGGACGCACTGGGCGGGGGCGCCGCCGGCGCGGCCGGGACCTCCCTCGGCGCCGACTGGGCGACCGGAGCAGTCGGCCGGGTCGAGCCCACCACGAAGTGGATCGTGATGATGACGGCCGTGACACTGGCGGCCGTGCACGACAGCCAGATGATCAGGTAGCGCAGGAGGCGGGACACGACACCATAGTGACGGACCGGCTAACGTGCCTGCCCATGGCCTCCGTACTTGTCGTCGAGGACGACCCTGTGATCCGGGCCGCGCTGATCGACGTCCTGACCGGACACGGCTACGCGGTGAAGACCGCGCACCAGGGTTTCGAG
This sequence comes from Streptomyces sp. JK94, assembly GCF_053613315.1. Taxonomy (NCBI): domain Bacteria; kingdom Bacillati; phylum Actinomycetota; class Actinomycetes; order Kitasatosporales; family Streptomycetaceae; genus Streptomyces; species Streptomyces sp. JK94. The sequence goes on along the minus strand of NZ_JBSICH010000042.1, from coordinate 24,964 downwards.
GCACTGCGCGACATCACACAGAGCCCTCCGGACATCGTGGTGCTCGACCTCGGGCTGCCCGACCTGGACGGACTCGACGTGCTGCGGATGATCCGCGGCATCTCCCGCGTCCCGGTGCTGGTCGCCACCGCCCGCGACGACGAGACGGAGATCATCCGGCTGCTCAACGCCGGGGCCGACGACTACCTGGTCAAGCCGTTCTCCGGCGGCCAGCTCGCGGCCCGTCTCGCCGCCGTGCTGCGCCGGTCCGTGCCCGCCGACGTCCAGGCGGCACGGCGGCCGGTCCTCCAGGTCGCCGACCTGCGCGTCGACCCCACCGCCCGCACCGCGCACCTGGCCGGCCGGGAACTGGCCCTGACCCGCCGCGAGTTCGACCTGCTCGCCTACCTGGCCGCCAACGCCGACCAGGTCATCTCCCGGCAGCGCATACTCACCGAGGTGTGGCAGCAGCCGTATCTGGAGGAGCAGACGGTGGACGTCCACCTCTCCGCGCTCCGCCGTAAACTGGACGAGAAGCCGCGAAAACCCCGCTATCTGCACACGGTGCGCGGCATCGGCATCAAGCTGGTCAGCTCGCCGTGAGACGAGCCCTCGCCGGGATCGCCCTGGCCGTCACCTCGATGGTGGCGCTGTCCTTCCTCATCCCGCTCGCCCTCCTCGTCCGCGAACAGGCCCGGGACCGGGCCACCACCGCCGCCGAGCAGCGCGCCTCGGCCCTGTCCCCGGTGCTCGCCCTCACCACCCGGCGCGCCGACGTGCAGCAGGCCGTCGCCGAACTCGGCTCGTCCGACCAGCTCGTGGTGCGACTGCCCGACGGCGGTTTCATCGGGACCCCGCACGCGCCGAAGGACGCACTCGACCGGGCCGTACGGGGGCGCGAGACGCTCGCCGTCGACACCGCGGACGGCTGGGTCTACCTCCAGCCCGTCGTCCTGCGGGGCGACCGCGTCGCGGTCGTGGAGGCCTACGTGCCCGCGGCGGACCTCACCCGGGGCGTGGCCGCCTCCTGGGGGGTCATGGCACTGCTCGCACTGGGCCTGGTCGGCGGCTCGGTCCTGGTCGCCGACCGGCTCGGGGCCCGCGTCGTCCGCTCCTCCCGCAGCCTCGAGCGCGCCTCGCTCGCCCTCGGCTCCGGCGACCTCGACGTACGGGTCGCACCGGACGGCCCGCCCGAGCTGCAGGAGGCCGGTGTGGCCTTCAACACCATGGCCGACCGGGTCGTCGACCTGCTCGCCGTCGAACGCGAACTGGTCGCCGACCTCTCCCACCGGCTGCGCACCCCCCTGACCGCCCTCTACCTGGAGGCCGACCGGATGGGTGCCACGCCGGGCGCCCGGCGGGTCACGGAGGCGGCCGGGCAACTGGAGGGCGAACTCGACGCGATCATCGCGGCGGCGCGCACGCCCCTGGCCGCCGCACAGTTCGGCGGAGCGGGAACGGGCACGGGGAAACCGTGCGACGTCGCCGAGGTGGTCGCCATGCGCCTGGACTTCTGGTCGGTCCTCGCCACCCAGCAGGGGCGTCCCTACGAGCGCTCCCTCACCCCGCGCCCCGCACCGGTGGCCTTCCCCGAGGACGACCTGGCGGCCGTCGTCGACGCCCTGATCGGCAACGTCTTCCGGCACACCCCGCAGGGCACCGCCTTCGCCGTGCGGGTGGAACGGGCGCAACGGCACGTCCTGCTCACGGTCGACGACGCCGGCCCGGGCGTGGCCGACCCCGAGGCCGCGCTCACCCGGGGCGTCAGCGTAGGCGGCTCCACCGGCCTCGGCCTGGACATCGTGGCCCGGGCGGCCGGCGCGGCGGACGGCGAGCTGACGATCACCCGCGCGCCGCTGGGGGGCGCGCGGGTGCGGGTGTCGTTCGTGCTCGCGGACCCGAGCGGCGGACGGTGACGAGCGTCAGCGACCGGTACCGAAGTCCTGGGTCCACCAGGGGCCGCCGTCACCGAAGTGGACGCCGACGCCCAGCTCCTTGAAGGAGCAGTTCAGTATGTTCGCGCGGTGCCCGGAGCTGTTCATCCAGGACTCCATCACCGAAGCGGCGTCCGCCTGACCCCTGGCTATGTTCTCGCCGAGGGCGGACCACTGGTAACCGGCGGCCTCCACGCGGCTCGCCATGGTGGAGCCGTCCGGGCCCGTGTGGGACATCACGCCGCTGCTCGCCATGACGTCGCTGTAGTCGTCGGCGGCCCGGGTCAGCCGGTCGTTCGCCGTGACCGGTGAGCAGCCCGCCTCGGCCCGCTCCTCGTTCACGAGCGCCAGCACCTGCGCCTCGGGCCCCCCGGCCTCGCCGGAACCGGAACCCGAACCCGCCCCCGAGGCAGCCCCGGAGCCGCCCGATCCCGTGCCGCCGCCCTCCGCCGGCCGGTCGCCGCCGCTCGTCACCGCCGTCCTCGCGGGAGCCGGGGAGGTGGCCGCCCGCGCGGGAGCGGTGGCCGGGCTCGCCGTCTTCGCCGGCTCGTCCTCGGTACCGCTTCCCTTCCCGTCCTCGTTCTTGTTCTTGTCCTTCGGCCCGGCGCTCGCGCTCGGCGAGCTGCCGGCCGTGGCGCTCGGGCTCGCCGGGCCGGAGGCGAGCGGCGCGGCGCCGCCCGCCGCGTCCTCGGCGCCCGGCGCCTGCCCGGCGGCGCTCGTGGCGACCCGGTCCGAGGCCCGGTCCTCGTCGCCCCCGGCGACGGCCAGGGTGATCCCGACGCCCGCCGTCACCGTGACGGCGCCGAGCACCAGTGCGGTGCCGCGAGTCCTGAGCCCGCCGCGGGGACGGGCGTGGGAACGGGACGGGCGAGCGGCTCGGCGGGAACCCATACGCAGGACACCTCGGCTTGTCGGTCGGCTGACGGGACCCCGCACCCGGTGGACGCGACCGCGCCCACCGGGCCTGTGGGGGGTGGTCGAGAGCGTAGGACGCGGCCGGCGCGGAAAGGACCGTTCGAAGGTGATCTTCAGAAAGCCTTAAAGGAGCCGCCAAAGTCCGCTGAGGAAGCGTGACGCCGACGGACCGACCGGTTCCCGCCCGTCACCCGCCCGCGTCGCCCGCCCTCGGGCCGGCGCGCGGCGCCGTGAGGTGAAGCGGGGCCCGTACGCCCGGCCGGCGCCCCTCCCCGGGCACCAGGGGGAGCCGTCCCCCGCCCCGACGAATGCCCGGCCGGGGCCGGGCCGCCGGGCCGCGACACCACCGTCCGCGGTGACGAGGGCCCTCGCGGCCGGGGTCCCACCGCCGGATCGGGGTAGGCGGAGAGGACCCGAAGGAGGACTGCCATGACGACGTACGTCATCTCGGTGCCGGGGACCTTCACCGGCACCGTCCAGGACGTCACGAAGGACGAGCTCGCCCGGGCGCTGCGCCCGGCCGACCCGCACCGCACCCACCTGGGGGACGAGGAGGACCTCGACGCCCTCTCGGTCAACGACGACGGCACCTTCACCATCCGCCTCACCGTGGAGGCGGACACCGCCGCCCACGCGGAGCACCGCGCCCAGGAGGTCGCGGACTCCGCCCTGCGCGAGGTGGGCCTGTACGGGTCCAGCGCGGCCCTCGGACCCTCGGTGGTCACCGGCATCGACTCCGGCTCCGACGCCCCGCCCGGCCGCAACGGCACGCACCCGTGAGTGGCCCGGCTCACATGGCGTACCGAGGACGGCGCCGACACCATGGTCTCGTCACCCGGCAGGCTGAAGGGATCAACAATGTTCCGCAAGGTGCTGGTCGCCAACCGCGGTGAGATCGCGATCCGGGCGTTCCGCGCGGGTTACGAACTCGGCGCGCGCACCGTCGCCGTCTTCCCGCACGAGGACCGCAACTCGCTGCACCGGCTGAAGGCCGACGAGGCCTACGAGATCGGGGAGCCGGGGCACCCGGTGCGCGCGTACCTCTCCGTGGAGGAGATCGTCCGCGCCGCACGCCGTGCGGGAGCCGACGCCGTCTACCCGGGTTACGGGTTCCTGTCCGAGAACCCCGAACTGGCCCGCGCGTGCGAGGAGGCCGGCATCACGTTCGTCGGGCCGAGCGCCCAGATCCTCGAACTGACCGGCAACAAGGCCCGGGCCGTGGCCGCCGCCCGCGCGGCGGGCGTACCGGTGCTCGGCTCCTCCGCGCCCTCCACCGACGTGGACGAACTCGTCCGCGCCGCCGACGACGTCGGGTTCCCCGTCTTCGTCAAGGCGGTCGCGGGCGGTGGCGGGCGCGGCATGCGCCGCGTGGAGGAACCCGCCCAGCTGCGCGAGGCCATCGAGGCGGCGTCCCGGGAGGCGGCCTCCGCCTTCGGCGACTCCACGGTCTTCCTGGAGAAGGCCGTCGTCGAACCCCGCCACATCGAGGTGCAGATCCTCGCCGACGGCGCGGGGAACGTCATCCACCTCTTCGAGCGGGACTGCTCGGTCCAGCGCCGCCACCAGAAGGTCATCGAGCTGGCACCCGCCCCGAACCTCGACCCGCGGCTGCGCGAGCGGATCTGCGCCGACGCCGTCAACTTCGCCCGGCAGATCGGCTACCGCAACGCCGGCACCGTGGAGTTCCTCGTCGACCGCGACGGCAACCACGTCTTCATCGAGATGAACCCGCGCATCCAGGTCGAGCACACGGTCACCGAAGAGGTCACCGACGTCGACCTCGTCCAGTCCCAGCTGCGCATCGCCGCCGGCGAGACACTCGCGGACCTCGGTCTCGCCCAGGAGGACATCACCCTGCGCGGCGCGGCTCTCCAGTGCCGCATCACCACCGAGGACCCGGCCAACGGCTTCCGCCCGGACACCGGGCAGATCAGCGCCTACCGCTCGCCCGGCGGCTCCGGCATCCGCCTCGACGGCGGCACCACCCACGCCGGTACGGAGATCAGCGCCCACTTCGACTCGATGCTGGTCAAGCTCTCCTGCCGCGGACGGGACTTCACCACCGCCGTCAACCGCGCCCGGCGGGCGGTGGCCGAGTTCCGCATCCGCGGTGTCGCCACCAACATCCCCTTCCTGCAGGCGGTGCTCGACGACCCGGACTTCCAGGCCGGGCAGGTCACCACGTCGTTCATCGAGCAGCGGCCGCACCTGCTGACCGCCCGGCACTCCGCCGACCGCGGAACGAAGCTCCTCACCTACCTCGCCGACGTCACGGTGAACAAGCCGCACGGCGAACGCCCCGACCTCGTCGACCCGCTGACCAAGCTGCCGCCGTTGCCCGCCGGTGAACCCCCGGCCGGCTCCCGCCAGCGGCTCGCCGAGCTGGGCCCCGAGGGCTTCGCCCGCTGGCTGCGCGCCTCGCCCACCATCGGCGTCTCCGACACCACGTTCCGCGACGCCCACCAGTCGCTGCTCGCCACCCGGGTCCGCACCAAGGACATGCTCGCCGTCGCCCCGCAGGTCGCGCACACCCTGCCCCAACTGCTGTCCCTGGAGTGCTGGGGCGGCGCCACCTACGACGTGGCGCTGCGCTTCCTCGCCGAGGACCCGTGGGAGCGCCTGGCCGCCCTGCGCGAGACGGTCCCCAACATCTGCCTCCAGATGCTGCTGCGCGGCCGCAACACCGTGGGCTACACCCCGTACCCGACCGAGGTGACCGACGCCTTCGTCCAGGAGGCGGCGGCCACCGGCATCGACGTCTTCCGCATCTTCGACGCCCTCAACGACGTCGACCAGATGCGGCCCGCCATCGACGCCGTACGGCAGACCGGCACCTCCGTCGCGGAGGTGGCCCTGTGCTACACCGCCGACCTGTCCGACCCCGCCGAGCGGCTGTACACGCTCGACTACTACCTGCGGCTCGCCGAGCGGATCGTGGCCGCCGGCGCCCACGTCCTGGCGATCAAGGACATGGCCGGCCTGCTGCGGGCGCCTGCCGCGGCGACGCTGGTCTCCGCGCTGCGCCGGGAGTTCGACCTGCCGGTGCACCTGCACACCCACGACACCACCGGCGGTCAGCTCGCCACCTACCTCGCCGCGGTCCAGGCCGGCGCGGACGCCGTCGACGGAGCGGTGGCGTCCATGGCGGGCACCACCTCGCAGCCGTCCCTGTCGGCGATCGTCGCCGCGACCGACCACACCGAGCGACCCACCGGCCTCGACCTGCAGGCCGTCGGCGACCTGGAGCCGTACTGGGAGAGCGTCCGCAAGGTCTACGCCCCCTTCGAGGCGGGCCTGGCCGCACCGACCGGCCGCGTCTACCATCACGAGATCCCCGGCGGCCAGCTCTCCAACCTGCGCACCCAGGCCATCGCGCTCGGTCTCGGCGACCGCTTCGAGGACATCGAGGCGATGTACGCCGCCGCCGACCGGATGCTGGGCCGCCTGGTGAAGGTCACGCCCTCCTCGAAGGTGGTCGGCGACCTGGCCCTCCACCTGGTGGGCGCCGGGGTCTCCCCGGCGGACTTCGAGGCGGAACCGGACCGGTTCGACATCCCCGACTCCGTCATCGGCTTCCTCCGCGGTGAGCTGGGCACCCCGCCCGGAGGCTGGCCCGAGCCGCTGCGCACCAAGGCGCTGCGCGGCCGTGCCGGGGCCAAGCCGGTGCCGGAGCTGTCCGCCGACGACCGCACGGGGCTGGCCAAGGAGCGCCGGGCCACCCTCAACCGGCTGCTCTTCCCCGGGCCGGCACGCGAGTTCGACACGCACCGCGCCTCCTTCGGCGACACCAGTGTGCTGGACAGCAAGGACTTCTTCTACGGACTGCGTCCCGGCATGGAGTACACGGTCGACCTCGACCCCGGTGTCCGGCTGCTCATCGAACTGCAGGCGGTCGGCGACGCCGACGAGCGCGGCATGCGCACCGTGATGTCCTCGCTCAACGGCCAGCTCCGCCCGATCCAGGTCCGCGACCGGTCGGCGGCCTCCGACGTGCCGGTCACGGAGAAGGCCGACCGGAACGAACCCGGCCATGTCGCCGCCCCCTTCGCCGGCGTGGTGACCCTCGCCGTCGCCGAGGGCGACGAGGTCGAGGCCGGCGCCACCGTGGCCACCATCGAGGCCATGAAGATGGAGGCCACGATCACCGCCCAGAAGTCCGGCACGGTGACCAGGCTCGCCATCAACCGCGTCCAGCAGGTCGAGGGCGGCGACCTCCTCGTGCAGCTCGGCTGAACACGGCGGCGCCCCGGCCGGCCCACCGGCCGGGGCGCCGCCGTCGCCTCACGCCTCCTTCGGGGCCGCCTGCTGCACCACCTCGAAGGACCACACCGTGGACCCGCTCGCCGCGGGCTTCGGGCGCTCGCCGCCCCCGGCGCCACCGCCCTGGTGCGCCGCCTTCATCGGCCCCTCCATCCAGGCCTGGAAGGACTCCTCGTCACGCCACCGCGTGTAGACCAGGTAGTCGTCGGTGCCCTCCACCGGGCGGAGGAGCTCGAACCACTCGAACCCGTCGGAGCTCTCCACGGCGTGGGCCCGCGAGGCGAAGCGCTTCTCCAGCGTCTCGCGCTGCTCGGCGGGGACGGTCAGCACGTTGATCTTTACCACACTGGGCACATGACACCTCTCAGAACACAGGCCGGGCACCGTACCCAGCCTTGATCACATGCGTGCAGTCTCCTACATCCGCCAGCCGAAAAGACGTGAGGACGACTCCCAGGCGCCGCCCATGGCACAGCGCGACCGACGCGCCCCGCCGCCGAAAGCCTTCTCGCCGCACCGAAAGAGGAGATCGGCACGCGTACCCGGGACGACCGGGCCGGCGCCCGGGGCTCCGAAAATGATCTCGGGCCCTCCCGCCTGTCTCTTTCAGCCTGTGCAGGGTACGTTTTTGGCCGATAACCCGAGCCGCCGCCGTCGGTCCGGCGGCAACCGGGAGGCCGGATTCCGGATACCGTACGCGTCCGCGCGCTTCCGCCGGGGGCCTCTCCCGCGGCGGGGCACGCGGCGTGCGGCACGCCGGCGGCGAAGGCCGTGTTCACCACCGGGAACGCCTCGCATGCCCTCGACCGCGGGGACGGCGGAGCGTCGCGGCGGGCGCGCGGCCCGGCCGGTCGACGGCAGGCCGTCCCGTTCTCCGCACAGTTCAGCAGCCCTCCTCGCACGAGGTGGCGGATCCCGGCTCGGGACCGGTACGGCCGACGGCGATCCGCAACGGGCGCCACCCGCTCGGAGAATCCGTCCGGCACCACGGCTGCCGAAGCAAAGCGGGAACACCGGGCGCCGCACCGCCGCCCGAAACGCGCCACCCCGGCCCGGTGATCACGGACGGCGCGGGTGCGACAGGAACCACCCGTCCCGATGCTGCCGCGCCGGGACGCGGCGTGCCCCGCGCCGGTCGCGCGAGATCGGACCGGCCCCTGTCCGCACACCCTTGTCCTTCACGTCGACGCCTGGCTAAGCTCCCGGATGTTTCAACTTCTGCACCTCTTCTGCACATTTTTTTCATTTGTGGCGCCATTTCTTATGCGGACTCGTAAGTGATTTCGAGTGTGACGGCGGAAACGAGGAGGGCTGAGCATGGAATCTTCCGTCCCCGAGAAGGGGGCCCCGCGTGCCCGGACCGTTTCGGCTCCGCCGGCCCTGACCAAGGACACCGGACCCGTCACTCGCGATGTCCGGCTCTTCTGGTGCGCCGGCGCTGCCGACGCCCTGGGCAGCCAGGCGTCCGGGGTCGTCCTGCCGCTGCTGCTCCTCGGGCTCGGTTACTCGCCGGCGGTGGTGGGACTGGTCGCGGGGGTGTCCACGGCGACCGGGCTGGTGCTCGGCCCACTCGTCGCGATACCCGCAGACCGTGGCAGGCGCAAGCAGGTGATGTTCTGGTCGGCGACGGTATCGGCGCTCGCGATGGGCTCCGTGGCCGTGGCCCTGGCCGTCGCGGAAGGACGGCCCTCCCTGGTCCATCTGCTCACCGCCGTTCTCGTGGAACGGACCGCCACCGCTTGTTACGAGGCGGCGGCCCGCGGCACGGTGGCCCTGATCTCCACGCCCGGGAACCTCACACGCGTGGTGGCCGGGCTGGAGGCGGGTGACCGGGGCGCCCTGGTCGCGGGACCCGCTCTGGGCGGCATCCTGTACCAGGTCTCGCGCGCGCTGCCCTTCTTGCTGGACGCCGTCTCGTACGCCGTCACGGCCGTGTGCGTCCGGGCCATGCGCTCGGACCTGCGGGCCGGCCGGACCGACAGCGCGGACGCGGTGGGCACGACGCACCGGGCGGACGCGTCGGACCGGGCTGACGGCGCGTCGGAACCGGCCGCCGCCCCGCCCCGGGAGGGATCCGCGCCGCGACCCGCGACCCGCTCCGTCCGCGGTGCCCGGTCCGCTCTGGTCGCCGAGGCGGGCGCCGGCCTGCGGCTCGTCCGGACGACACCCCTGCTGCGGCTGGTACTCGTGTGGACCACCACCGTCAACGGCGTACTGGCCGCGCTGTACTACGACGCCCTCTTCACCTTGCAGGAGAGCGGCCACGGGAGCACGTCCATGGGCCTGGTCCTGGCGCTGTCCGGCGCCGCCGGACTCGCCGGTTCGCTCGCCGCGCCCCGGCTGGTGCGCGGACTCAGCCCCGTGCGGGCGGTGGTGACGGTTTCCTGGCTCATGATCCCGCTCGCCGCCGCGCTCGCGATGTCCGGGGGACCGTGGACGTACGGGGCGCTGTTCGGCGGGTTCTGCCTGATCATGCCGCTGGCCACGGTGATCCTCCAGGCCCGCGCGATCCAGGGGACGCCGCCCGGACTCCAGGCCCGAGCGGGCTCCGTGCTCGCCGTCGCCGCCGGGGGAGCCGCCGCCGTGGCGCCCGCGTTCGCCGGGTTCCTGACGGCTCACGCGGGGACGGCCGTACCCGCGCTCGCCTCCGCCGGAGCCCTGGTCCTGCTCGCCCTGCACACGACCCTCGGCGCGGGACGCGTGCTGGTACCGGACGTACCGCCGAAGGGCACGTCCGCGGGAGACGTTTTGGCGCGGAGGCGAGACCGGTGACCGGCTCCCGCTACCAGGTCTACCTCGCCGCCCTGCCCGAGGTCTGCGCCGCCGATCCGGCGCTGATGGTGTTCACCGCGGACGCGAAAGGCAGGTGCGAGGTGTTCGCCTGGGACGCGCGGACCGGGCGTGCCCGTCAGGTGACCGACCGGCCCCGGGGCACTGCGCACGGAACGATCGACCGGGACGCGAACGTGTGGTGGTTCGACGAGGACGCGCACGGCGAGGGGCTCTGGCGGTTCCAGCCCTTCCGCGGCGGCCCCGACCTCCCCGGGCTGACCGACGTGCCCCGGGGCACCCCGCGCGGCCTGGCGGTGAGCGACGACGGGATCGTCGCCATGGGGCTGGGGAACGGCCGGACGACCACCGTCCACCTGGGGCGGCGCGGCGCTCCCGCACGCGAGGTGACGCGCGTCGACCAGCACGCCACACTGTCCGGGGCCGGCGCCGCGGCCGGTCTGCTGGCGATCAGCGGGCCCGCTGGTTCCGCGCACGCCGTGACCGTCCTGGCCGCGGACGGCACACCTCGCGCCGTGCTCTCCGGTTCCGGGGCACACGGCAGGCTCTGGTCGCTCGGCTTCGCGCCCACCGGCGAACGCGACGAACTGCTGCTGGTGCGCGAGGACGGCAACCGCTACCTGCTGGCCAGTTGGCGGCCGGAGACCGGCATCCGTACGTACCCGTGGTGCGCGTTCGACAGCGAGATCACCGCCCGCTGGTACCCGGACCAGGACGCGGGGCGCACCGTCCTGGTCCGCGAGGACCGCCACGGCCGCAGCACCCTGCACCGGGCCCGTCTGGACACCGGCACCCTCACGCGCGTGCCGACACCACCCGGCAGCCTGCTGGACGCGGCGCCGCGAGCCGGTGGCGACGTGCACTACCTGTGGACGGACACCGCCCATCCGCCGCGCATGTGCTCCACGGCCGGTACCGCGCTGCCGGCCCTCGGCACCGTGCCGGGGCGCGTCCCGGGCGACCACCGCGATCTGTGGACGCCGACCCCGGACGGTCCCGTGCACACATGGCTCAGCCTTCCCGAGGGACACGGCCTGCCACCGGAATCCGAATCCCCGCGGGACGAATCCCCGCGGGACGAATGCCCTCACGGCCGGGCAGCCGGAGAGCGGGGCGCGCCGCCGCCCGTGGTCTTCCTCGTGCACGGCGGTCCCGCCGACCACGACCGCGACGCCTACGACGGCGTCGTGCACTCGCTCGTGGCGTCGGGCTTCGCCGTCGCGCGCGTCAACTACCGCGGCTCCACCGGCTACGGCCCCCGATGGCGCCGGGCCTTCGGCGCGGGCGTGGGGCTCACGCAGGTCGAGGACCTGGTGGCGGTGCGCGCCGACCTGATCGGACGCGGACTGGTGCACCCGGACGCCGTCGGACTGTGGGGCACCTCGTGGGGCGGCTACCTCGCGTTGCTGGCCCTCGGCACCCGCCCCGGACTGTGGCAGGCGGGGGTCGCCGTCAAGCCCGTCGCCGACGGCGTCGCCGCCTACCGCACCACCACGCCCGCACTGCGCACCCTGGACGAACGCCTGTACGGAGGCACGCCCGACGAGGTGCCCGACGCGTACGCCCGCAGTTCACCGATCCGGTACGCCTCGCGCGTGCGGGCACCACTGCTGGTCGTGGCCGCCACCCGGGACGCCAAGTGTCCGCCCGGCCAGGTGCGCGGCTACCTCGCCGCGCTGCGCGCCGCCGGAATCCGTCACGAGTCGATGTGGCTCGACAGCGGGCATGACGGCTACGACGGCGGCGACCACGTCGCCGTACTGCGCCGCGCCGTGGTCTTCCTCGACCGCGAGCTGCGCGGCCCGCACCGCGCCCCCAAGACGCCCCCCGCCGACCGGAGGGGGGATCCCGGCCGCGTCCGTACCGCGGCGGCGGCCGGGACGGGTACCGCCGGACACACCGAGAGGAGAACCGCCCATGCAGAAGGACATCATCCACAACGACCCGCTCGAGGGTGACGAGGAGAACCGGAAGCCGAGCGTCGGCGTCACGGTCACCATTCCGTTCCGCAACGCCGAGGACACGGAGGAGAACTGATCCTCGCCGGCCGGCCCGGTGTCCACCGACGCCGGGCCGGCCGGTCGGCCCGGACCACGGGGGCGTCCGCCGCCACGGGGGTGTCCGTCCCCGCGGGGCCGGGGCGTCCCACGGCGACCGTGGCCTACTGCCCCGAGCCCCCTTTCGCCTCCCCTTTCCGCCGTCTTCCCCGTCACCCGTCTTCCGGCCGTCCCACGAGGAGCTGACATGCGCGTACTCCTGGTCAACATGCCCTGGTCGCCCATCGACCTTCCGTCGCTGGCCCTCGGGATCCTCAAGCGGAGTGTGGACGAGCACCTGCCGGAAGGCAGTGCCGAAGTGCTGCACGCCAACCTCGAGTTCACCGACTGGATCACCCGGCGCATGGAGTTCACCGCCGAGGACTACGAGTACTACGCGCTGGCCTCCTACTTCATGGGCTGCGGCGACTGGGTGTTCTCGTCCGCGCTCTACGACGACCCCGCATGGCGGGACGAGGAGTTCACCGCCGCGATGAAGGGGAAGGTCGGCGCTTCCCGGATGCGGATGACCCGCGAACTGCACCGGTTGGTACCGGAGTTCGTGGCGGAGACCGCCCGGCGGATCGCCGACGCGGCACCCGACGTCGTCGGTTTCACCTCCACCTTCCAGCAGAACACCGCCGCGCTCGCGGCAGCCCGCCAGGTCAAGCAGCTCGCGCCGCACATCGTGACCGTCCTCGGCGGTGCCAACTGCGACGGCGAGCAGGGCGCGACGGTCCACCGCAACTTCCCGTTCGTGGACTACGTGGTCCGGGGCGAGGGCGAGGCCGCCTTTCCACAGCTGCTGTCCGCGCTCGGGGAAGAACACCCGGACCTCTCCACCGTGACCGGTCTGTGCCACCGCGGGCCGGACGGTGTGAGCACCGCCAACGCGATGGCCACCAGCCCGCTGCCGCCCGCCGCCATCCTGCCGCCCGACTACAGCGGCTACTTCGAACGCCTCGGCACCTCCGTGGCCCGTAACTGGGTCGAGCCCAAGCTCGTCGTCGAGGGCGCCAGAGGCTGCTGGTGGGGCGAGAAACACCACTGCACGTTCTGCGGACTGAACGGTTCCTTCATGCAGTTCCGCAGTAAGAGCCCGGACACCTTCTACGACGAGATCGTGGAACTCGCCCGCCGCCACCGTGTGCTCGACATGTACGTGGTCGACAACATCCTCGACATGGGCTACCTGTCCACCGTGCTGCCCCGGATCATCGAGAGCGGCTACGACCTGCGGCTGCACATCGAGATCAAGGCCAATATGCGCCGCGCCCACCTCCGTACGCTCTCCGACGCGGGCCTGATCTACGTACAGCCGGGCATCGAGAGCCTGAACAGCCGCGTACTGGACCTGATGGACAAGGGCGTCAGCGGCTGCCAGAACGTACGCATGCTCCGCGACGGCGCCGAGACCGGTCTGTCGGTGTCCTGGAACTACCTGCACGGCTTCCCGGGAGAGAGCGCGGAGGACTACGACCCGGTCATCGCGCAGATACCGGCTCTGGAACACCTCAACCCGCCGGTCGACCTCTCGGCCCGCATCGCCATCGAACGGTTCAGCCCCTACTTCAACCGGCCCGAGCTGGGTTTCTCCGGCCTGCGCCCGGAGGCGCACTACCGCTTCACCTACGACCTGCCGGAGGAGGAGCTGCACGGCCTCGCCTACGTCTTCGAGGCGCCGGAGCGGGGCATCGGCAAACCCACGGTCACCGCGCTCAACGCCGCGCTCGCCGCCTGGCGCAAGCACCACGCCGACGCGCGTCTCACCCAGGCCGACCTGGGTGACCGCATCGTCCTGGTGAGCAGGCGCCGGGCCTTCGAGTGGCGGGCGATGGAACTGACCGACCCGTACGAGATCGCCGTGTTCCGGCTGCTGGACCAGCCGCACACGCCGGCGGCCCTTGCCCGCAAGGCGGCGGGCAGGGTGCCGGGCGGGGCGCTCCGGGAGGACGAGGTGCACGAGCTGCTCGACCGCTGGACGGAACTGGGGCTGGTCTTCACCGACAACGGGCAGTACGTGCACATCGCACCCTCGGCGGTGAACGAGGACCTGCTGCGGCTGGACTTCATGCGGCACCGGTACTCGGCGCCGGCGGAGCCGCCCGTGGCGGCGCCCGTACCGGACGCCACGGCGGCCGAACCGCACATGACCGGAGTCTGACCTGCCCCTGCCCCCGCCTTCCTCTTACCTCCCTTCTTCCCTCCTTCTTCCGCCCTTCCTCTCCCCAGCTCTCGACCGACCATCGCCCGAGCGTCGTCCCACCGCCGCCCGACCGTTCAGGCGCCTCTGGAGGCCAGTCCGATGAGTCCACACTCCACCCTCACCCCGTCCGCGGCCGTCTGGCGTGACTACGACCCCGTCGCCTGCGCGCTGCCGGGCATGTTCCTCGGCGACATCACGCTGACCGGTCCCGTCGCCGAGGAGTGCGACCGGCTGTGGGAACTGGGCGCGCGCCGCGTCCGCCTGTCCGGTGCCGTGGACCTCGCGGACACGGGAACGCCGGAGGCGGCGGCCCGTGCCGTGCGCACCCTCAGTCTGGTGAGGGACCTGACAGCCCGTGCGGTGCTCGTCGAGTGGGACCTGCGGCCGGGCCCGGACGCAGGCCCGATGTCCGCCGAAAGCATCAGCCGGCTCCTGAGCCACCTCCAGCCGCCGCAGCGGATCGAGGGGACGGACCCGGCGACGGCGGACGACGCGCTGCGGACCTGGCGCAACGGCCACTACCTCGGCAAGTGCCTCTGGCGGCAGGGGCCGGGCTTCATCCAGATCCGCGACCGCCGCTGGGGAGACCTCCGCCGGTTCACGGTGGACGAACCGCACTACCAGGAAGCGATCGGACGTCTGGCGTACGGGGCTCCCGCGTCGGCGGTACCGCCGGACGCGCTCGCCGACCTCCGCGAGGAGCGGCTCGTACTCGCGGTCGGCGGGACGGAGTGGTGGCTGCCGTACCGCGTCAACCGCTGGATACAGGAGGCGATGACGATCTGAGGCTGCCCGGCGAACGGCTTCGTTCACGTGCGGAGGCAGGGTCTGCGCATGAGTGAACCGCCCCGATGGCGTCCCCCGGAGTGGTGTGGGGGACTTCAGCGGTTGAGCGCGCGGGTTCCGCTCCCTGCTCAACTGGCAGGCCACCGGGCAACCGTCCCGAGCAAGCGGGACCCAGGGGCCACGATGGCCTGGTCCCAGCATGTCCTGCTTCGCCTGCCTGAGTCATGCCGCGCTCAGCAGGGATCGCGCCAGACCCCTAGCTCCGGCCGCTTCAGCATCGAGGACAGTCCCAGCCGGCGCGACTCGGGGCAGAAGCCGCGGGCCGGCACGTCGTACTCCACGTGGAAGACCGCCTTGCCGGCCTCGATGAACGGTGTGAGCCGCGCGCACTCGCCGTACTCGGCGCACTGCTCGTTGACGGCGAAGTCGAAGTCGCCCACCAGCTGCGGGATCTGCGGCAGGTCGTTCTTGAGGCCCACCGCCAGACCCCGTGCACGGGCGATGCGGGCGATCATGCGGTTGTACACCAGCTGGTCCCGCGCGGTGAGCGGGAAGCCGGTCTCGTTGCCGTAGCCCTCCACCAGGTCGGGTTCCACCGCGTCGAAGCCCTTCTCCCGGCACATGTCGAACCGCCGCTCCATGATCGGCCGCAGTACGGACACCTCGCGGATGTCGAGCCAGCGTTCCCCGTGCCAGCCGTTGGGCTTGCCCAGCACCGCCCGGGGAAAGGCGTCCCGGTCGGGCCGGTAGTCCTCCCAGGCCCCCACGTTGACGTAGCAGATCACCTTGCGGCCGGCGCGGTGCAGCCGGGCCACGTCGGCCGCATCGTTCTCGAACCCGTCGATGTCGTAGACGGGCACGTCGGCCGACGGATCGACCTTCCCGTCGAGCTGCCACTGCCAGGCCAGTCCGGGCCGGGGCTGCCACACCGCCGTCGCGGACGGGTCCGGAGCCGGCGTGCCGCCCCCGCCGGAGCATCCGGCCACCACCGAGAGAAGCAGGACCGTCAGCAGGGCGGCCGACGCCCGTCCCCCGCGCCTCATCGCTCCGCTCCGGTCAGTACGGGCGTCAGGCGGGTCCACGGGTTGGGCGGCTCTCCCGTGACGGGACCGCAGACCGCGGCGCCGCGCTCGTGCGCGGTCCGCACGGCTAGCGGAGCGAGGGCCTCGGGCACGCCGTACACCAGGTGGCACAACCGTTCCGGCGGGTGCCGCAGGGCCCAGTCCGGCCGGCTGAACGCGGAGACGTAGGTGGACCAGGGCCCCTCGAAGGTGACGACGAGATCGGCGACACGCGCGTAGCCCGGCGCCGGATGGACCCCCGGGTTCAGCACGACGCAGGTCGTTCCCCGCCGGCGCAGACCGCGCACCAGTGCCCTGTAGAAGGGCAGTTCGGTCGCCGCCGAACTCACGCGGTCCAGGAAGCACCCGTCGGCCCCGTACCACTCCCGGTGCCGCAGGGCGTCCTCGGCGACCTCGGCCGCCGGACGCGTGCCGTAGTCCGTGTCGACGTACCCGAGCAGGCGGGCGCCCGCCGTCCGCAGCGCGCCGGCCGCCGCGACGAAGGCAGGATCGGGCGCACCGCCCGGCCCGTCGCCGGGATTGATGACGACTCCGTACGTGCGGTCGGCCGCCGTGATGAGCCGGTGCCAGGAGCCCGGGTCCTCGGCCGGGTGGACGTACAGCGGGATCAGCAGGCTCACGACGGGCGGTCGCCTTCCGCGGTGAGGGCCGGCGGACGGGCGTCCGCCGACCAGAGGGCGGCCAGTGACTCGTCGAGCGAGTACGACGGCCGCCAGCCGAGGGCGGCCCGGGCGGCGGTGATGTCGGAGCACTGCCAGGACACCTGGCCGGAACGGACCGACCCGGCACCCTCCTCCTCGATCCGGCCGCGGAAACCGGCGGTGTCCGCGAGCGTCCGCACCAGCCGGCGCACCGGGGCCGCGTCACCGCCACCGATGTTGAGGACGCGCGGCAACGGCCCGGCCGCGGTGACCGCGCCTTCGACCGCCCGCGCGACGTCGCGCACGTCCACGAAGTCCCGGTGCGCCGACAGGTCGCCGAGCCGGAGCACCGCCTCCGGGTCCGCGCCCGCCGCGCGCAGCAGTCCGGTGACCCGGCCGGGCAGGCCGGACGGCGGTGCGCCGGGCCCCACCGGGTTGCCGACCCGCAGGACCACCGCGTCCAGACCGGAGGTGGCGACCGTGACGGTCCCGGCCAGCTTGGTGGCGCCGTAGGCGGTCAGCGGACGGGTCGCCGCCGTCTCCGGCACCCTGACGTCCACCGTGCCCGGCCCGTACTCGGCGGCCGATCCGAGGTGGACCAGGCGGGCGGCGGGGCGGGCCCGGCGCAGCGCCGCGCACAGGACGGCGGGGCCGCGGGCGT
This sequence comes from Streptomyces sp. JK94, assembly GCF_053613315.1. NCBI lineage: Bacteria > Bacillati > Actinomycetota > Actinomycetes > Kitasatosporales > Streptomycetaceae > Streptomyces > Streptomyces sp. JK94. The sequence continues at coordinate 7,674 of NZ_JBSICH010000042.1, read as the reverse complement.
TGAGTTCGGCGAGCGCCACCGGATCACCGCCGGTGGCGCCCGCGCAGTTGACGACGGCGTCGGGGGCCGCCGCCACCAGGGCCCCGGCGAGCCGGTCGACGCAGCCGTCGGCGAGGTCGACCGGCACGTCGGCGGCGGGCGAGCGGCCGCCGCCGAGGACCCGCGTGCCCGGCAGGGCACGGAGCCGGTCGGCGACATGGGCGCCCAGGTAGCCGGTGAAGCCCACAACGAGGATGCGCATGCGGTGCTCAGGCTCCCTTGAGCAGCAGGGACTTGCGGCTGGTGAACTCCGCGTTGGCCCGGTCGTAGTCGTCGGGGCGCCCGATGTCGAGCCAGTAGCCCTCGAAGTCGTAGGCGTGCGGGCAGTCACCGGACTTCAGCAGGTCGAGCACCAGCTCGTCGAAACCGAGCGGCAGTCCCGCCGTGTAGCCGTCGAGCGTCGTCCGGGACAGCCCGTACACGCCCATCGAGACCCGGTAGTCCATGCTGGGCTTCTCGGTGAAGGCGACCACCCGGCTCTCGTCGGTGGTCAGGACACCGAAGTCGATGTGCACCTTGCGGGCGTAGGTGGCGATGGTCAGCGGGGCCCCGGCAGCGGTGTGCCGGCGCAGGACGTCGGCGTAGTCGAGGTCGGTCAGGATGTCGCCGTTCATCACCAGGAAGTGCTCCGGCAGCCGCTCGCGCAGGGTGAGCAGCGGCCCGATGGTGCCCAGAGGGCTCTCCTCGGTGGCGTAGTCGATGCTCAGGCCCCACTGCGAGCCGTCGCCGACATAGGCGCGGATGATCTCGCCCAGGTGCCCTATGGCGATCGTGCAGCCGGTGAACCCGGCCGAGGCGAGCTGGCGCAGGACGATCTCCAGGATGGCGTGCTGGTCGCCGATGGGCACGAGCGGCTTGGGCAGCGCGGTGGTGTAGGGCCGCAGCCGGACGCCCTTGCCCCCGGCCAGGATCACTGCGTGCATGAGGTTCCCCCCTCGGTTCACGTGCCTGTGGGTGGTCAGATGTTGTAGATGCCGGTCTTGTAGCGGGCGAGGTTGGCCGGCTCGCGGAAGAACTCCACCGTGTGCCCGAGGCCCCGCTCCAGATCGTGCGCCGGGCTCCAGCCGGTCGCCTCCCGCAGCCGGGTCGCGTCGGCGACCAGCCGCATCACCTCGGAGTTCGCCGGCCGCAGCCGCTGCGCGTCCTCCCGTACGTCGACGGCCGCGTCCATCACCTTGCCGATGAGTGCCACCAGGTCGCCGACGGAGATCTCGCCGCCGGTGCCGGCGTTGAACGTACGGCCCACGACCCGCTCGGCGGGCGCGGTGCCGACCGCGAGGAACGCCTGCGCGGTGTCCTTGACGAAGGTGAAGTCCCGGGTGGGCCGCAGATCGCCCAGGGTGATGGTGCGTTCGCCGGCCGCGAGCTGACCGATGACGGTGGGGATCACCGCCCGCATCGACTGCCGGGGCCCGTAGGTGTTGAAGGGCCGCAGCGTCACCACGGGCGTGCCGAAACTGGCGTGGTAGCTGTCCGCGAGACGGTCCCCGCCCGCCTTGGACGCGGCGTACGGCGACTGGGTGTTGACGGGGTGGTCCTCGGTGATCGGCACGGTCTGCGCGGTGCCGTACGTCTCGCTGGTGGAGGTGTGCACCAGGCGCGGTGTGCCCTGGGCGCGGACCGCCTCCAGGACGTTCAGCGTGCCGGTGACGTTGGTGTCCACGTAACTGTGCGGCGCCTGGTAGGAGTACGGGATCGCGATGAGGGCGGCCAGGTGGTACACGCAGTCGGCGCCCTCGACGAGGTGGCGTACCGAGCCGGGGTCCCGGACGTCGCCGAGGACGATCTCGACCTGGTCGAGGACGTCGGGGGAGAGGGTCTCCAGCCAGCCGTAGGAGGAGAAGGAGTTGTACTGCGCCATGGCCCTCACCCGGTGCCCGGAGGCGACGAGCGCCTCGGTGAGGTGGGAGCCGATGAAACCCTCGGCTCCGCTGACGGCGGCGAGCGGTGTGGCGGTCACGCGGGGTCCTTCCGGTCGGTGGGGCGGTGGGTGGCCGGGAGCGGGGAGCGGCCCGGACGGGCTCGGAGGCGGTACGGCGGCCGCGCCGCGGGGTCAGGCATGGGCCGCCGGCCGGCCCAGCAGCCGCAGCACGTACACGGTGAGGCAGAGCGCGGCCGCACCGCAGCACAGCGGCAGGGCGGTGGCCGCACCCGGGGGCAGCCCGGCCAGGGCGACCGCGCCGGCGCCGCCGGCCGCCGCGAGGCACAGGGCGGCGGGGGGCCAGGCCACCCCGAAGGCCTGGAGCAGCAGGGAGGTCCACAGCGCCGTCGCGAGCAGCAGCAGCGTGACGGGCTCGGCGTCCACCAGCAGCGCCGCGGGCACCAGCGGGCCGAGGTACGCCAGCAGGCAGCCGGCGAGGACGGCGGCCGAGCGCAGCCGGAAACCGGCCGGCGTACCGGTGGCCCGCAGCGCCGCCACCGACAGCCCCCGGTAGCGGAAGAGCAGCCACTCCGCCGGGCCCATACTGAGGGTCAGCACGACCACCGCCCACGGGTGGTGGTGGCCGGCCAGGAACACCAGCGCCCCGGCGGCCAGCCCGAACAGGCCGTAGGGCAGTGAGCGGATCAGACGCGGGCGGGCGCCCGCGGAGGCCTGCGGGACCGTACGGGTGCCGCGCAGCGCCCAGCCCGCCGCGGCGAGAGCACCGAGACACGACAGCAGCGGCAGACCCGCCCGCAGCATGCTGCCGGGCTCCCACCACGGCAGCGTCGCCGCACCGGCCGTCAACGGTGCGAGGGCGAGCAGCAGCAGCCGTTCCCGGCCCAGCACGAGGAGCACCCCGGCCGCCGCGAGGTACCCCGACTGGGCGGTCACGGCCAGGGCCGCCGTGCCGGAACCGGCCAGTGGCACCCCGGCCGCGGTCGCCGCGAGGGCGCCCAGCGGGGCGCCCTTGAGGAGGGTGCGGCCCGCTTCCCGGCGCCCGGTGGCCAGCCGCAGGTACGCGCGGTGCCCCAGCGCCTGGTTCCACGCCCAGGAGAGGAGCCCCGCCACCACCAGGGCCCGCACCACGCCGTCCTGGGGCAGCAGGCGCCCCGCGAGCGCGTAGGCGAGCCCCGGCAGGGCGAACAGTGCCCCGCGCAGCGCGCACCGCACGTGGTCGGGCCGCCAGGGGTCGGCCGGGCGCGGCGGGTCCGGGAAGGTGCGCGGCACGCGTTCGTACAGGGCTGCGGCCAGGGAGAACAGGTCGGAGTGCCCGTACCGTTCCCGGATCGCCCCGCCGGTCAGCCCCTCGGACTCCAGCAGCGCCGCCACCTCGTAGGGGTGGACGGCCGGCGCGATCCGGTCGGCCAGCTCGGCGGCCAGCGCGTCGACCGCGTCGCGCCGGGCGCCGTGGCCGGGGCGGACCAGGGTGAGCGTGTGCTGGTCGGCCGGACGTCCGGCGAGGGTGCGTTCGTCGGCGAGACGCAGCGCCAGCGTGTCCTGCTCCGCGCCGCCCGGCTCCAGTGCCATCGGCCCGCTCATCCGGTCGCACTCCTCACGGGCACCGGCACCGCGCCCGCCGGGGCGAGGATGTCCTCCGGTACGGCCGTCGCGCGGGCGGCCGTACCGGAGGAGGCGGCGAGTTCGAGGTAGATCGACCGGAAGGTGTCGATGGTCTGACGCAGGGTGAACTGTCCGATCACCCTGAGCCGGGCGGCCTCGCCCATGGCCCGGCGCCGCTCCGCGTCGCGCAGCAGCTCCAGTGCCGCGGCGGCCATGGCGGCCGGATCGCGCGGCGGCACCACGAGCCCGGTGTCGCCGACGGCCTCCCGGACCCCGCCGACGTCCGTGGAGACGGTCGCCCGGCCGCACGACATGGCCTCGATCAGGGTGAAGGGGAAGCCCTCGCTGATGCTGGAGAGCATCACGACGTTCCCGGCGGCGTACGCGTCCTTGATGTCCTCGACCCGGCCCTCGAAGGCGACCGCGTCACCGTGGCCGAGCCGGGCCGCCAGCGCCTCGCAGCGCTCCCGGTAGGCCTCGCCGCCGCGCGGGGTGCCGCCGAACAACCGCAGGCGCGCGGCGGGGACTTCGGACCGTACCAGGGCGAAGGCGCGGATCAGGGTCTCCAGGTCCTTGATCGGGTCGACCCGGCCGGCCCAGCTGAGCACGGGCTCGGCCGGTTCGGGTCCGGCGGGCGGGAACGCGGCCGGGTCCACGCCGTTGTAGACCGTCCGTATGGACTCCGGGGCGGCCCCGCCCCGCTCCTCCCACAGCCGGTTGTAGCGGTTGCCCGGGGTGACCAGGGCGGCCCGGCGGTAGGTCTCCTCGGCCAGCAGCCGGAAGAAGCCCAGCAGCAGCGCCTTCACCGGCCACCGGTAGGGGGCGGTGCGGTAGCCGAGGTAGCGCTCGCGCAGGTAGACGCCGTGCTCCGTCAGCAGCAACGGCACACCGTGCCGCTCCAGTCCGGCGAGTCCGGGCAGCACCGCGACACCGCCGCTGACGGCGTGTGCCACGCCCTCTTGCGGACACGGCGCGGCCAGCGGGCGCAGGGCGTGTTCCAGCAGCGCGGTCGCGGTCACCGCGTCGTGCAGTGTGGGCCGGGCCTCGCGCACGGGCAGTCCCGGCCGGTTCCAGACCGCCGTCAGGACGGCGATCGCCCGGTCCCCGCGCAGGAACGGACTGAGCCGGCCGTCGGCCGCGGCCCGCGCCAGCCGGTACAGCGCGGGGCCGAAGCCGTCCTCGGCGCGCGGGTCGAGCAGTGCGGTGACGAAACGCTCGTAGGCCGCGGCGAGCCGGTGGTGCTCATGTCCGCGAGGCGGCCGGCCCTGCGGGGCCGGCCCCCACATGGGGACGGAGACGACCTGTGAGACGTGGGCGGGGATGTCCCAGACAAGCGGTTCGCGCCCGGTGCCGGTGACGGCCGTGACGTCGAAGTCGAGGTCGGGCATGCCGGTGACGAGCTGGTCGCACCAGACGCTCACGCCGCCGTGGCTGTGCGGGTAGGTGCCTTCGGTGAGCAGGGTGACGCGCGGCGCGCCGGAGCGTCGCGCGTCGTGGGGAACGTGCATGCATGTGCTCCACGGCCGAGGTGTGGGCTGATCGTGCGGGCTGACCGGACCTGCGCCGGCGTTACGGCGCTGGGCGCTCGGCGCCGTACGGCACCGGGTCGCTCACACCGGCCGGCACCCGGGTGCGGGGGGCGGTGGAGGGTGCGGCGGCCGTGTCGTCGGGCCCGGTGGCCGGGGAGGGTGCGGTGGCCGTGGACGGCAGGTCGAGGGTGAGCGGGCCGCCGGTGGTGGCGGCCCACCCGGAGAGCGCGCCCGCGTAGGCGTCGCCGAAGCCCGTGCCCGCGCGCAGGGTGCCGGCGGGCATCGTCGCCGTCACGGCCACGCCGTCCGGTGCCTGGACGGTCACGGTGTCGCCGGTGCGGTACGCGGTGACCTGGCCGGCGTCGACCGCGCTCCGCCAGGCGGCGCGGCGCTGCATCTCGACGCCGATGTCCTCCATGCGGAGGTTGACCACGGGCGTGTTCCCGGCGAACAGGTCGTCGTAGTCGCCCAGGACACCGTCGAGCACGGGGTAGGCGATGCGGTCCTCGGCGAGGTTGGACTGGTGGATGAAGTGCGGCTTGGGATCGTTGGAGAGCACGTGCCCGAGCGCGATGCGCGTCTCCAGGGGCACGATGTGCTCGGCGTAACCCGTGGCGGTGTCCAGCGGTGCGGGCAGGCAGGTGGAGGTGGCGGGGTTGTCCTCGCAGATGCCGCTGCCGCCCTGGGCGCGGCTGGTGTAGATCCAGTTGTACTCGTCGACCTGCTCGGCCGCCCGGCCGGCGTTGTAGAAGACGTTCATCGGGTAGCGGGAGACGGTGGTGGCGCTGCCGACCTGCCGCTGCACGGGGTCGCGGGAGCTGTCCGAGGCGAGCCAGGCGATGCCGGTGTCGGCGAGGGCGGGACCCAGGTTCGGGTTGTCGGTGGGCTGCTGCGGGGTGACCTTCAGACCGGAGTGCTCGCCGGTCACCAGCTCGTCGTCCTCCAGGGGCAGTCCGGCCGTCTCGCCCCAGACGCGGTTGGTGGCGATCTCGTCGGCTATCTCGTTCCGGCTCACCCACTGGGTACTGCCGTCGGGGTCGGTCGCGCACTTCCAGGGGACCACGCTGACATCCTGCCGGCAGCCCAGGAAGGCGTGCGTGTAGGTGTGGTTGATCCAGCGGAAGTCGTCGCGGTCGGCGATCAGCCGGTCGGCGAGCGGGTCGGCGCCGTCGTTCTCCAGGCGGTGGTCGACGCTGCCGGAGCCGTTGTAGGCCATGTCGAGGGTGAAGTCCCGGCTGTCCTGCCAGGCGGTGGCGTGGTCGACGTCGGCCGGGACCATGCGGACCGGGTTGGGCGTGCCCTCGCCCGGCGGGCAGTCCACGTCGCCGGGGGTGCAGTTCAGCTCGGTGTCCCAGCGGTCGTCGGCCGCGAAGACGTCGTCGACGTGTACGGCGAAGTAGTTGCGGTCGGCCCCGAGGTGGACCCCGCCGGTCATCCACTCCACGATGCCCCGGGCGAGCAGCCGGAACTGCTGCTGGTGCTGGTTGTAGACGAACGTGACGACGAGTTCCCGCCGCCCGTCGTGCCGGTACTCGCCCACCAGGGAGCCCTTGGTCGCCCGCCCGGGTATCGCCGCCTGGACGTAGGGGACGAAGTCGGCCCCGGGTGCGGGCGTCGACAGGTAGGCGTAGGACTCGCCGACGGCGGGGGAGTTGTCCTCGAACGGAACCGCCCCGTCCAGGTACCCGAAGGGGCCGGCCAGACCGGCCTGGGTCACCTCCGCGCGCACACCGTCGACGCTCCCGGCGTACCCCGTGCCGACCGCGTACTGGAGGCCGACCTCGGGACGCGCGTAGGTGTAGGCGTCCACCTGCGGGATCGCGTAGGTCCGCTCGTAGGACGCGAGCGCCGTCATCTCGGCGGAGCCGGCCGGGAAGGGGTTGTCGTTGGGCAGCACGACGGCCTGAAATTTGGCACGGGGCAGTCCGTCCACGGTGTCCGCCAGGAACCCGGCGTCGATCACGGGCCGGTCGGAGTCCTGCAGGTTGACCTCCGTGTACGGCGTGCCGGCGGTCTCCAGTTCGGCGGCGATGGCGTCGGTGGCCGGCCCTCCGTCGCTCACGACCAGGACGCGCAGGTCGACGCGTGTCGTCGGCGCGTCGGCGTGGACCGGGCCGGCCGACAGGCCGAGCGACGCTATCAGTGCGCCCGTCGCGAGCGCCGTGGTGCGAATGGTCCGTCTCATGCGGTGTGATTCCCTCCCCCGGGCAGGGGAGGGCCCGCTCCTGCCGGAGCCCGCCCACCCCATGACCATGCCGTCGCCCCCCTGAGACGCCGGTCGTTGACGTTTCCGTCGCGTCACATAGTGAGGCGTGTGTGGAGCTTTTGTGTGCCTGCTGCAGAACTTGACGGAAAAGCGTAGGTGTCCATCTGCCCGCAAGGGGCACCGTCGTGAGCCGTCGGCGACCGCCCGGTCGCGTGCGCCGGACCGCGTCGGCAGGCCTGTGTACTGCTGTGAGCCGGAGAGGGGCGGATCGGAACCGGGGCCTCCGTGGCGCCGGGGTGTCAAGGGTCTCCCTCAGGGCGCTGACCGGGCATGGAGCGAGATCAAGTCAACGCGGTCGCCCTCGCCCCGGCGGGGGGGGGGGGGGGAGGGGGGGGGAGGAGGAAGGTAAGGGGGGG
>NZ_JBSICH010000041.1:0-18559 GCF_053613315.1 Streptomyces sp. JK94 | reverse complement strand
TGGTTTCCCCCTCTCCGTGGGTTGGTTCGTCTCTTTGTGGTCCCCCCGCCGCCGGTCAGTGCGCGCGCGGGCGGGCGGTCAGGCGCACAGGACGCGGGTCTGCGGCGTGTGGACCGGGCCGCCGTTCACGCTCGTGCTGTCGCTGAACTCGGCGTAGTAGTACGAGTAGAAGCCGATGTCGCCGTTGCAGCCGGAGTCGGCGGCGATCTGCAGCGTCAGGGTGACGGTGCGGCTCTGGCCGGGCGGGATGGTGGCGCCGTAGTTGGTGCCGAGGTCGGCGGGGCCGGTGCCGGTGCACGGGACGGCGCCGGCCTCCGACGCCAGGCTGCATCCGGTGAAGCTGTACTTGAGATCGGGCCGCTGGGTGGTCAGCCACGTCGGGTCGATCGTCTGGTAGACGAACCAGATGTCGTACGTCTGGTTGTTCTTGATCGTCATCGACAGGTTCACCGTGCCGCCCGGCTGCGTGGTCGCCGCGTCGGTGGTGAACGTCAGCTCCGCCGGAGCGGGGGCGGCCGCGCTCGCGGAGGGCGCCAGGCCGAACAGGGCGAGGGCGAGGGCGATGATCGTGGCGAGGCCGAAGCGCCTCGTTCGTGTGGATCGCATGGCCCGGGAGACTAGGCACGGCCGCCGCGCACCGTCTGCACCCCGGGGAACGGTGTGCACACGGCTCGGCTGGAAGTGAGCGTACGGTGAAGGCCCTGTGCGGGCGCCGCCACAACCGGCGGTGACGGGCGTTCGCGCATGACAACGCCCAGGTGCGGTGCGGCGCGGAACGGAGCCGCCCCGCGCCGCACCGCCGTCCGCGTCTCCCGACGGCAATGGCGGATTCCGGGCACCGCCGGCGGCCTCACGGCTGCCCGTGGGTCACGTCACGGGAACCGCGTGACCTTGGACGGCACGGTGTCCGTCCCGGACGTGGGTGCGCCGGTGTCGTTGATGACGTGGCGGTACTGGCCCATGCCGCCCAGCGAGATCACCTGGAGGTGGCGCATCCTGACGCCCGGCTTGACCGGCACCTGGAAACCGTGGTGCTGGACGATCGTCGGGTCCGAGGTGTAGTTGCAGTAACTGCCCAGCGCCACCGCCTCGTGTTCGTCCACCGAGTCGGCGACCTTGTAGGCCGCGTAGCCGACGATGCCGTCGTGGGTGATGGCGGCCTCGTTCGGGGCGTCGTAGGCCTTCTCGTTCTGGAAGAAGATCGTCCGGCCGCGCTCCCCGCTCCAGTGGACGTCGTACTTGTTGAAGTGCTCGACGAACAGACCGGTGGCGAGGACGTCGTCGCCGTTGACCCGCAGACCGTAGTCGGCGCGGTTGGTCTCCCAGCCGACTCCCTCGCCGTGGTCGGCGCGCCAGATCCAGGTGTGGTCGACCAGGACGTCGTCGCTGTTGATGACGACGGAGTCGGTGGCCCGCCCCGGGCCCGCGCCGCCGATGCGGATGAACACGTCCTGCACCGTGGTGGGGTTGGCGGCGTGGTCGGCGTTCGCGCCGGGCTCGCCGATCCGCAGGAGCGTGTCGGAGTTGACCGGGCCCGCGTCGATCAGGAAGCCCGCGAGCCGCACGCCGTCGACGTCGCCCACGTGCATGGCGTCGACACCGCCGTCCGGGATGATCGTGGCCAGGCCGAGCCCCAGCACGACGGTGTCGGCCCGGTCGACCTCGATGGTCCGGTCGATGTGGTACACGCCGGGGGTGAAGAGCAGGTTGAGACCCTGGTCCAGCGCGGCGTTGATGGTGGCCGCCGTCGCGCCGGGCTTGACCACGTAGAACTGGCCGAGCGGCAGCGAGGTGCCACCGGCGTTGGCGGGCCAGGACACGCCGCGGGCGTCGGTGCGCTTGCCGGGCACGAACACCTTGTAGGCGTCGCCGTCCAGGTAAAGGAAGGGCTTCTCGCGGGAGACCGGCGTGGTGTCGAGCGTGGTGTACGGGCCGCTCTCGAAGTTGGTCGCGGGTGCGCCCTCCACGCCCGAGAACGTCATGTTCCAGACGCCGTTGGTCCAGCCGCCGACCGAGCTGTCGCGGGTGTACCACTGCTGCTGCGAGTACGGGCCCACCGTGCCGTCGATCTTCGAGTCGGCGATGTAGCCGCCGGAGGCCCAGCCGTAGCCGCTGGGGGCGAGGTTGAGGCCGCCCTGGACGTGCATGCGGCGGAACGGGGCGGCCTGCGCCACCGCCCAGCGGTTGGTGCCGCTGGCCGGCCTGAGGGCGAGGTTCTCCGCGGAACGCCAGAAGTTCTGGGTGGCGTTGCCGTCGAACCAGCCCGCGTCCACCGTGAGATCACCGTTGATCTGCGTGTCGTCCGGGTTGAGTCCGAGACCGGAGACGGAGGTGTAGTAGCCGACCTGGGCGTTGATGCCGTTGTACGTGCCCGGCTTCAGCAGGAACTGGTAGCGCCCGCTGCCGAACTGGTCCGACTCCTGCTGCGCGAAGACCTGGTCGAACCTCTGCTGGAGGTTCGGGGTGGAGGGGTCCACGACGATGACGTTCGGTCCCAGGTCGCCGCCGCCCTGGATCGGGCCTGAGCCGGACGTGCCGGTGTGGACGGCGACCTCCCACAACGAGTAGCCGTAACCGGTGGCGCGTGCCGTGCCGTGCACGCGGACGTACCGCCCCTCGCCGCTGACGTCGTAGGAGGCCGTGCCTCCGGTGGCGCCGGTCACGGCCTGGAGCGTGTGCCAGGTCCGTCCGTCGGAGGAGGCCTCGATCCGGAAGTCCTTGGCGTGGGCGGCCTCCCAGTGGAGGTCCACCTTGCACAGGTCGCGCACCGAGCCGAGGTCGACCTGGACCCACTGCGGGTCGGAGGCCTGACTGGACCACCGGGTGCCGGTGTCGCCGTCGAACGCGGCGGACGCGGGTGTTCCGGGGTTTTCGACGGAGGAGGCGGAAGCGGGCTTGCCGCGCGCGGCGTCGCCCGCGTCGCAGGAACCGGGTCCGGTGCCGCCGGCGGTGCCGAACACCTGGAACTCCCACAGGGAGTAGCCCCAGGGCGTGGCCCGGTGGACGCCCTGCATGCGGACGTACCGGCCCTCGCCCGAGACGTCCAGCGTGTCGGTGCCGCCGTCGCCGCCGGTCACCGTCCTGGCGTCGGTCCAGTCGTTCCCGTTCCGGGAGAGCTGGATCTTGTAGTCCTTGCCGTAGGCGTCCTCCCAGTCGAGGACGACCCGTGTGACGGAGGCGGTGGCGCCGAGGTCGACCTGGAGCCACTGGTCGTCACTGGCGGCCGAGGACCATCTGGTGGCCGAGTCGCCGTCGACGGCGAGACCGGCCGGTGTGCCGGCGTTCTCGGCCGACGACGAGGTGGCCGTCCGTCCCTGGGACAGGGGGGTGTCGGCCGCGGTGGCCGCCATCGGAGCGGGGAGGGTGACGAGCGCCGCCGTGGCGACGAGCGCGACACCCAGGGATCTGAGTCTCATGCGGGCGCTTTCTGCCGAGGATGGAACCGGGCTTAGTTCAAGGTGTGATTTAAGAGGTGAGCCATCGGCGGGGCAAGGGTTTCGACGAGAGAATCACCCATCGGTGCGCATCCGGCCCGGTCCTGCGGTCGCCCCGGCGTCCGCCGGGGCGCTTCCCGTCAGGTCGCGGCGGAGGTGAACGCTCCCGCTCGTGCCGCCGCCGCGGCGGCCTCGGCCGCACGGTCCGCCGCGGCCTCGTCGAGCGGCTCGTCGGTGGTCAGCAGGCGGTAGTAGAGGGGGGCGGAGACCGCGCGGATCACCTCGCGCGTGTCGGTGTTGGCGGGGAGTTCGCCGCGTTCGACGGCCTGCCGGGCGCAGGGTTCCCACTCCGCGACGCGGACGTCGTAGAAGCGGTGGAGTGCGGCGGCCGTCTGCGGGTCGCAGGCCGCGGCGGCGATCACCGCCTTGAAGAGCGCGCCCTGGCGCGGGTCGGCCAGGGTGTGCCGGACCAGCCGGGCGTTCGCGCGCAGATCGCCGAGGAGCGTGCCGGTCTCCGTGCGCGGCAGCGACTGCTCGGCCATGTCCGCGAGCAGATCGGCGACCAGGGTGGCCGGGGTCCCCCAGCGCCGGTAGACCGTGGTCTTCCCGACCTCGGCGCGACGGGCCACGTCGGCGAGGTCGAGGCCGGCCAGACCGTGTTCGGCCAGGGCGTCGCCGGCGGCCCGGAGTACCGCGGATCGTACGCGCGCGGTACGTCCGCCCGGGCGGACGGTGCCCGGCTCGACACCTTCGGACGTCATAACGGCACTCCAGTTCCATTAGAGAGGGGGCGCTGCTAACCTGTGAACATCTTAACGGAACACGGGTCCCGTTAATGATTGCCGTCCCGTGCGCACCGCACACACCACCGCGGTGCGGCGGACGGCCGGACGAGGGGATGCGGTAGTGGAATACAGGAGACTGGGAGCGTCCGGACTGATGGTCCCGGCGCTCAGCTTCGGCGCCGGCACCTTCGGCGGGCGCGGTGAACTCTTCGGCGCCTGGGGCGACACGGACGAGACCCAGGCGCGCCGACTGGTCGACATCTGCCTGGAAGCGGGGGTGACCATGTTCGACACCGCCGACGTCTACTCCGGCGGCGCGTCGGAGGAGGTCCTCGGCGCCGCCGTGAGGGGCCGCCGCGACCAGGTGATCATCTCGACGAAGGCCGGGCTGCCGACGGGCGACGGCCCCACGGAGGCCGGAACCTCGCGGGCGCGTCTGATCACGGCCGTCGACCGGGCCCTGCGCCGGCTGGGCACGGACCACATCGACCTCTTCCAGCTGCACGCCTACGACGCCGGGACCCCGGTCGAGGAGGTGCTCTCCACCCTCGACGACCTCGTACGCGCCGGGAAGCTCCGCTACACCGGCGTCTCGAACTTCAGCGGGTGGCAGCTGATGAAGTCGCTGGCCGACGCGGACGCCCACGGGCACCGGCGCTACGCGGCGCACCAGGTGTACTACTCCCTCGTCGGCCGGGACTACGAGTGGGAACTCATGCCGCTCGCCCAGGACCAGGGCGTCGGGGCCGTCGTCTGGAGCCCGCTGGGATGGGGCCGGCTCACCGGCGGGGTCCGCCGCGGCCGGCCGCTCCCGCCCGGCAGCCGGCTGCACACCACGGCCGGCCACGGTCCGCCCGTCGCCGACGAACTGCTGTACCGGGTGGTCGACGCCCTGGACGTCATCGCCGAGGAAACGGGCCGCACGGTCCCGCAGATCGCCCTCAACTGGCTGCTGCGCCGCCCGACCGTCTCCTCGGTGATCATCGGCGCCCGCAACGAGGAGCAACTGCGGCAGAACCTCGGCGCCGTCGGATGGTCCCTCACCGAGGACCAGGTGGCCCGGCTCGACGCCGCGAGTGCCACCACGGCTCCCTATCCGTACTTCCCCTACGAACGCCAGGAAGGATTCGCCCGCCTGAACCCGCACCCCCTGCGGCGCACGGGCGTACCCCTGGGCTGACCAGCCGTGTTGCGGAGGAAGGGGGGCGGCGTTGTCAGTGGGGTGCACAAGAATGCCGGACAAGCGAGATCAACACCGGCCGGAGCGGGTAGGCGGTCTCGAGTCCCTGTCCCGGAAAGGCCACAGCCGATGCCGCTTACCGTCGTCCACGCGCAGACCGCCCCCTCCCGTGCGACCGGTCGACGCGGGCCCCGTCCGGGCGGCCCGCTCAGTACCGCCGAGGCCGACGTCCTGCGGATCGTCGCCGACGCGCGCACCCCCGTGTTCGTCACCGTGCGCGAGGGCGGACGACGCAGATACAGCTACTGGCGGCCGCTGGACTCCGCCACCGGCAGGGGCGGCTGCTACGCGGCGCTGCCCACCGCCGAGTGCGACAAACTGCACGCCGCCGGCCGGATCGCACTGGGCGAGCCGCTGACCGACCCCGGCCGCACCATCTACCGGGTCACGGCCGTCAGGACCCCGGCCGGGGCGGTGCGCGCGGTGCGCGACCGGGCACACGCCGCGTGAGACCGGTGAGACGAGGGGAGAGTTCCAGTGGAATCCAAGTGTGAGGACGCGGGGGCGGCGCAGTCGCGCGACGCCGGTGACGAGGCCGTCGAGGACAACCTCCTCGACGGCATGCGCGTCGACGACCGACGGCCGGAGAAGCCGATCCTGCTCAGCGCGGAGGGCAGGCCCGTCGACACGTGGCGGGAGAACCATCCGTACGACCACAGGGTGCGCAGGTCCGACTACGAGAGGGAGAAGCGGGTCCTGCAGATCGAGCTGCTGAAGATGCAGCGGTGGGTCAGGGAGACCGGGCAGCGGGTCGTCGTCCTGTGCGAGGGCCGCGACGCGGCCGGCAAGGGCGGCACCATCCAGCGCTTCACCGAGCGCCTGAACCCTCGCGGCGCGCGCGTCGTCGCCCTGGACAAGCCGACCGAGAGGGAGGCGGGGCAGTGGTACTTCCAGCGCTACGTGGCCCACCTCCCCGCCCGCGGCGAGATCGTCTTCTTCGACCGCTCCTGGTACAACCGGGCGGGCGTCGAGCGCGTGATGGGCTTCTGCACGGAGTCCGAGTACCGCCAGTTCCTCGAGCAGGCGCCGCTGTTCGAGCGTCTGCTGACCGACGACGGCGTCCTGCTGGTGAAGTACTGGTTCTCCGTCTCCCGGGCGGAGCAGCGGACGCGCTTCGCGATCCGCCAGGTCGACCCGGTACGCCGCTGGAAGCTGTCGCCGACGGACCTCGCCTCGCTGGACCGGTGGGACGACTACACCGCGGCCAAGGTCGACATGTTCCGTGCCACCGACACGCCGCACGCCCCCTGGACGGTGGTCAAGAACAACGACAAGCGCCGGGGCCGGCTGGAGGCCATGCGCAGCCTGCTGGACCGCTGCGACTACCCGGCCAAGGACCACCGGGCGGTGGGCCGGCCCGATCCGCTGATCGTGGGCGCCGCCGACACCCTGCTCGAAGCCGGCGAGGACGCCGTGGACCTGTCACCGACCCCGCTGGCCGGACACGGGGACGGTCCGGGGACCCACCCGGGCCGGACGGACTGACCCCGGCCGCCGGGCTCCGCGCCCGGTGGCCGGCGGCCGGCGGTGCGGGTCAGTGCCGCAGCGGTGCCCGGAGCGCGGGGTCCGACGCCGCCCGCCACGCCGACGGGAGTTCCTCCTGCCGTGCCTGCGACTTCGCCCCTTCCCGGCCGTGCAGCAGTCCCCAGGTGAACGCGGACTCCCCCGACCCGTGGGCGGCCACCGCGAGCCCCCTCAGGGCGTCCTGGGCGACGACGGCGTCCTGGTGGTCTCCGAGGATCTTCTGGACCGCCTTGGCACGCTTGCCGAGACGGGTGACGGGCTTGCCGAGCGCCGGACGCGCGACCTCGGCCGCGTAGCGGACCTTCTTGGCCGCCTTGCGCGCCTGGTGCAGCGCCGCGTCCCGCGACTGCCCGGGCGGCTGTTCCATCGCCCGGTCCATGCGCGCGGCGAAGCGGTCGTACTCCTTGAGGACCGCCCGGGCCATGACCCGGCCCGGCTTCCCGCCGGCCTTGGCGCGCAGCGGCGGCTGCCGGACCAGCGCGTCCAGCGCGTCCAGCAGACGCAGGTAGCGTGCTGACGCCAGGGCCTCCCGGGTACGCGTGCGCGTCTGGTCGCCGCCGGACACGTCCCACACCCGCAACCGGGCGGCGACGGGGCCGAGCACGAGGTCACCGGGCAGCTCGTCCAGGGCGGTGCCGATGCGTTCGCGCAGCACCTCCTGGTCCCGCGCGCCCCCCAGCTCGCCCGCCAGCCACCGCAGTTCCGCCCGGACGGGGTCGGTGACCCGCCGGTCGAGCACGGACCGGTACGAGCGCAGACAACTGCGCAGGCGGCGGCACGCGACGCGCATCCGGTGCACCCCGTCGGGCAGGTCGCGGCGGACGGCCGGATCCAGCGCCGTCAGCTCGCCCACCTGCTCGCGCAGGTAGGCGAGCACGTAGGAGCCCGGGGACCCGGGCGTCACCTCGGCGGACGCGTGCGGCGCCCCTTCGGGCTCCAGGCCGGTCTCCCGCAGCGCGCGGGCCAGCTTGGAGGGGCTGTCGGCCCGCCTGACCCCCTTCTTGCGCAGCTTCTTCTCCACCGCGTCGAGCAGTCCGGCGCGGGCCCCGTCGGCGAGTTCGACCTCCAGCTCGCTCCACTCGGCGTGGCCGCCTCCCCGGAGGGATTCCGCGCGCACCTCGTCGATGCTCAGCTCGGCGAGCACCGTGCCGCCGGCGTCGCGCAGATGCCGCAGGTGACGG
The DNA here is from genome assembly GCF_053613315.1 of Streptomyces sp. JK94. Taxonomy (NCBI): domain Bacteria; kingdom Bacillati; phylum Actinomycetota; class Actinomycetes; order Kitasatosporales; family Streptomycetaceae; genus Streptomyces; species Streptomyces sp. JK94. The sequence continues at coordinate 10,395 of NZ_JBSICH010000041.1, read as the reverse complement.
ATGGACCGGATCCGGACGACCGGACGCAGCGGGGCGCCCCGGGTGCGGGAGCGGACGAGTTCTCGCAGCGCCTCCGGCACGTCGTCCGACAGCGGAGCCCGCACCTCCTCCCGGCTGTCGCCGCCGAGCGGCAGCTTGAGGTGCCACCCGGCGTCCGCTCCGCCCGTACGGCGGCGCAGCGTCACCGACGCCCCGGCCAGCCGCAGATCCGCGGTGTCGTGGTAGACCGCGTCCAGCTCCTCGGGCCCGGCAGCGGTGACCGAGGCGACGGGGCCCACACCGGTGAGGTCCGGCAGCCCGCCGGCTCCGGAGGAGGTCGGCTCGTACTTTCGCTCTGTCTCACACTTCGACTGGCTCATGTGGTGAGCGTCGACACGATCCGCCGGATCAAACCCCCATCGCGGTGAGGATGCCCGCTCCCGCCGCACGGGCGGGACCCACGGTCGCCGCACGCGGTGGCCGGCGCGGCGGACCCGGCGCGGCCCTGCCGGCCGGCGGCGGTCCGTGGCCGGGGGCCGCGATCGCGTCCGCCGGATCGCGGGACGAGGAGCGCTCGCCGTCGTCCCCCAGCCGGGCGGGACGTCCGGGTGCCGCGCGAACGGATCACGAGCCCGCCGGCGGCGGACCCCCGGGCCTGAACCGTGGCTTCACCGCTCCTCGTCCGGCGGAGGCGGCCCCCGCGGCGCGGTATCGATCATGAGGCGTCGGTCGCCGGATGTCCGGGAACCAGGGAAGCGGGCCGGACGGGAGCGGTGATCACCGTCCGGTGCGGGGGCTGGTAGCGTCGCGTGGTCGCGGCGGGCGGCGGCGAGAGAGGTGTCGGTGCGTGGGTGAGCGACAGGACCGCGAGTGGACGGCGATGACGCCGGGCGATTTCGACCTGGACGCGCCGCTGGTCCTCAACGTGGGCACCGGGCCCGCCGCCGTTCCGGCCGAGCCCGACGAGTACGGCACGGCCCCGCTGTTCGGGGACACCGCGCCCGCCCCGAGCACCCCGCGCCGCAGCCGGCGGGGACGGTCCTCCGCCGCACAGGAGCGGCTGTTCTGACCGTCCCCGCCGGGGATCAGGACGAGGGGACCTCGTCGACGAACGCCGTACCGGCATCGCGGTACCCGGCGACCCTGGCGGCCACCTGGGCCGGGGTGAGCACCTGGTCCTTGACGTGCAGGACGTAGTCCACCTGCTGGTCGTAGGCGCGCGGGGTCGTCGACGTCTGGCCGTTCAGGTCGATCAGCCACTGGTTGAAGTTGATCGACATCGGCCGCTCGGGCAGGTACTGCGCGTCGTGGGTGCCGAAGTGCCGCCCGTCCACGTAGTACGTGATGGCGCGGTCGTCGATGGTGACGACGAGGTCGTGCCAGCCCGCGTAGCTGACGCGCTGCTCCGAGTGCTGGTTGACGGCCTGCCAGGGGTCAGGGTTGTAGGTCTCCCAGGAGGTCGTGTACAGGATGTTCGACGGTTCGCCCCACCCGCCGTTCGGCAGGTACTCGAAGTCGTACTCGGCGTAGTCGTCGGCCATCGGGGCCTTGAGGTCGTTGATGGTGAAGAACGTCTGCACCAGGTGGTCCCCGTCGGGTCCCGACTTGGGGGCGTCGGAGAACTTGACGCGGGCCGCGTAGGTGCCGTTCTTGAACTTCATGGCCTTGGTGAGGACCTCGGTGTGGGTCGTGGACGCGCCGGTGCCCGCGGTGGAGGTCTCCAGGTTCATCACCGAGTTGCCGCCCGAGGAGACGAAGGTGACCTTCGACGGGTCCCAGGTGGCGCCCGGGACGCCGGGACCACCGGAGTTGGCACGGACGTTCCAGCCGTGCGCGGAGATCGCGGGGTCGGTGTGCGAGCGGTAGTCGAAGTCGTCGAACAGGGCCTGTCCGCCGCCGGGCGGGTCCGTCGGGTCGGGCGGATCGGTCGGGTCCGTGGGGTCGTTGCCCTCGGGCGCCGTCCCCCACACGGTGGCGCCGGCGACCCGGGCCGTGACCTTCTCCCAGTCGGCGTACGAGGTCCGGGCCCCGTTGAAGGAGTAGTCGTCGCTCTGCCGGACCGTCTGCCAGTTGGTCCGGTGGAAGCGGAGCTGCATGTCACCGGTGTCCGCGCCCGGCGCCAGCGTCCCGGCCGCCGCCGTGAAGCCGATCTCCAGGTAACGGTCGGCCGTCGCGGTGGGGTTGCTCAGGGTGCCGAACGTGCCGGTGATGGCGGAGCACCCCCGCACCGCCCAGGAGCAGGCGAAGCGGTACGACGCGTTCGGCGCGTCCGCCTTGAAGTAGTAGCGGACCTTGACCTGGCTCAGCTGCACGGCCGAGGAGCCGGTGTTGCGGATCTTCAGCCAGGGTTCCGTCTGGTCGGCGGTGGCCCCGCCCGCGCTGGTGCGGTACTGGACGCTGAGCCCCTCGGCGGTGGGAGCGGCCTGGGCGGCGGGGAGGGCGGTCAGGGCACCGCCGCCCAGGAGGGCCGCCAGGGCGAGCGCCAGACGGGTGCGGCCGACGGTGGGTCGGGTTCTCATCCGGTTTCCTTTCGGTGTGGCTCCCGCCGGTGCGGAAGCGTCGGTGGGGTGGTGCGTGGAGTGGGGTGAACGCCGACGGGTGGCGCCGGGCCACGCCCGGGGCCGGCGCCGGTGTTCAGCGGGCGCCGCCCATGCTCGGTGACACGGGCACAGCGGCCGGCGGGTCGGCGTGCGGGACGCCCAGGGCGTCCAGGCGGGCCCGGTGCCCCGCGAGCCGGGCGGTGAAGTCGCGCCAGCCGCGGGAGCCGTCCCAGACCCGCTCGGCGAGCGCGCACAGCCGCGGATAGGTGAGGTACTCGATGTGCTCCGGCGTCCGGACGAACTCGGTCCACACCTGGCCCTGGGCGCCGAGCACCCGTGCCGCGACCCGCGGGTCGGGTGCCGGCGGGGCGAGGTCGACGTCGTAGACGGCGCGCAGGTCGACGACCGGGCCGGGCTGGGCGGGCGGCTCCTGCGGACCGCGGGAGCGCGCGTAGTCGAAGTAGGTGGCCCGGTGGTCGGCGCGCACGACCTGGTGGCCGCGCTCCGCGGCGGCGCGGGCGTGCCCCGGCTCGCGCCAGCTCATCACCGTGCAGTCCAGGGGAAGAGCGACGCCGGTCTCGGCCCACACGACCGGCCGGCGGCCCGCGCGCACGAGGTGCTCGGCCATCCGTGCGATGAACCACGGGTGCAGCGCGTGGGGCCCGGGCAGCCCTTCACGCGCGGCGCGGGCCCGGGCCGCCGGGCTCCGCTCCCACTCCGTCGTGGGGCACTCGTCGCCGCCGATGTGCACGTAGGGCGAGGGGAAGACGTCCATCACCTCGTCCAGGACGGTGCGGAAGAAGTCCAGGACGTGGTCGCCGGTGCCCAGGACGTTCTCGCACACGCCCCACCGCGTCCACACGTCCAGGCGGCGCCCGGGGTCGGTGCCCAGCTCCGGGTGGGCGGCCAGAGCCGCGCGCACGTGCCCGGGCACGCCGGTCTCCGGGAGCACGGTCACCCCCCGCTCGGCGGCGTACGCGACCAGTTCCCGCAGTTCCGTCCGGGTGTACGCGCCGCCGTGCGGCACACCGTCGAAACGGTCGCTGCCGGCGGGGCCCACCATCGACTCCGTCCGCCGCCCACCGATCTCGGTGAGCTGGGGGTGGGCGGCCACCGGCATCCGCCAGCCCTGGTCGTCCGTGAGATGCAGGTGGAAGACGTTCAGCTTGTGCAGCGCCATCAGGTCGACGTGGCGCCGCAGGTAGGACACCGGCTGGAAGTGACGGGCCACGTCGAGCATGGAGCCGCGCCAGGAGTGGCGGGGCACGTCGGTGATCTCCACGGCCGGCAGGTCCCACGGCACACCGCGCACGGGCCGTCCCGACAGGGCGTCGTAGGGCAGGAGTTGCCGTACCGTCTGCACCCCGCGCAGGAGCCCGGCCGGCCGGGCGGCGCGCAGGAGGGCGCCCTGGGGGCTGACGGTCAGGCCGTAGCCCTCGTCGCCCAGGCCGGTCAGGGCCGGATCGAGCGCGAGGACGAAGGCGCCGTCGGCGGCCGTCCCCAGGCGCAGGCCGGTGGCCGGGGCGAGGAGCGTGCGCAGCAGGGCCGCCGCCGGTTCGGCTCCCGGGGTGACCCGCAGCCGGGTCGCGCCGTCCAGACGGAAGCGGCCGGAGCGGGTGGAGAGGCGGCGGGGGCGGGGGACGAGGGCCAGTTCGGGGCGTGGCAGGTCCACGGGACGGCTCCGTTGGTCGGCGGTGCACGGTGGGGCGGGGACGGCGGGTGGCGGTCAGCCCTTGACGCCTCCCGAGGCCAGCCCGGCGGTCACATGGCGCTGCAGGGCGAGGAAGATGGCCAGCGCGGGCAGGGCGAAGAGCGTGGAGGCCGCCATGGTGGCCCCCCAGTCCGTGCCGAAGGTCGACTGGAAGGAGGAGAGCCACACGGGGAGGGTGCGGCTGTCCTGCTGCTTGATGATGAGGAAGTTGGCGTAGGTGAACTCGTTCCAGGCGGTGATGAAGCCGAACAGCGAGGTGGCCATGAGGCCGGGCGCCAGCAGCGGGAAGGCGATCCTGCGGAAGGCGCCGGCCCGCGTGCAGCCGTCGACCTGCGCGGCCTCCTCCAGTTCGGGTGGGATGCCGGCGATGAAGCCGCGCAGCACGATCACCGTGAACGGCAGCGTGATCATGAAGTAGATCAGTGTCAGCGTCGGGAGCCGGTCGAGCATGCCGGTGTCGCGGGAGATGATGTAGATCGGGATGATCAGCGACTCCCAGGGCGCCATCTGCGCGATGAACACCGCGAGCACGAACTGCCGGCGCCCTCGCCAGCGCATCCGGGCCACGGCGTAGGCGGCGCCCAGGGCGACGAGCAGGGCGAGCAGCACGGCGCTGAGGGTGACCAGGACGCTGTTGCGCCAGAACAGCGCGAAGCCGTCGGCACCGACCGCCCGCCGGAAGTGGTCGAGGGTCCAGGCGCGAGGGAGCAGCCGTGGGTCGTACGACTGGATGTCCGGGGACGGCTTGAACGCGGTGGTGACCATCCAGTACACGGGGAACAGGCAGATCACCACGGTGAGCGCGGCGGCGGCGTTGATCGGCAGGCGCCGTGCGGCCCGGCGCAGCGGGTGGCGCGGGGTGCTCACAGCTGCTCACCCTCCTGTCGGAACAGTTGACGGAAGTAGAGGACGAGGACGCCGCTCATCAGCAGGACGGTGAGCATCGAGGCGGCGGAACCCAGGTCGTAGCGCTGGCCGGACAGCGCGGTCTGCACGGCGTACACCGGCAGGATGGTGGTGGCCTCGCCCGGTCCGCCCCGGGTCATCACCCAGATCTGCACGAACGCCTTGAACGTCCAGATCACTTCGAGCGACAGGACCAGCATGAAGAGCGGCCGGAGCAGCGGGAACGTCACGGAGCGGAAGATCCGCGCACCGCCCGCGCCGTCCATCCGCGCCGACTCGTACAGCTCGGCCGGCACGGTGACCAGGGCCGAGTAGAGCGTGATCGCGGCGAACGGCACGGACTGCCAGACGATGAGGAGCACGACGATGGCGAACGCGGTGCCGCCGTGCGCGAACCAGGGATAGCCCTCGTACGAGCCGAACCCGAGGCCGGTGAGAGCCTCGTTGACGATGCCGAACTCGGAGTGGAACAGCCACTGGAAGACGGTGGTGGCGGCCACCACGGGGACGGCCCACACCAGCACCAGGGAGCTGAGCACCACGGTCCTGGCCACCCTGCCGAGCCGCTCGGCCATCAGCGCGACCAGCGTGGACAGGACCATGATCGCGACCACGTTGACGGCCATGAACACGAAGGTCCGGCGCACCACCTCCCAGAACTGCGGATCGCTCAGCAGCGTCCGGTAGTTGCGCAGCCCCACGAAGTCGGCGTCCCCGAGGATCAGCTGGCGCAGCCGGAAGTCCTGGACGGAGATGAGCAGCGCGCGGGCCAGGGGGTAGACCAGGAGGTAGAGCATGCCCAGCACGGCGGGCGCGATCAGCAGGTACGGCCGGAGGGCGGCCCGGCCGGCCGCACCCCGCCCGCCCGCGCGTCGGGCGCCGCGCGGCGGCGGACGGCGGCTGAGGTCGCGCGGCACGCCGCGCTCACGGACGGTCGGCACGGTGCCTCCTGGTCCTCGGGGTGGCGGGGCGGGGGTGGTCAGGAGCCGCTGTTGAGCGTGTCGGTGATCGTCCGGGACGCCTTCGCGGCCTCGGACCCGGCGTCGCGCCCGGTGAGTACGGCCGTCATGTACTCCTTGACCGGGTTCTTGGCCTCGACCGCCGCCCACTGGGGAGTGTTGGGCGTGGCGTGCCCGTTCGCGGCGCCGGCGGCCATGGCCGCGGTACCGGGGTCGGCGGAGACGGCGTCCGCGAGCGTGGTCTTGTTCGGTACGTAGCTCATGGCGACCGCGAGCTTCTTCTGCCAGGCGTCCCCCGTCAGTTCCCGGATGAGGGTGAACGCCTCCTCCTGGTGCGCGGCGACGGCCGGGACGACGAGATCGGAACCGCCGGTGAAGACGGCGCCCGGCCGGTCGGCGCTCTTGCCGGGAATCGGGAAGAAGCCCAGCTTCCCCTTCAGTTCGGGGTTCTTCTCCTCGATGACCTTCGCCCCGCCCGGGACCGCGATGATCTGGGCGACCTGCCCCTTCGCCATGACCTCCGCCTGCGGCGGCTGCGCCTCGTCCGAGTCCTTCGGGCCCTTGCCGAGAGCCTGGAGGCGCTGGTAGAAGTCCATGGCCCGCAGGGCCCCGGGGCTGTCAAGCCCGCCCTTCCACCGGCCGCCCGACTCGGAGGCCAGGTCGCCGCCCTCGTCCCACACGAAGCCGGCCAGGACATACCAGTTCTGCCCGGGCAGGTAGATGCCCTGCGTGTCACCCCGGTCGAGCTTGCCGGTCGCGGCGATCCACTGCTCCCGGGTCCTGATCCCGGCGGCGTCCACGCCTGCCTGCTCGAAGAGGTCGGTGCGGTGGATCACGACCCGGTTGGCGGCGTAGTACGGGATGCCGTACTGCTTGCCCTCGTACGAGCCGGGTTCCGCGAGGCCCGCCAGCCAGTCGCTCCCGCCGAGCTCGTCCACCCGGTCGGAGAAGTCGGTGAGGCCGCCGCTCTGGGCGTACTGGGCGACCTGCGTGTTGCCGACCTCGATGACGTCGGGTGCGTCGTTGCTGGCCAGCGCCGCGGTGACCTTCTCGCCGATGCCCTCCCACTCCTGGATCCGGATCTTCAGGTCGATGCCGGGGTGGGACTCCTCGAAGCCCGTCTCGAACTCTTCCTGGAAGTCGGCCGAGACGCTGTCACGCATCAGCCACACGTCCAGGGCGGTGCGGCCACCGCCGGCGCCGTCGGCGGTGTCGTCGGACGAGGAGCAGGCGGCGAGCCCCGCGCTGAGCACCAGCGTGCAGAACAGGGCGAGTGAGCGGTACTTCACGGTTCACCTCGGGAAGAGCTGGAAGGGAGGAGGAGCTGGGAGACACGACGCACCCGCACCTGACCAGTAGAGGGGTCGAGGCCTTACCAGTCGGCGTTGGACGAAGGTGGCATGGACCAATGGGGGCGTCAACCCCTCACGTACGGCCGGGAGTTCGGCCATTGATCGCTTGGCGTGGCTGGTTCGCGACCGACCTGGACAGGTAAGCTCGGCTGACCAGCGGACCAGTCAGGGGAGTACTGCATGGAGATCGACGCCGCCGCCTCCGGTGCGGTGCTCAAGCGCGAGCGTGTCCGCGACGCGATCCTGGAACTCGTCGAGGAGCGGCGCCCGGGAGACGCGATCCCCTCCGAGCGCACCCTGTGCTCGGAACTCGGCGTGTCCCGGCCGACGTTGCGTGCCGCGGTCGACGAACTGGTGGTCGCCGGGCTGCTGGTGCGCGAGCACGGCCGGGGCATGTTCGTGGCCGCCGAGAAGATCACCCAGGAACTGGCGCCGGACCGGCGGGCCTTCAGTCTTCCGCAGGCCGCGGGCGCCTGGACCAGCAGAATCCTGGAGGTCAGCACCGCGCCCGCGGGTGCCCGGGTGGGACGCAAGCTGCGCATGTCGCCGGCCGCGCGCATCCACTACGTGGCGCGGCTGCGGCTGGTGGACGGCTCGCCCATGGCCATCGAGTACCTGCACGTGCCGGCCGATCTCGTGGCGGACCTGACCAGTGAGGAGCTGGAGCAGGGCGACCTGTACGAGCACCTCGGCGAGCGGCACGCCGTCCGGGTCAGCGAGGCCGTGCAGTCGATCGAGCCCACCGTGGTGACACGCGCGGAGGGCGACCTGCTCGACGTGCCGGAGCTGTCCCCGGCACTGCTCTTCGAGCGCCTGACCACCGACACGCACGGACGCCCCGTGGAGTACGTGCACTCCCTCTACCGCGGTGACCGCTACCGCATCGTTTCCCGGCTCACCCTGGGGCCGGGCGGTCACCCGGATCAGTCCCCGCCTGCGCGCGAGGGGCATCATCCGGGCATCCCGCCGGGCGACTTCACCCACAAGGACCCCGTGACGCTCTCGACGCGCGGAGTGGTGCAGGACGGGATGTGACGCCGCCGAGCGCACTCGCGGGCACCTCTTCCTGCCGGCGCCCACCGGGATGCCGCCCGTCGGCCGAGCACGCGTACCGCGAGCCGCGGACCACGGCGGGTGACCGTGCGCCGTGGGGGGACGCGGCGGGGCCCGCCCGATGCCGCCGTCAGCGGCCGCGCAACCGGCCCAGCCCCTCCAGCGTCCCGGCGGCCCCGCGGGCCGGGCCCGGCCGCTCACGTACGAAACGGCGAGCGGCGCGCACCGGTTCCCGCGCCGGCCGGTGGACGGCGCCACCCGCCCCGGCGCGTACCACCGCACCCCCGTACACCGTCAGGTCACGCGTCTTGAACGACTCCTTGTAGCGCGTCGGCCCGCTGCCCAGGTCGGCCGACTCGCTCCCGTCGGCGGCCGCCGCCTCCAGCATCCGCAACTGCAGCAGCAGTCCGGGGGAGTACGTGCCGTACGCGCGGTCGTACGCCGGGAACCACCAGGACAGCACCGTCGGCGGAAGGCACCACCCGGCCGGGGGCCCGTCCTCGCGCAGCACCGCGACGCGGGTCCGCGGTCTGACCGGTCGGGCCCGTCCGCACCGCCCGGGCGCGGTTCCCCGGCCGTCTCGGCCACCGCCACCACGGCAGCCGTTACCGGGACCGGCGCCGGATCCGGGAGCCCCGCTCGCTGTCCGGCTTGGAGATGCAGCAGCACCCAGGTCAGCAGAACCGCCGCCGCTGCCCATGGACGCCGCACCGTCGGACTCCTGACCTGCCGTCCCGGCGGGGGCGCCATACGGGCCGCGCACCGGACCAGCCCCGTTATCTTTTTCGCGGTCCTGCAAGAGGGCCGCTGGCCTCCGGGCCCGGCATGACTTTTGCCCCCTGTCGAACGGATGACCTGGGGGGTGGTGTCACCGGGTCCGGGAGGTGCCGTCGGAGACGCTGATGAGAGGTCCGACCACCGCCCGGTCCGGCGCAATGCCGGGCAGCTTGCGGGCGGCAGGTCTGCATAACGTGGATGCGCGAGCACGACACCCGAGCCGAGGCCGGCACCGTCAACACCCCTTGGGGAGGGGCGCGATGTTCGACATTGAAGACGTGGGCGTGTTCCTGGGCCTGGACGTCGGCAAGACCGCTCATCACGGCCACGGGCTCACCCCGGCCGGGAAGAAGGTCTTCGACAAGCAGCTGCCCAACAGCGAGCCGAAACTGCGGGCCGTCTTCGACAAGCTGACCGCGAAGTTCGGCACCGTCCTGGTGATCGTGGACCAGCCCGCCTCCATCGGCGCCCTCCCTTTGACCGTGGCCCGGGACGCGGGCTGCCAGGTGGCCTACCTGCCCGGACTGGCTATGCGCCGGATCGCCGACCTCTACCCGGGCGAGGCCAAAACCGACGCCAAGGACGCCGCGGTCATCGCCGACGCGGCCCGCACCATGCCGCACACCCTGCGCACCCTGGAACTCACCGACGAGATCACCTCCGAGCTCACCGTGCTCGTCGGCTTCGACCAGGACCTCGCCGCCGAGGCCACCCGCACTTCCAACCGGATACGCGGCCTGCTCACCCAGTTCCACCCCAGCCTGGAACGCGTCCTGGGCCCCCGCCTCGACCACCAGGCCGTCACCTGGCTCCTGGAGCGCTACGGATCCCCGCAAGCTCTGCGCAAGGCCGGCCGCCGCCGGCTCGTCGAACTGATCCGGCCCAAGGCGCCGCGCATGGCCCAGCGGCTGATCGACGACGTCTTCGACGCCCTCGACGAGCAGACCGTCGTCGTTCCCGGCACGGGCACCCTCGACATCGTCGTACCGTCCCTGGCCGCCTCGCTCGCCGCCGTGCACACCCAGCGCCGGGCTCTGGAAGCCCAGATCAACACTCTGCTGGAGGCCCACCCTCTTTCCCCGGTCCTGACGTCGATGCCCGGCGTCGGCGTCAGGACC
>NZ_JBSICH010000040.1:0-98801 GCF_053613315.1 Streptomyces sp. JK94 | reverse complement strand
GACTGGTGGGCTCGCATGTTGAGGTGCCGCGTATTCGTCAGCGGAGACCGATTCTCGCCCTCAGGGCGTGACAGACAGTGATCGCCGGGAAGTCTCGCCTCCGCTGGGTGCCTCGTGATCGCGATTCGCCGCTTACTCCAGGTAGAGAGCTGCCAAGCGTGGCAGGTGGCGAGTCATTTCGCTGTGGTCGTCGAAGTCGAAGTCCCAGGTGGGGTCCAGCTCCGGGTAGCGGATGGTGAATGCGTCGTCCGGGAGTTGCTTGCCGGTCGCCATGACGTGTGCGTTCCAGACGATACTCAGCGTCTCCTCGCACTCGAGGTCGATTCCGTCGGCTGCTGCAGCTCGCACGATGGGCACTTCTGCGAGGGCATCGGGGTCAGCGACTATGCGCTCGAAGACCTCGCGTCCCTGCGCGATCAGCCAGCCGCGAAAGTAGTCGAAGCCGTCGTCGGAGCATCCGCCGTTGATCACGTAGGCAGCGGCCCACAGAGGATTCGTGTAAGAGTCGGCCATCAGGTCCCACAAAACCTGCTGAGCGGCGACGATCTCCTCGGCCGGGTGCGTGGCCAGTTGCGAGGCTGCCCGGCGGGCGACAACTTCTCCGTCGTTCGGGTTGGACGCCTGGTTGTGGGCTACCTCGATGAGCTGCCAGAACTGCTCTTTGTTCATGGCGGCAGAGCATGCCACCTGGTACTGACATCATGCCGGTCCCGGGAAGTTGGCCCGCCAGAGTAACCATGTCGCCCCCGTCAGCGTGTGTGGTCGCCGGGGGCGTATCGGCTCCAGGTTCCGCCGGCTTCGGTGACTAGCCGGGTGGCGGTCTTGTCGTGGTAGCCAAGGGCTTTCGCGATGACGGGAGCCGGTGCCTGGAGGACGAGTTGACGGATCGCGGAGGTCCTGCCGCGTTGCGGTGGGACGCCGATCTTCCGCAGGTGGACTTGGAGGCTGACCGGATTCATAGGCTGTCCGGGCTGGCGGCCCGGGAAAAGCCACTGTGAGCTTCTGCTGCTGGCGTAGGGCAGGTGCTGGCGGGACTGGACGTATGCCCGCATGAGGTCAGCGACGGGCTCTGGAAGCGGGGACGGCGGGTCTCCCAGCCGGACGGTGACGGTGGCCCCGTCGTCGATGACGTCGTTGACAGTGAGGCGGACGATGCGGGTGACGGGTTGCGCGTAGAGGAGAACGAGCGCGGCGGCGACCCGGGCCCGCAGGGACAGGGAGTCGTCGTTGAGGGTCCGCCGGAGAATGGCGAGTCGGCGGTGCTGGTGCAGCGGCGCTTGGTCCTGGTTGATGACCTGGGGTGGCAGGGTGAGGCGGGGCATCCGGCTCGTCTTCATGCACCAGCGCAGGAACGTCTGGGCCGGGCGCCGGGTGGCCAGCTTCGCGGTGTGCCAGGCGTCGAGGTCGGCCTGCTGGCAGTGTTCGAGGGCGCGGCCTCGGTCGGCGAGCCAGACGAGGAAGGCGCCTGCCTGGGTGATCTCCTGTTTCGCCTGGCTGGTCTGGGAGCGTCCCAGAGGCCCCTTCTCGGCCTTGCTCCGCAGGCGCCGCATCTGGTGCCAGGTGGCGAAGTGCTGAAGAAGCCGACAGTGTTCGGGGTCCTCAATGACGGCGAGTCGTTCGGTCAGCCAGCGCTGATAGAGCATGAGCTGTCGGTCGACGCGTGGCAGGACGCCGCTGTCCATCAGCAGGTCACGCAGGTGGGCAACGGTTCGCCAGGGTGCTTCCTGGTGCAGTCCGTCGTGGGTGAGCGGGATGGTGCCGGTGGCCAGGCCCCGGAGGAGGCGGACGACGTTGGGGTTGCGGAGCCAGATGAGCCGGCTCTTGGGCCGGTCCATCTTCAGCAGGGTGGTGACCAGTGGTTGCAGCGGAAGCGCGACGTGCCCGGTGCCGTCGTCGAGGAGGCGGGCGAGGGCGTCGGCGAGAGTGCAGCGTTCGCAGAGACGCCCGCCGAGTAGGAGCCCTTCGAAGCCGCAACGGTCGCAGAAGAAGTCGCGGGTGATGCCCGCGCAGTCGCGGCAGATTGAATTACCGGCGGTGTCCAGACCGGGTAGTAGCCGGTCGGTTCGGCAGTTGAGGCAGGAGCCGCGGACGCGCATCGCGCGGTCATAGCAGGTCCGGCAAATTGGGCCGTCCGACCATTCCGCCGACTTCGCCGCCCGACGGCCGCAGCGTGCGCAGTTTCGGACATGCCAACGCTCGTACTCTTCCGGCGTCATCGCTCAGCTCTCGGGAGTCAGCCGGACCCGCGTGGGTCGTCGGGCAGCGAGGTTGATCGGTACCTCTTCGCCGGCGGCGCGACGGGCTGGGAGGTTCTGGGCCGAGGTGGCGATCAGATCGGCGGGTGTGCAGTCGAGGATGTCGCAGAGGGTGGCCAGCACCGGCAGGGACAGCCGTTCCGGGGTGCCGGAGACCAGGCGGTGGACCTGGGAGGAGGACAGTGTGATGCCGCGTTCGGTCAGGTGCGGCATGAGCTCGGCGACGGTGAACATGCCGCGGGCGGCCATCAGCTCGCGCAGGCGCCACCGGTAGCTGATCTGGCGTGGCATCAGGAGGTCCTTCCCGGCCGCAGAGCGGCCTCGATGGTGGCGTCCAGGACGCGACGCAGGGAGCGGGTGCGGAAGTCGGAGGAGACGCAGGTGTAGATCGCGGTAGTGGAAGCGTGGTCGTGGCCGACCTGCTGTTGGACGAACAGCGGGTCGTGGCCGTCCTCGATCAGGTGGGTGATGTAGGACCTGCGCAGCGAGTGGAACTCCAGCGCGGGGTCCAAGCCGGCGGCATCCCGGTAGGAGGCGAAGCGGGAGTCCAGCCGCTGGACCCCGATCCGCGGGCCTCTCTCGGACGGCCAGAGGGCTCTGCTGGTCGAATGCCGCATCCCAGGCCGGACCTCGCTGATCCACTCCTCGATCGTGCCGGGTGTCCAGTGCCAGACAGTCAGCACGCTGCGGCGCTTGGGCGGTGAGCCCTTCTTGGCCTTGCCGTAGCGGACCAGCAGGGTGCCGTACTCGCCGAACTCCCGGCCTTCCGGATTGCGGCCGAAGTCGGTGAGATCCAGCATCCGGGTCTCGTTGCGGCGCAGGCCGTAGGCGTACGCAACCTTGAACAGGACGGCATCGCGGAAGGCCGGCAACCAGCCCCTGCGGCCCTTGCCGCGAACGCGCACCACCTCCTCGTCGGCATGGTCGAAGAACGCCTCCAGCTCGGGCCGGGTGAAGGCCCGTCGTTCCGGCTCGCCTTCGGCCTCGTCGGCGTGCGCCGCGGCGTTCCAGTCGTAGACCACCTGGACCGGGTGGGTGCCGAAGTGCCGCAGGCACTCGTCGGTCCAGCCGTAGGCGGGGTTGGTCAGGAAGTCGCAGAACTGGCGTACGGAGCCCTGGTAGTTGCGCAGGGTGGAGCGGACGCAGCCGTGCACGGCCCGCAGATCGGCCGACCACTCGTCGACGTGCTGCGGCGTCCACTGCCACGGCATCGCATCGGCGTGCCGGGTGAAGGCCCGGACTGTGCGTTCCTGGTCACCGACGTATCCCATCGACAGGTTCCGGGCGAGTTGCTGGTTGCGCCAGCCTTTGATCATCGCCTCGAAGACCTGCTCGTCCGGCCGCAACAACGGCAGCCCGTCCACCAAGTGCAGCCGAGCAGCCCCTGGAACAAGGCCGTCTCCACCCATCCGCCATCACTCTCCGTCTATCGCATCTGACGCGAGAATTTCGCATCAGATGCGACCGGGGGACGTCTTCGCAGTTCAATCGCTCGATGGAGTGAGACTCGCAGGCGTCCGCCGAGGAGACCGCTACCGTGGTTCCGAGGTCAGCGTCCCTGGCGAGACCACTTCCATGCGGTCGTGGGCCAATCTCCAGGACGGGTGTCGCCTATTCGCATCCGATGCAATTGGCGTCGGTAGGAACATCGGTACAGCCGTTGGCGCTGAGAACGATCATGGTCGGCTAGCACACCGGTTGAGGGCTCCGCTGGGGTTCGCGGAAAGATCGCTGGGCCGGTGTCAGGGCTGGGTACGGTCCGCTCGTGCCGGTGGAGTTTCTGACTGATGAGCAGGCCGAGGCGTACGGGAAGTTCGCCGAGGAGCCGACCCGCCCCGAGCTGGAGCGGTTCTTCTTCCTGGACGACGTCGACCGCGATCTGATCGCGCTGCGGCGTTCCACACACCACCAGCTCGGCTTCGCGCTTCAGATGTGCACGGTGCGCTACATCGGCCGGTTCCTCCCGGACGACCCGCTGGAGGCGCCGTGGCCGGTGGTCGAGCACCTGGCCGGGCAGCTCGGTATCGAGGATCCGTCGGTGGTGAAGCGGTACACCGAGCGGCCGAAGACGGCGTACGAGCACGCGTGGGAGATCCGGGATGCCTACGAGTACCACGATTACGACGATGCGGAGTGGTCCCGGCGGTTCCGCACCTTCCTGCACGGCCGGGCGTGGACGCACGCCGAGGGCCCGAAGGCGCTGTTCGACCACGCGGCGGGCTGGCTGCGCCGTCACCGGGTGCTGCTGCCCGGGGTGTCGGTGCTGGCCCGGCAGGTGTCGGAGGTGCGGAAGGTCGCGGACAAGCGGCTGCACGCCACCATCGCGGGCGCTGCCCGCCGCGTGGACCCGGCGCTGCCCGGGGATCTGGTGGCGACGCTGAAGACTCCGGAGGGTTCCCGGTTCTCGGAGCTGGAGCGGCTGCGCCGGCCGCCGACGCGGACCACCGGCACGGCGTTCGCCCGCGCGCTGGAGCGGGTGGACGAGATCGGCGCCTACCGGCTCGGCAGGCTGAGGCTGTCGCAGATCCCGCCGAACCGGATGGCGGCGTTGGCTCGGTATGCGCTGGGGTCAAAGGCGCCGTTGCTGGAGCGGGCGGCGGAGCCGAAGCGCACGGCGATGCTCACCGCGGTGATGCGGCACCTGGAGGCGAAGGCGATCGATGAGGCCCTGGACCTGTTCCAGGTCCTCATGGCCACCCGCCTGTTGAACACGGCGAAGCGCAAGACGGAGAAGGAGCGGCTGTCGACGCTGCCGCAGTTGGAGAAGGCGTCACGGGTGGTCGCGCGGGCAGCGAAGGTGCTGTTCGAGGAGCTGGAACTGGTCGAACACCAGGAGGCGGACCTGGACGTGGCCGTGCTGTGGGCTGCGGTGGAGGAGGTCGCCCCGCGCGCCGCCGTGATGACCGCGGCGGCCACGGTGGTCTCGTTGGTGCCCGAGGACGAGAACTCGGCCGAGGTTGCCATGCGGGCCGCGCTCGTGAATCGGTACGCCACGGTGCGCCCGTTCCTCGCGTTGCTGGGTGAGTCGAAGGCGCTGGACGCGGCGAGTGCCGGGGAGCGGGTCCTGGCCGGAGTGCGCGGTCTTCCGGCGTTGGCACGGCGGAAGGTGGGGGTGAAGCCGCTGCTGCCGCGTGAGGTGGACGACAAGCTCGTGCCGCCGGCCTGGCGCAAGGCGGTCTACGCCAACCCCGACCTGCCGCAGGGCGCGGTGGACAGGGACGCGTACGTGGTGTGCGTGCTGGAGCAGCTGCACCGGGCCGGCCCTGAACAACCGTGACGTGTTCGCCTCACCCTCTCACCGCTGGTCCAACCCGCGCGCCCGCCTGCTGGACGGGCCCGACTGGGGCGC
Organism: Streptomyces sp. JK94; assembly: GCF_053613315.1. Lineage (NCBI taxonomy): Bacteria > Bacillati > Actinomycetota > Actinomycetes > Kitasatosporales > Streptomycetaceae > Streptomyces > Streptomyces sp. JK94. Next base: position 93,197 of record NZ_JBSICH010000040.1, on the reverse strand, counting down.
GGTCGAGGAGGACGTCCTGGCGGCCCTGAGCCTGGACATGCCCGTGGAGGAGCACCTAGCGGAGTTGGTGCGGGGCCTGGACGCCGGATGGAAGCAGCTCGCGACGCGCCTGGAAGAGGCGGGGCCGGCGGCGAAGGTCTCCATCGAGGTGCAGGACGACGGGCGGGTGAAGCTGAACGTTGACAAGCTCGGCGCGCTCGGCGAACCGAAATCCCTGACCTGGCTGCGCCAGCGGGTCGAGAAGATGCTCCCGAAGATCGACCTGCCGGACCTGCTGTTCGAGGTGAACGCCTGGACCGGCTTCCTCGACGCCTTCGTCCACCTCGGCGACGGCACGACCCGGATGAAGGACCTGCCCACCTCGGTGGTAGCGCTGCTGGTGTCCGAGGCGTGCAACATCGGCCTGGCCCCGGTGGTCAACCCCGGCTACGAGGCCCTGACCCGGGCCCGGCTCGTGCACGTCGACCAGTACTACCTGCGCGCCGACACCATCGCCGCGGCGAACGCGCGGCTCATCGCCGCCCAGGCCGACATCCCGATCGTGCGCTACTGGGGCGACGGGCTGCTCGCCTCCGTGGACGGACTGCGCTTCCAGGTACCGGTGCGCACCATCAACGCCGCCCCGTCACCGAAGTACTTCGGGTTCAAGCGCGGCATCACCTGGCTCAACGCCGTCAACGACCAGGTCGCGGGCATCGGGCAGATGGTCGTGCCCGGCACCCCGCGCGACTCCCTGCACATTCTGGACGCCCTTCTGAACCTCGACGGCGGCGTGAAGCCGGAGATGGTGGCCACCGACAACGCCTCGTACTCCGACATGGTGTTCGGCCTGTTCAAGATCCTCGGCTACAACTTCAGCCCCCGGTTCCGCGACCTGGACGACCAGCGGTTCTGGCGGGCCACGATGCCCGGCGTCGCCACCGGCACCTACGGCGCGGTGGAGGACCTGGCCCGCAACCGCGTGAACCTCAACAAAGTGATCACGCACTGGCCGGACATGCTGAAGGTCGCCGGTTCCCTGGTCACCAACCAGGTCCGCGCCTACGACCTGCTGCGCATGTTCGGCCGCGACGGCCGCCCCACCCCGCTCGGGGCAGCGTTCGCGGAGTACGGGCGGATCGCCAAGACCGAGCACCTGCTACGGGTGGTCGACCCGGTGGACGACACCTACCGCCGGCAGATGAACCGGCAGCTCACCGTCCAGGAGTCCCGCCACAAGCTCGCCCGGGACGTGTGCCACGGCAAGCGCGGCACCATCCACCAGGCGTACCGCGACGGAATGGAGGACCAGCTCGGCGCGCTCGGCCTGGTCCTCAACGCCATCGTGCTCTGGACCACCCGCTACATCGACGCCGCCGTCGTCCAGCTCCGCGCCGAGGGCCACGAGCTGCGGGACGAGGACATCGCCCGGCTCTCCCCGCTCAAGCACCGCAACCTGAACCTGCTCGGCCGCTACAGCTTCACCGCCAGCGTCCCGGCCGCCGGCGCCCTGCGCCCGCTGCGCGACCCGGACGCGATCGAGCCGGATGAAGACGAGACCGGCGCAGAATGAATCCGGCGCGCCGTTGCCTGTGGCCCGGGACAGGCTCGCCCGGTCGGTCAGAGGAGGGCGCCGCCGGAGACCTCGATGCGCTGGGCGGTCATCCAGCGCAGGCCCTCGGACGCCAGCGTGGCGATGGCGTCGCCGATCTCCTCGGGTTCGCCGACGCGGCCGAGCGCGGTCTGCCCGGCCAGACCCTGGCGCATACCGGCGTCATCCCGCATGGCACCGCCGTTGAAGTCGGTGGCGGTCGGCCCCGGGGCAATGGAGTTGACCCGGATACCTCGGGGGCCGAGTTCTGCGGCCAGAGTGCGGCTCAGAGCCTCGACGGCGGCCTTCGAGGCGGAGTAGACCGAGGTCGCGGGACTGGTGTGGCGAGTCAACGACGACGAGACGTTGATGACCCGGGCGCCCTGCGCCAGCATCGGCACAAGCGACTGGATGAGGAAGAACGTGCCCCGCACGTTCGTGCCGAACACCGTGTCGAAGTCGTCGGCCGTGACAGCTTCCAGCGGACCGAAGACACCAACCCCCGCGTTGTTGACCACGATGTCGAGCCGCGAAGCCCCCCAGCGCTCCAGCAGTGCGCTCAGCTCGGAAGTGAAGGCTCCGAAAGAGGAGATGTCGCTGATATCGAGACGCACGACAGCGGCAGTCCCACCCGCAGCGTGCACGTGCTGCGCCGTCTCCTCGGCCCCGGCCACATCACCGCGATGAGTGACCACGACCCGCACCCCGCGCGCCGCCAGCGCAAGAGCTGTACTCCGGCCCAGACCACGGTTCCCACCGGTCACCAAAGCGATCCTGTCGGCTGTCATCAGCTACTCCCTCATCACACGGCACCAAAGAGACATCGGGCACCGCCATCAGATGCGAGTCGCTCGACTCGCCTTTCCATTGCAGCGTAGGCACGCCAAAAGAGGCGAGTCAAGTGACTCGCCTCGGATCTGGGGCATACTGCACGCATGGCAGCAGAGCTCTCCGCACATCACCGCCGTCTCGCCCAGCGGAAGCGTGAGGCGATCATCTCCGCAGCCACGGACCTCTTCCTGAACCGCGGCTACGACGGCACTTCCCTCGCCCGCATTGCCGAAGGGGCGGCAGTCTCGAAGTCCACCCTGTTCAAGCAGTTCCCCACCAAGGCAGCCCTCTTCGAGGCCATCGTCACCGAGTCCTGGCAGCGTGACGCCGCAGGCGCCGTCGCGCGACCTCAGGCCGGAGACCTGCGTTCCGGCCTGACCTCCATCGGTCACCGCTACGCCGACCTGATCGGCCGGCCCGGTATGACAGCCCTGTTCCGCATCGTCATCGCCGAGCTGCCCCGCTTCCCCGAACTGGGACGGATGCAGTTCCAGCTCGGCAAGCTGCCCTACTTCACCTCGGTCCAGCGCTACCTGGAGTCGGAGCACGAGGCCGGTAACGCCGACGTCCCGGACGCCGAGAGCGCCGCCAACCAGTTCCTCGGGATGATCGCCAACTACGTCCTGTGGCCCCGCATGCTACTGACCGACTGGAACCCCGCAGCCTCTGACATCCGCTACGCCGTCGAGCAGGCGGTAGAGACCACGCTCGCCCGCTACGCCTCCGATCGACCAGCCTGATCCAAGGCTGGATTCGTACGCCGCCGCCCCAGCACTGGAGGGGGCTCGCGGAGCCGCGACCGTGCGGGCCGTAGCTGTCGTCAAACGATGGCACCCTCAAGTGATCAACGCACCACCCACGGGTGATCATGTGATCGTGGAGGCACAGGTGCGTGACTACGGGTTCTCGCTGGCTCAGCAGGATGAGATCTGGAGACGCTGGCGCGAGGGGCAGTCGTTCAGCTTGATCGGGCGGGCGCTCGGGGCGCCGATGCAGAGCGCCCGCCGGTTCCTGTGCCAGAGCGGCGGCGTCCGCCTCGCCCCGCAGGCGCGGTCAGAGCGGCATTTGAGTGGCCGCGAGAGGGAGGAGATCTCTCGCGGCATCGCGGCGGGAGAATCGGCCCGGCAGCTGGCCAAGCGGCTGGGCCGGTCCCCTTCGACCGTCTCCCGTGAGATCGCCCGCAACGGCGGCCGAGACCGCTACCGAGCCGCTACCGCCGCCTACGGACGCGGGCGCCGACCCAAGCAGGCCAAGCTCGCCCAGCGGCCCGCTCTGCGCGTCCTGGTGGAGGCCAAGCTGGCTCTGTGCTGGTCACCCGAGCAGATCGCAGGATGGCTGCGACGGCAGTTTCCTGGTGACGCCTCCATGCAGATCTCGCACGAAGCGATCTACCTCTCGCTCTACGACCCTCGCCGGCGCCAGGCGATCGACCGCAGCCTCACCCAGCGGTTGAGGTCAGGCAGGCCAATGCGCCGTCCGAAGCTCGCCCGCCGTCCCACGGGCCGGGGGATCATCCGCGGCATGGTGTCCATCACCGACCGCCCTGCCGAGGTCGAGGACCGCAAGGTCCCCGGCCATTGGGAGGGCGACCTCGTGATGGGCACCCGGCCTTCGGCAGTCGCCACGCTGGTCGAACGCACCAGCCGCTACACGACCATCGTCGCGCTGCCGGACGGCATCAAGGCCGAGCAGGTCACCCCGCATCTCACCAGGATCCTCCTCGACATCCCGCCTCAACTGCGTCGAACACTCACTTGGGACCGCGGCCGGGAGATAGCCGAGCACCAGGCCATCACCGCCGAGACCCGGATGCCGATCTACCTCTGCAAGCCACGGAGCCCGTGGCAGCGCGGCACCAACGAGAACACCAACCGACTGCTACGGCAGTACCTCCCCAAGGGAGCTGACCTCCGCACGTTCAGCCAGGCCGACCTGGACGTCATCGCCCACGAGCTCAACCACCGTCCACGCAAGACCCACGGCTACCGCACTCCTGCGGAGGTCTACGCTGGCCTCCTGAACAGCGGTGATGCGCTGACCGCTTGAGCTCGCCACCGTTTGACGACAGGCGGCCGACGCGTCCAATGAACCCATGCAATCCGGGGGTTCGAGGCGGCGCGAATCCAATCCGATCCGATGGTGATTGCTGACAGGGTTTGACGACAGATAGGGTCCGATCCTCCGTACGGAAGGGGCCCCGGTGGCGAACCTGGTCTACAAGCGGGTCTCGACCGACCGGCAGTCGGCCGCCCGGCAGAACCTCGTTCTGGACGAGGCCGGGATCGAGCACCCGGTCGTCTTCGAGGAGGACGGCGGCACCTCCAGCCGCCTGCACCCGCTCCAGCGCCCGAAGTTCCGCGCGCTCCTCGACTACGCGCGGCCCGGGGACACCGTGCACATCTCCGAGATGTTCCGCCTCGTGCGCGGGACCGGACACATCCTCGACGTGCTCGACGTCCTCCACCGCGACCAGGTCGCGCTGCGCATCCACGACGGCGCGTTCTCCGCGATGGACCTCACCGCCCGCCACCCGCGCACCGGCGAACTGCTGTCCACCGTGAAGTTCATGGTGCAGACCCTTGCCGCCGCCGGCGAACTCCAGCGTGACCTCCAGCGCGAGCTGACCTACGACGGACTGCGCGCCGCCGAGGCCAAGGGCAGCAAAGGCGGACGCCGCCCCGCCGTGGCGGCCACGACGACCGATGACGTGCGCGCCGCGTACCTGGAAGGCCGCTCGATCGCCGCCCTTGCCCGCGACCACGGCGTCAGCCGCGGAGCCATCCGCACGGCCGTCGCCGACCTCCTGCCCGACCACACCCCCACCGAGGAGGGCGCCCCCGCCCTGGAGCTGTCGGTCACCCTCGACATGCCGGGCAAGGTCGCCGACTACCTGCGCGCCACCGAGCTGGAGCCAGCCGAGCGGGCCGCGCTTGACCAGGGGACGACCGTACGGCGCGGCCAGGGCTACACCCTGCGCGTCAGCGCCGTCCCCGCCGTACACCGCCAGCTCCTCGCTCGCTGTCAGCCGCTCGACGGCGGCCAGGGCCTCCCCGCAGTTCCGGCCCAGCGCAAGGCCCGCAGAGAGTACGAGAACCGGGTCAGCGCACTCACACCCTGACCATGATCAATCTCAGCGCCAACCGCTGTACCGATGTTCCCCGAGGCCGTGCCAGGAGACCAGGCCGGATATCGGTAGCTAGCCGCGCCACCCAAGTTACCCATAGGTCAAACCTTCCATTTTGCGAAACTCGACATACTCAGCCCCGTCAGCCGCCATCTGGCTTTCTGCGCCCCACCTTTTCTCGCCTGACTCGAGCAACCGTCTTTATGGCGCGCCAGCAGAAGATGATGACGAGCCACATGAGAGCCCCACCGACTCCGTTCGAGGCGGACTGCCCCGCACTTGCGTCTGTGAACACCAACGCACCAAGGAAGATAATGACCCCCCAAGCGGCAGAAACGCCGATGATGGCGGGAAGTTCACGGCTCAAACTCTTCACTTATCCTCCTCTGGGCGAGTCCTCGTATTGGATTCTTTCTGGGGCTGCATACGGCGAAGCGCAGCCAGGGTGGGAGCAGTCCCAGCCCTGGCTGCAACCGATCCTTCGAATTGTTCTGCCAGAGGTGAGAGTCAGAATTTCCGGGCAGCCCAATTGCTTTGGCAGGAAAGAGCCTGTCCCGCATCACGACTGAGATTTTGCCACGCTACCGGGTCGTCATCTCGAACCGAGTTGTTCACGTAGCATGCCAACCCGATGACATCTGCGGGCTTCGAATACTTTCCGAAGACGCTCCCAACTTTTTTCGTGCCGTTCTTGAGCCAGTCAGGGATGTCAGGTGTGGGGAAAAGTCCCGTCGGGTCCACCAGGTTTACAGGGTCGCCGACGGCGTACAGGTAGGGGTTGGTTTCCTGGCCGGATGGGTCGGGTTGGGTGAAGCGGCCGAGGGTGGGGTCGTAGTAGCGGTGCCCCATCTTGTACAGGCCGGTCGGGTCGGCGTAGGCGCCCGCGTAGCGGTAGGGCTGGGGGACGGCCTCGGTGGTGGCTCTGCCGAGAAAAGACGCGACACACGCAAGGGCCTCGAAACGGTTCCGAGGCCCTTGCATCGCGGCTTCACCGAATCAGCGCCAACATATCGCGCTGAGTGACACGCGATAAGGACTGGGGCGCCCTGTGCTGGTCTCTTTAAGTCACCGCCTGCGATTCTTGGCCACGACGATCAGCACGATTCCGACGAGAAAGGCGATGCCCAGGATGACACTGATGACCGTGCTACCGCCGCTTGCGCCACCCGCTGCGAAGATCATGCTGCATACTCCCTAGCTAGTGATCAACTTGTTGGCTCCGTAGCCGAGAGCCGCATACCCAGCGTCGACTCCGGTGGCAGCCTTGCCGGCAGCTGCGCTTCCCTTCGCCAACGCTGACGCGCCACCCCCGACACCAAGAGTGAATGCACTGACCACAGCCACTCCCGCGATCTCGGATCCGGAGGCACCGCTGACAGCAGCACCTGCGATGTCTGCACCAGCCGCTGCTACGCCAAGGCCGATACCCAAAGGCCCCGAAGCCACGAGCGCACCCAGCGTCAAGCCGATGCCGACGCCTTCAAGTACTCCGCCGAGAGACAACAACCCACTCGGATCGCTGTTGTTGATGGGGTCACCGGCCGCATAGAGGTACGCGTTCTTCTCCTGGCCGGAGGGGTCGGGTTGGGTGAAGCGGCCGAGGGTGGGGTCGTAGTAGCGGTGGCCCATCTTGTACAGGCCGGTCGGGTCGGCGTAGGCGCCCGCGTAGCGGTACGGCTGGGGGACGGCCTCGGTGGTGGTGCCGCGAGGCAGGCCCGTGGGTCCGTACGCGTAGGTGTGGGTGCGCTTGCCCGCGTCGTCGGCGAGACCGAGGACGTTGCCGGTGGCGTCGGTGAGGTAGTAGTAGGACTTCCCCCCAGTCGTCATGGAGTTCAACGTGCCCGCCGGTTCGCGGATGAATCCGGTGTCCACACCGCTGGTGGTCGTGGAGGCGAGGCCGAGGGCCGTGTGGTGGAACCACGTGTCGCCTAGCTTGGTGCGCTCCGCGTTGCTGGTGCCGGCGTGGACCAGGTCGTAGGTCTTGCCGCCGGTGGTGATGCCGGCCAGCTGGCTGTAGTCGGTCCACGACTCGCCGGTACGCGGGGTGGTGTCGGCTGCGGCGGTTTCGTTGCCGAGCTTGTCGTAGGACCAGCCGGTCGCGGTCCCGTTCTTGCCGGTCAGCTGTGAGGCGTCGTTGTAGGTGTACGTGGTGGCGCCGGGGCAGGTGTTCTTGCTGCCGTCCCGGCTGGTGAGGTTTCCGGCCTTGTCGAAGCAGTACAGCCACGACGCCTTCCGCGCACCGGCGGAGTCGGCTTCCAGGGCGTAGGTGAGGCGGTCCTGGGAGTCGTAGGTGTAGGTGGTCTTGTACTGGGTGAGGTTGTCGGTGCGGGTGCGGATCTTGGTGGTGTCCTTGCCTGCGCTCGTGTAGCTGTAGGTGAGGTCGATGAAGGTTTGAGTACCGGAGGTGGTCTTGATCTTCTCCGGGCGGCCGTTCTTGTCGATGGTGACGGTCTGGGTGGTGCCGCCGGGGTAGACGGTCTTGGTGCGCTTGTCGTTGTTGTTGTACTCGAAGTCGGTCTTCTTGCCGTCCGGCGCCGTCAGGTGATCGAGGCGGCCGGCCGCGTCCCAGGTGTAGTCCGTCTTCCCGGTCGGGTCGGTGTAGAAGTCGACATCGCCGCCCGGGGTGTAGGCCAGGGCGGTCTGGGCGCCGTTTTGCAGGGTGCGGCGCTTCTCGCGGTTGAGCTTGTCGTACTCCCAGGTGGTGGTGCCGGTGGCGTCGGTGCGGGTCTTCACGTTGCCGTCGCCGTCGTAGGTGTAGGTGACGGTGGAGTTGGTGGAGGAGACCTCGCGGACGCGGTCACGGTTGTCGTAGGTGTAGACGGTTTTGATGCCGCGGCCGTCGGTGACGGTCTCGACCCTGCCCAGTGCGTCGTAGGTGTTGGTCGTCTCGCCCAGCGGGGCTGGCGGCTTCACCTTCCACAGGTTGCCGTGGTCGTCGTAGGTGAAGGAGGTGACCTTGCCGCCCGCGTCCTTGGCGGTGCAGCGCTGGCCCTCGAAGCCGCCGCACTTGGGGGTGGCTTCGTTGTAGGTGTACTCGCGGGTGCCGCCGGCGGTGCCCGACGTCGTCACCGACATCGTGTTGCCGTTGGCGTCGTACTTGAAGGAGTCCTTGCGGCCGTCCGCGGTGGTGAAGTCGTTGGGCAGGTCGGTGCCGGCGACCGTCTGGTACGCCGTCACGGACGCCGTCGCCCCGAGCGGGAGCTTCTGGGAGACGGCGTTGTTGCGGCCGTCCCAGCCGTAGGTGGTGGTGTTGCCGCCGGTGCCGTCCGTGCCGGTGCCCATCGCGTCGATCGCGGTCTGGGTGAGGTGGTTCTTGTAGGTGGAGTGGCGTGAGTGGTCGAGGGGGTCGGTGACCTTGGTGACCTCGCCGTCGGCGTTGTGCGTGTAGATCGTCTCGTCGCCGTCCGGGTCCGTCACGGTCGTGGTGCCGGCGTCGGAGGGGGTGGCCGCGCTGTAGTCGTAGCGCCAGGTCGGGCCCGTGTGCCCGCCGGAGGCGGATTCTGTGGCGCGTTGCATGGAGGTGACGCGGTTGTGGCTGTCGTAGGTGAACAGGGTGACGGTGCCTTCGGGGGTGGTCACCTTCGTCACGCGGCGGGAGGAGTCGTACTCGTAGGCGGTGGCCTTGCCGGCGGTGTCGGTGACCTTGGCGAGGTTGCCGGATCCGTCGAGGTCGAGGACGGCGGTGCGGCCGGTGTGGTCCTTGGCCTGCCACTGGTTCGGGTAGGTCTTGACGAGGTCGATCCAGCGACCCGAGCGGGTCTCGGTGAGCTTGAAGCCCTTGTGCTCGGCGCCTTCGTCGTGCTGGTCGACGGTGATCGTGCCCTTGTTCTTGTCCGTGACCTTCGTCAGGGTGCCGTGTTCGTTGTAGGTGTCTTTGGCGCCGGACTTGCGGTCGGTGAGGGTGTAGGTGCCGTCCGCGTTCTTCTTCAGGTCCTTGGAGTAGCCGGCTGGGGTGGTGTAGCCGCCGTCCGTCTTGGCGGTGAAGCGCAGCAGGGCGCCGGTGGCGTCGAAGGCGTCGACCTCGCCGTCGTTGATCTGCAGGTAGCGCTCGTATGCCTGCCACCAGCGCTGCGACACCTTCCCCCACGGTGCTTCGAGGGAGTTGTAGGTGCGGGTGAGCTGGAGTTTTTGGCCGACGCCGGCGATGTCGAAGTCGGTGGCGGCGAGCATCAGGTTGCCGTTGGAGATGTTCGTGCGCGCGACGAGCGCGTCGTTGAGGCGGGTGTCGAGGATCTGGTGCCAGGGCACCTCGCCCTGGCCTTCGGGCAGGTAGTCGGACGCCGCGGCAGCGGTGGCCGCCGAGCGGGACGCCGAGTCCTTGGCCGGTTCCTCGCCGGTGGCACGGGCCTTCTGCGCTGCCCTCCAGGCTGCGACATCGGCCGGCGGTTTGGCTTCGGCCTCCGATTCCGGCGCCGTGATCGAGCCGGCCGGTGTCGCGGGCGCTTCCACCTTGGTCGGCTTCGTCCACGGGCTTTCCGGCTGCGGTAGCTCGGGCTTCGGTGTCGCCGCCAGGCCGGGAGCCGCGGCGATCACCACGGCAGCCGTGGTGATCGCCGAGACGAGAGCGGTTCTGTGTGTTCTCCGGGCACGCCGAAACGGCGTGCTTCCAGCACGCGAGATCATCAGCTTCCCCCCACAGGAAGTCAGACGTTCAGTCAGAACCAGCGACCACGACGGTCACCGGCGACGCACAAGTTGTCACAAGAAGCACACAAAATGGCGCGGCGTCCCCCTAAACGTCCCGGGCGTGCGGGCCGGAATGAGCCCCGCCGCTTCGTCAGGCGTCGTCATGACATATACGCCCGAATCGACGTGCGACCTGGGCGGAATTGATGATTCTGTTACCGCTCGCCGCGAGCACCTTGTCCGAAAACCTGTGAGCTGGGCGTTCTCCGTGAAAGGCGAGGTCAGCAGCCGCTTCTTTTCGGCCAGGTTCACACCTGCTTCCTGTGTTGCCGGGCGTCGCCCGTCGATCATCGTCGCCGGTCATGGACGGAAAGCGCTGTCTGGGCAAGTTGTCTCAGACCAGGCGGCAGACGCGAGACGTTCCCGCATGCACGACTTCACGGAATGCACACTTCTCCCGTCCCGTATGCGTGGTCCCCCAGCCCGCGGCAACCACCCCTGCTGTGAAGGACGTTCTCGATGAACGCACTGGGCAGACGCATGCCCTGCTCCAACCCCACCCGCCGGTGCTCCTCTGCCGCACGCCGGACGACCATCCATGCCGTGCAGCGGGCCGGACGCCTGCTGTGCTGGAGCCTCGCCGCCAGCATGGCCACCGCCGCCACCGACCTGCTCCTGACACCGCAAGGGCCGTGGTGGGGCGCCCTGTGGCCCCTGCCCTGGTACCTCACCGGCCTGTCCATCCCGGCCTGGGCCATCCTGCGCATCCGCGAGAAGGCCACACAGCACCCGACCGACGAGGACACCCTCCCGGACAGCTGGGACCAGGCCGCGTAGAGCGCGCTGCGTTCAGGTGCTCGCAGCAAGCCGTATCCCGCGCAAAAGCGGACCTGGCCGCTGCTGAGGCCTCGCGCGGACCCGAGCAGGCCGGCGTTCGGCACCCTGTGCGCATACCGAGCTCGCGCTGTGCGGCTCGACGGGGTGGCTCACCAGCTGTTCGAGGCTCGCTTCAGCGCCTCCTGGCCGGGGGGGAGCCTTCAGGGGCGCGGGGAGCAGTGCTTCGCGCTCCGCGGGTCCGTGCCGCTGGTGAGATCATCCCCGCCGGTGCGGGGAGCGGCGAGAACAGGAACGTTGCTCGTGCCCAGAGGGACCATCCCCGCGGGTGCGGGGAGCGGCCACACACCGGGCAAACGCCCCAAGATCTACTGGGACCATCCCCGCGGGTTCGGGGAGCAGTGGCGGGACCGGATCGCCGAGGAAGAACAGCTGGGACCATCCCCGCGGGTGTGGGGAGCAGGTGACCGGGTCGACGTCCACGCACCGGACCTTGGGACCATCCCCGCGGGTGCGGGGAGCAGGACCCCTGCACCAGCTGCATCAGCACCTGGACGGGACCATCCCCGCGGGTGCGGGGAGCAGCCGCCGATGGTCCCGGAGAGGTAGATAGCGGTGGGACCATCCCCGCGGGTGCGGGGAGCAGCTGATCTGACCTGCCGCGAGACGAAGGGGCGGTGCTGCTCCCCGCACCCGCGGGGATGGTCCCGTCAAGGGGTTCGGGAAGGAGGTCGCCGTGCCCCGCCGCTTCTCTTAAGGCGAGGCTCCTGCCACATGACGCCTTGGTGGGAGGCGCAAAAAGCGCTGTGTGAATCATGGGCAACCAGTACAGCGTTTACGTTGGGGCAGGGAAAGCTCACAGCCGGGTTTTGACCTGGCCGCAGGTGCGGTCAAGGACGGATCGAAGTCGGCCCCTATGGCTTCGACACCGCATCCGGCGGTGCTGCCCTCGCCGTGGACGTGGCCGAGCCGCTCAGCCAAGTGATCGGCTTCAGTGAGCGTCGTACGCGATCAGCCTGAGTCGTGAGCCACGGTCGGGGCGTCGCCGGCGCCGGTGGACCCGTGTCCCACACCGCGCTCAGGAGGGGTGCCATCCGACCCTGATGTAGGCGTAGCCCTCGCCCGCGCGTGGCGCCCGCGTCCATGACCGGGTGGTGAAGGTGCGGAGCCTTCCCCGGGTCAGCGCGAAGCGGGGGAGGGAGAGGCCGAGTTCGGTGTGCAGGGCCTCCAGCACGCGCAGTTCGCCGTCCGGCTCGGTGTCCTCCGGGTGGAACAGGTGTGCGGGTTCCAGGGCCTCCGGTATCGCGCCGGAGCGCTGGATCTGCGTGCCCCGTACGGTGAAGGCGTAGAGCTCCTCGCCGTGTTCGGCCACCGACAGGTGGAACGCGGCTGGCTGGTCAGGCAGGGAAGAAGGCGCCGGCTCGCGCCACACCACGACCGCGCGGCCGGAGAGGGACGCGGCCGCTGCGGGGGACACGAACCGTTCGTTCAGGTGGTGGTGGGAGTGGCCGTCGAATGCGAAGGCCCATCCTTCACCCGTGCGGCCGACAGCGACGACGGCCCGGTCCTCCCAGAGCTCCACACCCTCGCGTTCATGGGGCTTGGGCGCCCGCCAGGAAGCCCTTCGCGGATCCACCGGTGCGCTCAGTTCGGCGCCCTCCTCGCCGATCAGGGAGGGCAGGCGGGTCGGGTCGATCCCGTCGGCCCAGACACAGCGGTAGCCGTCGAACGGCTGCCGGTTCGCGTCCGGGCCGGTCAGCCAGGTGAGGCCCGGCGGGTCGAGATCGGGTACCGGCGCGGGAGCGGGTCCCGTCTGTCCGGCTCGCGGTGTTCCGAGGAGCTCGCGCCCCCGTTCGGGCGTGACCAGCGGACCCAGGACCGGATCGGCCAGCAGCCCGATCGGGGCGATCAGCAAGGGGCCCGGTGCCTCCCATGCAGGGAGTGCGTTCCGCAGCAGCCGCCACGCGGCGTCGCCCGCGCCCCACAGGGCCTGCTCCCGGGCCTCGGCGACGGCTTCGCCCCAGGTGCCGGGCGGCGCGTAGCGGTGAGTGCCCTCGTGCATCGCCTTCAGTACGGCCTCTGCGGTCTCCCTGGCCACCCCACGGGCGGCCATCATCCCCAGCCAGTGGTCGTCCCCACCCAGCCGCCATGCGCCGCTCGCCGGACTCATGGCCTCAACGGGCAGGACCTCCGGCAGGTAGCAAGGGTCCGACGTCAGGCTGTCGTAACCGAAGGAGCCGTGCGGGTCCAGGAGGTGCCGGATCTGGTGGAGCAGGGCGGCGCTTCGCGGCCGTCCGAAGGACAGCGCCTCCTCGAGCCGGGGCAGGGCATCCTCGTACCGTCCACGCAGGGCCAGCCGACGGGCCTCCTCCACGTTGGCGTCCTGAGCGCGCGTGGTGGCGTTCACGAAGTCGGGTCTGTCCACCCGGGCGGAGTGGAAGCCGCGGTACATGGCCTCCATGTACGCGCGGAACGACGGGTAGCGGTTCGGCGCCTCACCATCCCAGCCGTGGTAGACGTAGAGCGCCCACTCGCCGTCCTCATCGGTGTCGCCAGGGTCGAGCAGGGCGTACGACATGTCGGAATCCGTCTCGAGCCGCAGCGCCCGTTTCCACATCCCGGCCAGCAGGGCCTCCTCCTTGCTCGGATCGGGGCCCAGCATCTCCTCGTAGAGCGAGGTCATGTCGTGCGGATCCCGGAACCAGTCGATGTCCGAGGTTCCGCCGAGCTGGTAGATCCCGGCCATCTGGTCGACGTGCCAGCCGTCACTCGCGGCCAGAAAGGCCCGGTACGAGGGTGGCAGGCGCCGCCCCAGTCGTCGTTCGGCTGTGGCTATCGCCACTTCGTCCGCGCCGGGTCCGCCCAGGGGAACGAGGGCCTGTTCATCTCCCTCGTCCTGGTCGGCGTCCGTGCGCGGGACCCACTCCTCCTGCCACCGGCCGAGGAAAGCGTGCCAGTTGAAACCGTCGCTGCTCATGGCCGGATGGTGCCATCGGGCACCGACAACGGTGGCACCGTGGCCGCGCCGCCCGGCCTGCGGGCGTGGCGATGACGTGCTCGGCCTCCGAAGCCGTGGCGCGTGCAGACTTCGGCCCCCTCGCCGCGATCAACGAACGGCGCGAATCATCACGGTGAGGACGGGCGACGCCGGTGACGGCTGGCTGAGCCCGATGTCCTCGTACCCCCACGACCTGTAGAGCGCGTGGACCTTTCCGTCCCCAGCGGCCGGATTGACCATGAGCGTGACGAACGGCTCGTCGCGCGTGGCGAGGAGGGCGTCGTGGATGCGCCGGGCGGTGCCGGTCTTGCGCCAGGCCGGTCGGACTCCGATCTCCTTGAGGGCCACGGCCGGGCGTTCGGTGTACTCGTCCGCCGGCGCTGGACTGGTGCGCTGCCAGTAGCGGTCGCCGTGTCCGATGGCGTTGCCGTAGGCGTAACCGACCGGGTGCCCGTCCGCGTAGGCGAGGACGGCCGTGAAACCCGGCTCGCCGCCGTGTCGGTCCAGGCGCTCGCCGAAGGCGGTGACCGCGTAGTTCGGCAGGTGGAGGAGCGGGGCGCGCACATCGGCGTAGACGTCGAGGAGGTCGCCGCGGGCGGTGTCCAGGGTGGTGAACGTGCGCAGTCCGATGGCGGGAACCGTGGTCATGCGGCCATCCTCCAGGTGGCGGTGTGCTCGGTCCAGGCCTGCACGGTGGAACTACGGGGCGCGGTGGCACGCAGCGCGGCCCCGAACTCCTGCAGCATGCGCGTTACCCGGGCGTGCTGGGTGGCCGCGTCGGCGGGGACCTTCATCGCGGTGGTCGCGGCGGCGTCGGCGGCGCCTTGCGCGAGTTGGGCGTGTGCGAGACGGGTCGTGGTGATGGCCCGGGACCGGACCATGTGGGGGCGCAGGGCGGCCAGGCAGCGGTGGGCGTGGTACTCGGCGGTCGGGTGGTCGCCGAGTGCCAAGTGGGCGGACAGGGCCAGGGAGTGCAGCTCGGCCTGGTCGTAGAAGGCGAGCATCCATACGGGCCGGTAGTCGCCCGGGTCGGCACGCAGCATGGCGTCCTGCGCCTGGTCGAACGCACGGCGGGTGCCGGTGCGGTCGTGTGCCGCGCCGTGGATCGCCGCCTGCCGGGCCATGCCGAGGGAAGCGAACATCGGGTCGCGGCGCGTGATGTGCAGGTTGCGGGCGACGTCATTGGCGGCGAACGCGTCGGCGGGCCGGCCCATGTGGCGGTACATGGTGCCCGTGTGGCTCCAGATGCGGAACTTGATGGCCTGGTCGCCGGACATCTCGGCGAGGGCCTGGGCCTCGCGCATGTGCGTCTTGGCGACGTCGTAGCGGCGGCCGTCGATGGCGGCCCACATCGCCGATGAGCGGAATGCCGCCGCTGACGCGTAGAGGCTGCTGCGTACGCGTTGGGTGGCGCTGCCGGCGTTCTGGAGGTTCAGCGCCTCGTCGGCGAGAGCGGCTGCCCGCTGTTCGATGCCGAGCCGGCCGCCGTGGCGGTGGTCGCTGGCGATGATCTCGGCGAAGCGCTTGTTCAGGCGGTCGACGTCGCTCATGCCGATGCGGCGGGGCGCTGCGGTGCCGGGCGCGGCTGCTGCCACGGCGGCAGCTGCCGCGATGCCGCCGACGAGGGTGCGGCGCTTCATGTCGGGGTCCTCCTGCTGCGGTGGGGCGGGGGTGGACGAAGGCCGACCCCGTGGCACGAATCCCAGAGCGACGGCGGGCAGGCCGCTGACATCCTCGAGCGCTTTGCGGGTGGCTGATTTGGGCCACATGACCCGGCCTGCCTTCCAGGCTCGGACCGACGAGCCGTCGAGGCCGCCCATCCGCCCGGTCAGCCGCTCGAGGGCCCTGTTCACGGCGTCGGCGAGGCTGTTGGAGCTGTAGCCGTGTTCGGCCATCCACGCCTCAAGCACGACGTTGCGCGTGGTGTCCATGCCTGAACGGTAGCCCTGACGGCCCCTCACCCACCAGGTAAAGAGAAAGTCAAATCACCCTAGGTCTTTCCTCGGAGTGGAGGGCGGATCGTCCTAACCACTCGGCTGCGGCAGCGGGTTGTCTGGTTACTGGTCGCTCGCCGCTCCCCGGCGCGGTGGCTGTTGACGGTTCGGCCTCCCCTGGTGCTTTCCCAGGGGTGAGCCGGGCACCGAGACGACGCGAGGGCTCAACCCGATGACGAGTCTGATGACGCCAGTGCAGCCTGCTTCCACCGGACATCCCGCCTACAGCCAGACCTTCCCGTGCGAGCCGTCCACGGCCGCGACCGGCCGGCGGCTCGTCCGTGACGCCCTCGGCGTATGGCACCTCGGCGACCTCGCCGACGTCGCCGCGCTGACCATGTCGGAGCTGATCGCGAACGCCGTCACGCACACGCCGTGCCGCTCGATCCGCCTGATCGTCGGCCGGCCGAGCGCGACACGGATACGTGTCGGGGTGGTGGACCGGGCGCCTTCACGCCTACCGGTCCTCGGCCGGGCAGGTGAGGACGAGGAGTCAGGGCGTGGCCTGCTCCTGATCGACGGCATCGCCGACCGCTGGGGCTATGACCTGCACGGCCCGAACAGGCGCCCATGGGGCAAAGAGGTCTGGGCCGAACTCTCGACGAAGGGCGACCGGTGAGTACCTCCGCGCCGCCCCGGGCGGTCCTGGCCGTCGCCCGCCTCCGCAGGACCTCTTGAGGACGACGGACGACGGACGACCGCCGTCTCGCCAGACCCCCGTCTCCGACCATGGGGCGCCGCGCCGTACGGCCGGGGACGGGCAGCACCGCACAGCAACCTTCCAACCCAACCCCATAGGAGTTGAAATGACCCGCAGCACCGTAGTCCCGAGCAGCACTCACGTCAGCCAGCGAACCCCTGTGAGGACGTCGGACGGCTTCGACCTGGACGTATCCCTCATCGAGGTGGCGGACCCGGCGGGCCTGGTCAACCTGACCGACGACAACTGCGGATCCACCTGCGGCGCCTGCACCACGAACGTCGCCTGATCCGAGGCTCACCTCATCGCGGGCTGGTGCTGCCGCGCCGTGTGGCGTGGCGGCACCAGCCGCCCGTCCCTCACCCACGGAGGTAGTGGTGGCTGATCCGTACCCGGCGTTCCGCGCCGGCGCGACCGCTCTCGTACGAGCCGTTGCCCGGCCGGCACTGTCGTGTCCTCCGCTCCCTGACCTTGATGACCGCTCCGCCGGCGGGGTCGCCACGTGCGCCGCGTGGCTGCGTACGGTCCTGGCCGACGGCGACCTCGCCGAAGCCCTGGAACACGCCAGCCCGGTTCTGGCCGCTCGGGTACGGAGCGTGTGCACGTCCCCTGAGCCGTCCACGCGAGAGGTGCGGCGTACGGCACTGTCCGTGGCCCGCTACCTGCTGCGTTCTCAGTACAGGGCGACGCCGTTCGGTCTCTTCGCCGGTGTGACCACCGCGGGATTCAGTCCGAAGGCGCGCGCAAGCTGGGGCGGGGAACACGGGGTCGTCGGCCATGCGGGCGCGGAGTGGCTGGCCGCTGTCGTCGAGCGGATGGAGTCCTGCCCGGACCTCCTCGAACGCCTGCCCGTGGTCGTCAACAACACCGTGGCGCGTCGCGGCGACCGGCTCATCGTGCCGTTTCAGTCCGACGCCGAGGACGAGCGGACTCGCGCGGTGGAGGCGTCTCTGGCTCTGACCGAGCCTGTGCGCCTGGTCCTCGCCGCGGCGCGGGAGCCGATCAGGGGCGGTGAGCTCGCGGACAAGCTCGAGGCGGAGTTCTCCGAGGCCGGACAGGAGAAGGTGCACCGACTGCTGGCGGAGCTGATCCGGCGGCGTGTGCTGATCACGGGTCTGCACGCGCCGAGCACCGAGACCGACGCCCTCGGATATCTGCTGGATCAGCTCCACGTGATCGACGCGGATACCCTCCCCGCGGTCGCTGGGATCGTGCACGAGTTGAGGGAGATTCGCACCGCGCTGAGGGAGTGCACTTCGCGCAGTGGGCGCGACAGTGTCGCAGCGCGGATGAGGGCCCTCGTGCCGGGCCTGCGCCGCCACCCGGTCGCGCTCGACCTGCGCCTGGACGCGCGGCTCGTACTGCCGGACGCGGTCGCCCGCGAGATCGAGCGCGCCGCGCTGCTCCTGGCCCGGGTCAGTGCCCGCCCGTACGGCACCGCGGCGTGGGGCGCGTACCACCAGCGGTTCTACGAGCGGTACGGCATCGGCACGATGGTGCCGCTCCAGGAAGTCGTCGCCGACAGCGGCATCGGTTACCCGGAGGGCTACCCGGGCACCCCGCCCGGCGCCCGCCGACCTCGCCTCTCCGCCCGGGACGACGCCCTCGTACGGCTGGCGCAGACCGCCGCGCTCGACGGCCGTGACGAGGTGGTCCTCACCGACGAGCTGATCGACGCCCTGGACGCGGGGCCTGCCGAACCCCGCCTGCCGCCGCACCTGGAGGTGGGAGTGCGGGTCCATGCAGCCGACGTGGACGAGTTGCGGCGCGGGCGGTTCCAGCTGGAGGTCGTGAGCGTGTCTCGCGGTGCCGGCGTGACGACGGGCCGTTTCCTCGGCGTCCTGGCCCCGGCGGACCGTGAGGCCCTGGCCGCCGAACTGTCCGGCCTTCCGGCCGCCGACGGCAATACCGTGCCCGCTCAGCTCTCCTTTCCGCCGCTCCTGCCGGGAAGTGCCCACGTCGCGCGGGCCCCGCGAGTCCTGCCGACGGTGATCAGCCTCCAAGAGCACCGAGCCCCCGCCGCCGGCCTCCTCGGGCCCGCGGACCTGGCGGTGGGGTGCGACGGCCGCCGCTTGTACCTGGCCGACCCGGAGCGCGGCCGGCGCATCGAGGCCGTCGGGATGCACGCGCTGAACCTCCGCACGCACACTCCGCCGCTGGGGCGCTTCCTCACCGAGTTGTCCCGCGCCCAGTGCGCGCAGGTCACCGTTTTCGACTGGGGCGCCTCGGCGGTGATGCCGTTCCTGCCGCGCCTGCGGTACGGGCGCATCGTGCTCGCCCCGGCCCGCTGGCGGCTCGAGGCGTCCGAGCTGCCCGGCCGCGCACACCCCCGGGCCGAATGGGACGCCGCCCTCACCGGCTGGCGGGACCGGCGGCGGCTGCCTCGGCGGGTCCACCTCGTGGAGGACGACCGGCGTCTCCTCCTCGACCTCGACGAGGCCGGCCACCGGGCGCTGCTGCGCCACCACCTCGACCGCGTACGCGAGGCCGTGCTCGTCGAGGCGGCGGAACCGGGGGCGTTCGGCTGGTGCGACGGCCGTGCCCACGAGGTGGTGGTGCCGCTCAGGGCGACCCGGCCGTCGCCGTGGCCGGAGCTGCCCGCCCCCACTCCGGCTCGATCTCTCGCCATGGCCCAGACGCAGACCCCGGCCGCTTCGTCGGTGCTGCTGGCCGCGCTGTACGGTGACGCTCGCCGCCAGGACGCGCTGCTTATCCGGCACTTGCCTGATCTGCTCGAACGGCTCGGTGGCCCGCCGTGGTGGTTCATCCGCTTCCGCGATCCCGAGCAGCACGTGCGCCTGCGCATCGCGCTCCCCGCTCCGGAGGCGTTCGCCGAGACGGCTCGAACAGTGAGCGCGTGGGCCGACGAGCTGCGCGGCGCCGGCCTGCTGGCGGACCTGCGGTACCCGACCTCCTACCGGGAGACGGGACGCTGGGGCTCCGGCGCCGCATGGGACGCGGCCGAGGACGTGTTCCGCGCGGACTCGCGCGCCGTCCTGGCCCAGCTCTCCCAGCCGCGGCGCCCGCACGGGCGCACGCTGGTGGCCGCGCACACCGTCTCCATCGCCTCCGCGTTCCTCGGCAGCACGGAAGCCGGGATGCGCTGGCTGATCGACCACATCCCGCCCACGGCGCCCGGGCCCGTACCGCGCCCGCAGTTCACCGATGCCGTACGTCTGGCCGACCCCGGCGACGACTGGGCGGCACTGCGCGCCGCCCCCGGGGGAGCGGCCATCGTGGCGGCGTGGGCGGATCGGGACGCGGCGCTCGCCGCCTACCGGCGTCACCTGCCCGGCCCTCACACGCAGGGCATCGCCCTCGACGACGTCCTGACGTCGCTGCTGCACGTCCATTTCGTACGGCACATCGCGGTCAACTTCCCCGAAGAAGAGGTCTGCTTCCACCTCGCCCGTGCTGCCGCCCTGGCCTGGACCGCCCGCACCGCTCGGAGGACACCGTGACCACACAGACTGCACTCGACCTGGCCGACGCCATAGCCGAGCAGCTCGCCACCCCCGGCGGTGTGTTCCTGCCGAGGGCACATCGGCAGCACCTCGCCCACGGCCTCCCCGGCATCGCGCTCCTGCACGCCGAGCGGGCCGCGGCCGGCCTCGGCCCCTGGCAGCGCGCCCACGACTGGCTCGCCGCCGCCTCCCGCGAACCGCTCACCAGCGGCCCCGACAGTCACCCGTTCTACGGGGCGCCCGCCTTCGCGCACGCCCTGGCCTGCGCCGCCGATCACCTGCCCGGCGCCTACCGGCGCGCTCTCGACACTCTGGACCGGCAGACGGCGGCCGATGCGAGCCGCCGCGTCGACGCCGCTCACCGCCGCATCGACACCGGACGCCTCCCGGCGCTCGCCGAGTTCGACACGATCCGCGGCCTGACCGGCTACGGCGCCCACCTCCTGCGCCGCGACCCCGACTCCTCCGCCCTGCGCGCCGTCCTCGGCTATTGCGTACGCCTCACCCAGCCGATCACCCATGACGGAGAAACGCTGCCGGGCTGGTGGACGCAAACGGGTCCTTCGGGGCGCCCGGACGAACGCTTCCCCGGCGGACACGCCAACAGCGGTATGGCGCACGGCATCGGCGGTGTACTCGCGTTGCTGGCGCTCGCCGCCCGGCACGGCACCCTCGTCGCAGGCCACGACGAGGCGGTGCACCGGATCCTGACATGGCTGGATCGCTGGCAGGAGGACACCGGCCGAGGCCCGGCGTGGCCGTACTGGGTCACCCGGGCCGAACTGCGCGCCGGCCGTCCCGCCCCGTCCGCGCCGCGGCGACCGTCGTGGTGCTACGGCACCGCCGGTCTCGCCCGCGCCCGACAACTCGCCGCCCTCGCCCTCGGCGACACCCGTCGCCGACTGAACGCCGAGAACGCGCTCGTGGCCGCCCTCACCGACCCCGCCCAGCTCAAGGCCACGACCGACAACGCCCTGTGCCACGGATTCGCCGGCCTCGCACACATCGCCGCCCGTGCGGCCGACGACGCCCACCCCTCGACCTCCGGACAGCTGCGCGCCGTGATCCCGGCACTCCTGGCCGCCGTCCATCCGCCGGGCACCGACCCCGTGCACACCGTCACGGCGCTCATCCAGGACGAGGAGCGTGGCCCCGGCCTCCTCGACGGCGCAGCCGGTATCGCGCTGGCCCTCCTCGCGTCCAGCGCCGCCGCACCGCCCCGATCCGCCTGGGATGCCTGCCTGCTCACCGCCTGACATCCCCCATCGACCGAAGGACATCCGCATGCCCCCGGACCGCTGGCAGCAGCACAACATCACCTTCGCCGACCGTGAGAGCGCCCAGCGCGCCCTCGCCGAACGCGTCGCCCCTGTCCTCCTCGCCGCCGAACAGGACGGACAGCTCACGGGCTGGTGGTTCATGAACAAGCAGCCCTGGCCGCTGCGGTACCGCGCCGACGAGCCCTCACCCGCCGTAGAAGCGATGCTGAGCGACCTCGTCCAGGACGGCACGGTCGTGCCGTGGCTGCCCTGCGTCTATGAGCCCGAGACCGAAGCCTTCGGCGGGACCGAGGCCATGGAAGTCGCTCACGAGCTGTTCCACCAGGACAGCCGCCATCTGCTCACCCACCAGCCCGGTCCGGGGGATCTCGGGCGCCGGGAAACCGCCGTGCTGCTGGCGAGCGCGATGATGCGGGCGGCCGGGCTGGACTGGTTCGAGCAGGGCGACGTGTGGGCGAAGGTCGCCGCCCTCCGGCCGGTGACCGGCCATCCGCCCGCCGAGCGGGCCGCCGAACTGGTGCCCGCGATGCGCAAGCTGATGACTGTGGACGCCCACGGCCTGTGCCGCCCGAGCGGCCCGCTCGCCGGGTACGGCGGATGGGTCGCCGCTTTCGAGCGGGCGGGTGCCGAGCTGGCTTCCCTCGCTGATCGTGGTGCCCTCACACGCGGTCTTCGAGCAGTCATCGCCCATCACACGATCTTCCACTCCAACCGCGCCGGCCTCCGCAGGGAGGACCAGAGCGCCATGTCCGACATCGCACGAGAGGTAGTCATGGGAACGAGTGACAACGCCGCACTGTCCGCATTTTCCGGCGAAGCAGCGACCGACGCGGACGGCGCCCACGGGGTGAACGACACGATCGCCACCCCCACGGCGGACGCCGAGCGCCTCCGCAACGCCCTGGTCGACCAGCTGCGCGCGGACGGGCACGCGCGTACGCCTGCCGTCGAGCACGCGCTGCGGACCGTGCCGCGCCACGTGTTCGTGCCCGACGCGTCGCTCGAGGACGCCTACGCCAACGCACCGGTGCACATCAAGTACGACACCGACGGCACCTCGATCTCGTGCGCCTCCCAGCCGGGCGTCGTGGCACTCATGCTGGACCAGCTCGATGTCCGGCCCGGCGACCGCATCCTCGAACTCGGCGCCGGCACCGGCTACAACGCCGCCCTGCTCGCCCACCTGGTCGGTGAGAGCGGACACGTGACCACGCTCGACGTCGACGACGACCTGGTGGAGGACGCCCGCGCGCACCTCGCCGCGGCCGGGATCGACAACGTCACGGCGGTGACCCGCGACGGTGCCCTCGGCCACGCCGAAGGTGCACCGTACGACCGGATCATCGCGACCGTCGGCGCGCACGGCGTACCGCACGCCTGGCTGCGGCAACTCGCGCCCGGTGGCCGGCTCCTCGTCCCTCAGCGCCTCAAGGGCACAGTGTCCCGCTCCATCGCCTACGAGCAGCGCGACGGCCGGTGGGTGTCCCTCGGCAGCGAGATGAACACCTTCATGCCGCTCCGTCGGGGCGTCGCCGACGACGACCGCCGCGTCATCCCGCTCAGCATGGACGGCACCGTACGACTGCAGGCCCCAGCCGGGCACGGGCAGCACACCGACGCCGACGCCCTTGCCGGTGCCCTGTACCAGCCGCGCACCGAGGAGTGGACCGGCATGACGGTACGCGCCATGGAGTCGCCCGAGTGGATGGAACTGTTCGTGGCCTGCTCCCTCCCCTCCGGCCTGATCCGGATGCTCTTCCCCCAGGGCGCAAAGGGCACTCTGCTCGCGGAGGACCCCTACCCCTCGTCGACCGCGGCGGTCGACAAGGGCGCCGTCACCTACCTGGCGCGGCGCCTGTCGGAGCGGAAGACACCGGAGGGCGGCAAGCTCTGGGAGTTCGGCGTGATCGGTCACGGCCCCGGCGGCGACGAGCTGGCCGCAAAGGTCGCCGAGGCCATCCGCACCTGGGACCGGGAGTACCGCGGCCGTGAGGCCACGTTCGAGATCCAGCCCCTCGACGCCCCCGCGATCGAGCAGCGCTCCGGCCTCTTCGCTCTCGACACCCCGCTGAACCGCATCGTCGTCGACTGGCGCTGACGCTGCCCCACGCAGCGGACGGTGCCCGTCGGCCGCACGCCGGCCGACGGGCACGGCCGTCCCGGCACCATCTCGCACTCATGCCCGGGGGAGACCCATGGATCCGCACGGACCCACAGCCCAGCGCTTCCCGCTCGTCGCCCGATTCCGGCCTCCTTGCCTGCCTCTGCCCGAGCGCGTACGCGACCTGGTCGAACTCGCCGACACCGCGGTCGAGAAGAGCGACCAAGGGCTCGCATCGGCCGCCTGCAACCAGGCCGCGCTCATCGCCTCCGACGTCGGCCTCCCCGACCTCGCCCGTGCGCTGTGCCGCCGTCATGCCGCCGCCTACCTCCACGCCTGCCCCCTGCCCGGCATGAGCGCGATACGCGGCCTGGAACCCGTCGTCAACCTCGCTCGCCTCCAGATCCGCGCCGGACACGCGGACGAGGGACGTCAGCGGCTGCTCGACCTGTACTCGGCGGTCGAGGCGGGTACGGCCGCCCAATTCGAGGGCGTCGCCGTACCGTCGGACCTCACCGCGACCGACGAGGACCGTCATGAGGTCCGCGCGTGGCTGTGGCGCGTGCTCCTCGCCGACGGCACCCGCACCCTCACGACCATGGGACGGTGGGCCGAGGCCGAAGCGCACATCGAAGCCCATCGCGGCGTCGGCAGCCGGATGCTCGACGGACGCCAGACCGCGGTACTCGCCGCACTCACCGCCGGCGACACCGCCCGGGCCGCCGTCCTCCTCGCCGACACGACGCCCGGCGACCCGTGGGAACAGCCCGTCACGGCCTGCCTGACCGTCCTCTGCCGCCGCGCCGCCGGGAAGCCGGTCGACCGCCAAGTGGCGGACCTGGTGACGGCGTACATCGGCCGGAGGACCGAACCGGGCATGACCGTCTTCGACACCCGCCTCGGCCTCACGGCCCTCGACGCGACCGGTGCCACCGAGACACCTGCCGCACGCCACATCGTCGATGACCTCCACCGCAGGACGGCGGAGGCCCGGGACGGCTACGCGGCCCGCGAGATCTTGGCCAGCCCTTTGGCCACCGCGATCGCCTCGGGTCGGCAAGCGCAGGATTGCCGTGACCTGGTGAGCGCCTGCGCCCTCGGGGGAGAGGGCCGGCCGAACGAGCTGCGAGGAGATCTCGTCTCGGTCGTGCGCATCGGAGACAGCGTGATCCGGGCAAGTCTCGCCTGAGCGTTCGACCTTGGATGCAGGCCCCCGTGGAGAGATCCTGAGAAGGGCAGCTCGAAGAGCCCCCAGGAAGAAGGCCCTTCAAGACGTAGGATGAGCGGCTGGCCCGCCAAGTCGCTACAGAGCCACCTATGACCTATTTGCCGGAATCCGTGAAAGTCGCTGAAACCGCGCCCCCGCAGCCATAAAGACGCAGGTCAAACAGTCTGCTCCCCGCACCCGCGGGGATGGTCCCGCCTGTGGGAACGCCTCGTCACCTGGCGGATGCTGCTCCCCGCACCCGCGGGGATGGCCCCGCCATGGTGGCCCAGCGCCGGTGTGGCTTCTGCTGCTCCCCGCACCCGCGGGGATGGCCCCGCGCAGGACCTCGTCCCGAAGGGCTCGGATCCCTGCTCCCCGCACCCGCGGGGATGGTCCCTCGCCCTCGCTCATGCTCGGGTGCTCGGTCACCTGCGCCCCGCATCCGCGGGGATGGTCCGTGCTCGCGGCGGCAACACGCCCCGGCTCTCGCCTCTACCGTGCCTTTGCCTCTGACCGCCCGCGGAGACCCCGGGACGTGGGGGAGGGCGACAGCGAGGTCAGGCCGTTGGCAGGCGCAGTGAGCGCAGGCGTTCGGCGACGGCGAACGAGTCGAGACGCAGGGCGGTGATGTCGGCGATCAGGTCCCGCCAGGCCTCGAACTTGGTGTTCACCCGCTCCCCGTGGATCCCGAGGTAGGCCACGGCCACGCCGAAGCCGTACAACTCGTTGCGAGCGGGCAGCGGCCGGAGCAGGACGCACTCCTCCAGCATCACGGCCGCACGCCAGAAGGCGTCCGGGTGGTGCTGGTCGTGACGGGGCGGGTCGACCTTGTGCCGGGCGGCCAGACCGACGAAGACGGAGTAGTCGTTGACCGCGAGATCGTCCAGCAGCTCAGCCTGGCGTTCAAGGAACCACCGGTAGTCGACGTAGTACTCGGCAGGCACAGGTCAGGCCGCCCGCGGTGCGGTCCGGGCCGGCGCGGGGCCACCGTACTCAGCGTCGAACGCGGCGGCCGTTTCCGGGTCGCTGGTGACCTGCCGGAAGATCTCCGCGCCGTCGGCCAGCGCTCGCTCGCGCCGCTTCTCCTCGGCGACCTGGGCGAGGTAGGCGTCCAGCGGCAGCCCCGCGGCGTCGGCCAGAGCCCGCAGCGCGTCCGCGGTGGTGTCGTCGATCTCGATGCCAGCCATGCGTCGAGTATGCCGCGCGAGACCACGCCTAGGCCAGCCACCTAGGAAGAACGCCCTGACCTGTGGATTTCAGAGCACTTCCGCCAGTTTGATCAACCGGGTGCTTCTCGGCGCTCGAGTGCAACGGTGACGGAGCAGGACTGGAGCGGCGAAGTGGCTTCCTGGGCGAAGGGCTGGAATATCTCCCCCCCACCCGGCCGCACAGCGCTCCGGATTCCAGCCTGCACCCGCCTTCGCCTTGATGACCGCTCTGGAGAAAGCTCAGCACGGCAGTGCAGCCCACCGCCACCGCCCGGGAACATGCCCAACGCCATGAAGCCGAACAGCAGACCCCAGAGCCCGACCAGCCGCTCGTCGAAGCACCAACACGGCCCACGCCACCGTCTTCGCCGACGCGTCCAGACGCCACGTAGTTGTTCGGCGGAACAGTATCGGCGGCTCCTGAGCACCCGCCGGTGCCGCTGTGCCCCCTCCTGCCGCCTCCGGTACCCCTCCCTCGCGTCCGTCCCGTGGGCCGTCGGTTCAGCTGGCGACGCCTGTTGCCGCGCCGCCGGTGGCGCTGACTGTCGCAGTCGGGATCTTGGCGGTCGGGATGGTGGTCGCCGGTTCACCAATGGGCCGGCAGCCGGTTGACGAACGACGGCGCCCCTACGGCGCTTGTTCGATCAGTAACCGCGTTGATCTTGGTGTATCTGCATGGATGTGGAGATGTGATCTTCTTCCGTACAACCCTGAGTAAACGTCGGGTTCCTCACATGGCCTTCCGGAACTTGGCGTGTTGATGTCCGTTTCCTGCCCGTTGACCTGGCGTTCTGCTAAGGCGTTAGTTACCCCTGGCTACTTTGTGAATCTTGTGGGTGGGGTGTGGCGGGGATGTGGACCCGATTGCGGGGCGGGCGGGAAGTGCTGCCCGAGTTGAAGGGCCGTGCGGGAAAGGCTCGTGGAAGACGTGGTCTCAGCACCGCCGCGGGTATGACCGCGGCGGTGTGCGCGGCGGTGATCGCGACGCTTGTACCCGGTCCAGTGGTGCACGCGGCCGGCGATGAACCCGCCGCCCCGCCGCTGTCGGAGGGGCAGAAGGCCCTCGAGGCGGCCCAGGAGTCCGGTCAGCGGGTGGAGGTGACCGGGGAGCGCACGGCGCGGACGACGGTGTTCGCCAACCCGGACGGTTCCACGTTCACGCTCGAGGAATCGGCGGTGCCGGTTCGTGTTCCGGCGTCCGGCGGTGGCTGGAAGGCGCCGGATCCGACGCTGGAGAAGCGAGCGGACGGCACCGTCGCCCCGAAGGGGGCCGCCGTACAGATGTCGTTCTCCGGCGGTGGTGACGCCGGCCCGCTGGCGCGGATCGAGGACGAGGGCCGGTCCCTGGCCCTGGACTGGCCGGGAACGCTTCCTGCCCCGCGCCTGGACGGCTCCAGCGCGGTCTACCCGGACGTGCTCCCGGACGTTGACCTGCAGGTCATCGCCACCTCGGAAAGCTTCAAGTACCTCCTCGCGGTGAGGACCCCGGAGGCGGCGGCGAGCGAGGAACTGGAAAAGCTGACCTTCGCCCTGGATACGGAGAACCTGACAGTCACCAAGGGCGCGGCGGGCAACCTTGCCGCGGTGGACGGCAACGGCACCACGGTGTTCAGGTCCCCGCCGGCCCGGATGTGGGACTCCGCGGGCCAGAACAACACCGCCGGCACTCAGCCGCAGCTGGTCACTGTGCAAGCTGCTGACAGCCCAGCGGCTGCTCAGCCTCTTCCGTCAGACCCGGCGGAGAGCGCGCCCTCCGGCTCCGGCCGGGAACCGGGACAGGGCGACACGGTGGCCCGCCTGGACGTCGAGGTTGACGAGGACTCCTTGTCGGTCATCCCGGACACCGGCATGCTGACCTCCACCGACGAGGCGGACTTTCCGGTCTTCATCGACCCTCCGGTGAGTTGGGACGAGTCGGAACGAACCCTGTTGCGCAGCGACGGCTACGAGTCGTACGGCTGGGGCAACGGCAGCGACGGGATGGGCAAGGGCGCGGGCAAGTGCGGTTCCTGGGCCGGCTACTACTGCGGCCCCGGCTATGTGCAGAAGCTGTACTTCGAGTTCTCCCCGGCCCAGCTGAAGGGGAAGAAGGTCCTCGACGCCACCTTCCGGGTCACGGAGCCGTGGGCGTTCCAATGCGATCCGCGCTGGGTGGACCTGGTCCGCACCAACAACATCTCGTCCTCCACCACCTGGTCGTCGCGGCCGAAGGAACTGGACTGGATGGGGGACCGGTGGGTGTCGGCCGGCCGCGGCTCGCTGTGTGACCCGGACTCGCCGGACGCGCCGATCGAGTTCAACGACAACCCCGAGGAAACGAACGAGAACCTCACCTCGACCGTGCGGGATTTCGCCGCGGGCAGGTTCTCCCGGCTGACTCTGGAGATCCGGGCGCACGACGAGTCGGACACCTCGGCGTGGAAGCGGTTCAAGAACGACGCCGTGCTCGCCGTCGACTTCGTCGGACTGCCGGGCAAGCCCACCGGTGTGGGCCTGCAAGGAGGTGGGACCAGCACCGCCCCGGTCTGTGAAGAGACCGAGAGCGACCCGGCGATCGTGTCGGACCCCACGCCCCTGCTGAAGGCCACCGCGCAGACGGAGTCGGGCGGGGAGGACGACGCCCAGCTGCGGGTCTACTTCGACGTCGATGTGCAGAACGCCGACAGGACCTGGACGGACGTCAGCCCGGGCAACGGCTCGCTGAGCCCTTCCACCGGCTACGTCGGCGACGGGCGGGCCCTGTCACTGACCTGGTCGAAACTGGCTGACGGCAAGCTCTACCGGTACCACGCGTGGACCTGGTCGTACTACGGGTCCAATCACTTGAGCAGCGCCGCCTCCAAGGGCTACTGCTACTTCCGCGTCGACTCCATGCCGCCGAAGGCCCCACAGGTCACCATCGCCAGCCCGTACACCGCGTGCACCAGCAGCGCCTGCGTGGCCGGCGGCGGGCCGGGAACGGAGGCGTCTCTCACGTTCAAGCCCGCCACGGGCGATGCGAACACCGCTTACCAGTACAAGCTGTCCTCCAGTGCCGCATGGTCGGCCGAGCTGAAGGGCGCGACAGCCACGGCGAAGGTCACACCCTCCCGCGGAGGGCTGTATCGCGTGTACGTGCGGGCCAAGGACAGCCTCGGCTGGGGCGAGCAGTCCGTGACCGACTTCCTCGTGGACTCCGGCGAGGATCCGGTCGGCCGGTACCACTTCAAGGAAACATCCGGGACGGCGGTCGACTCCGCCACCGTCGACGGCCGCGACGATGCGACCCTCCACGGGGAGGCCGCGCGCGACGACCGCGGCCGCCGCGGTCTCATCACCCACGACGACCAGGACAACGCGTTCGAGTCCCCGGTCACGGACAAGGGTCTGGCCTTGAACGGAACCACCGACTACGCCGCCACCAGCACTTCGGTGGTGGACACACGCGCCTCCTACACGGTCTCCGCCTGGGTCATGCTCAAGCCCGGCGAGGCGCGCAACCAGACCGTCCTGGGTCAGGACGGTGGCTTCTACAGCGGCTTCTACCTCACCTACCGGGAGGCGGACGAGACGTGGACGCTGAGCACGTCACCCATGGACGCCACCGATGGCAACATCAGCGCGCAGAAGGTGACGGCCAAGCAACCGGCCGCACGGGGTGTGTGGACGCATCTTGCGGCCGTGCACGACGCCTCGAAGAAGCAGATCAGCCTCTATGTGAACGGCCGCCTGCAGGGCAGTGACTCGGTGTCCGCGGCATGGGCGGCAGAGGGACCGCTGCAGATCGGCCGAGTGCTGTGGCGTGACGTCTACACCGACTACTTCGCCGGCTCCATCGACGAGGTCACCGTCTGGCAGCAGGCGCTGACCGACGATTTGGTCGCCGACGAGGCCCGGCTGATGAACTCGCCAGACCGCGCGGCGGTGGAACTGGTCGCCGACTGGTCGGCCGAACGCGGCAGCGGGACCAGCGTCCCGGACACCACCTCGGGCTACGGCCGGTCGCTGGCCCTGACGGGGGGCGCGGCCCTGGACGGCGATGCGATCGTGTTCGACGGTACGGACGACGCGGCCGCGACCTCGGGACCGGTCGTCGACGACACGGGATCGTTCACGGTCACCACCCTGGCGGCCCTCGACTCGACCAGGCTGGCTGCCAAGCCTGTCGGCTACACCGGTCAGGTCCTGGGCCAGCGTGCCGCTGACGGCTCGGCTTGGGGCATCTGGTTCGAGCGGGGCAAGGACAAGACCGCCTGGGATCCAGAAGAGATGGTGGAGAAGACCGTGCCGACGGGCTACTGGCGCTTCGGCCGACTGAACGCCGACGGCACGTTCAGCGCGGTTTCCTCCACCGAGGAAGCGGTGATGGACGGCATGGTCCGCCTGACCGGTGTCTTCGACGCCCCCGCGGGAACCATCAGCCTCTATCTGAGCCGCACCGCAAACGGGGACCCGCAGGCCTTCACGGCGAAGGCCGGCTCGGGCGACTTCACCCTCGGCAAGGGCTTCTCCAAGGACGCCTGGCAGCACTTCCTGCCCGCCAGCGTGGCCGAGGCACGCGTCTGGGCCGGGGCGATGGCCGGCCCTGAGCAGGTCGGCGAAACCGTGGGCGACTGACGAGGCGTCCGGTGGGGCCAGCCGCCGACGCGGCTGGCCCCACCGGACGAAGAGGCGGCAGACCCAGTGGCGGGCTGCGATCGGCGTGCGGAACTTCTTCAAGAATCAGGAACTGGGTGGGGCGAGAACCATGGTCTTTGGCATAGGCACCTCAAGGCGACGCGAGGAGGGGGGAGGGCGCAGAGCCGGCCGGCTGCTGGCACAGTCGCTCGCTCTGGCGCTCGTCGTGCCCACCGGCCTGGCGCAGGTGGCGCAGGCCGTTGAGAAGGACGGTCTGGGGAGACCCGATGTCCCCAAGACACAGGCGACCAAGGTCAAGGCGTTCGACGGGCCCGGCGCGAAGAAGGCACGCGCCAAGGTCGCCACGGAGCGCAAGGCCAATGCCGCACAGGCCAAGCAGGCGACCGGGGACCAGAAAGCCGCCTGGCCCAAGAGCGGTGCCGCAACCCTCGCCCTCCAGCCCGGCACACAGCGCGCCGCGGCGCCGGCCGGTCTCCCCGTCACACTGGAACCGGAGACCGTCGCCAAGCAACGCTCCTCGGCGGCCACTACGACGGCGGCCGGCGAAGCGCAGATCACCGTCCTGGACCAGAAGGCAGCCCGCAAGGCCGGCGTCACCGGCATTCTCCTGACGGCGGCGGCGCAGAACTCCGGTACGGCCAACCTGAGCGTCGACTACTCCACGTTCGCCTCGGCCATCGGCGGAGGCTGGTCTCAGCGCCTGCGGATCACACAGCTGCCGGCCTGCGCGCTGACAACGCCGCACAAGGCGGAATGCCGCGAGCAGACACCGCTGCCGTCGGACAACGACCTCAAAAACCAGACCGTCTCAGCGAAAGTCCCCCTCACCCAGGCCGCAGAAAACGGCACGTCCACCCAGCTCCTGAATGCTAGGAGCGCTGCTTCCAGCGCGACGGTACTTGCGGTCACCGCCGCTTCCGCTGGTTCGGGCCAGTCACCCAAGGGCGCGGGCGACTACTCGGCGACGAAGCTGTCCGAGTCCGCGTCCTGGCAGGCCGGCGGCAGCTCCGGCTCCTTCACCTGGTCCCACGACTTCACCATGCCGCCCGCCGCGGCAGGCCCCGTTCCGCCCCTGTCCCTGTCCTACGACTCGGGCAGCGTCGACGGCCGCACCGCCACCACCAACAACCAGACCACGACGGTGGGCGAGGGCTTCGCCCTCACCGAGTCCTACATCACCCGCACCTACGGCTCCTGCGACGAGGACGGACACGACGACGTCTTCGACCAGTGCTGGAAGTACGACAACGCGAGCCTGGTCCTCAACGGCAAGTCGACCCGCCTGGTCAAGGACGACGACAGCGGCAAGTGGCACCTCG
This sequence comes from Streptomyces sp. JK94, assembly GCF_053613315.1. Classification (NCBI taxonomy): domain Bacteria; kingdom Bacillati; phylum Actinomycetota; class Actinomycetes; order Kitasatosporales; family Streptomycetaceae; genus Streptomyces; species Streptomyces sp. JK94. The sequence goes on along the minus strand of NZ_JBSICH010000040.1, from coordinate 61,324 downwards.
CCGATGACGACGCTTCCACCGTGACCCGCTCCACCGGCGCGGACAACGGCGACGACAACGGTGAGTACTGGACCGTCATCACCGGCGAGGGCACCAAATACGTCTTCGGCAAGAACAAGCTCGACGGCGCCGGCACCCAGCGCACCAACTCCACCTGGACCGCCCCGGTCTTCGGTGACGACTCCGGCGAACCCGGCTACAGCGCCGGCGATGCCTTCGCCGACCGCGCCCTGACCCAGGCCTGGCGCTGGAACCTCGACTACATCGAAGACACCCGCGGCAACGCGTCCACGTACTGGTACACCAAGGAATCGAACTACTACAAGAAGAACAAGGCCACCAAGGCCAGCACCTCCTACACCCGCGGCGGCTACCTCAACCGCATCGAGTACGGACTGCGCCAGGGCGCCCTGTTCACCGACAAGGCCGACGCCAAGGTCACCTTCACCTACGCCGAACGCTGCACCGCATCCGACTGCGACAGCCTGACCAAGGACACCGCGGAGAACTGGCCCGACGTGCCGTTCGACGCGATCTGCTCCAAGGACGACGACGAGTGCAACGCCGCCGGCACCTCCTTCTTCACGCGCAAGCGCCTGACCGGCATCAACACCTTCTCCTACAACGCCACCGGCACCGCCTACGACCCGGTGGACTCCTGGAGTCTGACCGAGGAGTACCTGGACGGCGGTGACATCGGCGACAGCTCCGACCAGGTACTCACCCTCAAGTCGCTCAAGCGGACCGCGAAGGCCGGCGACACCAGCATCACGGTCGACCCGATCTCGTTCACGTACCAGCTGCGGCCCAACCGGGTCGACGCCACCGACGACATCCTGCCCCTGACCCGCCCCCGTCTCTCCACCGTCACCTCCGAGACCGGCGCGATCACCGAGGCGACGCTTTCCTCGCCGGAGTGCAAGCGCAGCGAGGTCCTGGACGCGGCACCGGACACCAACACCCGCTCCTGCTACCCGCAGTACTGGCACATCAACGGCGCCGAGAACGCGGCGATCGACTGGTTCCACAAGTACCGCGTCACCGCCGTCAGCGTCCACGACCCGGCCGCCGCCAACCCCGCCGTCGAGCACGCCTACTCCTACAGCGGCGCCGCCTGGCACCACAACGACGACCCGTTCACCCCGAAGGACGAGCGGACCTGGTCGGACTGGCGCGGCTACCGCCAGGTCACCGCCTACACCGGCGCGGTCGGCGGCACCCGCTCCAAGACCGTTTCGCTGTACCTGCAGGGCATGCACGGCGACAAGAAGAAGGACGGCACCACCAAGTCCGTCACAGTCCCACCGCTGCTCGACACGGACGTCGACTTCTCCGCTCCGTACGACAGCGACCGCTGGAAGGGAAGCCTGCGCCAACAGGTCACCTACAACGGCAGCCAGCCCATCAGCAGCGTCTTCAAGAACTACACGTACAAGAACACCGCCGGCCAGACGGTGCCGGACGCCGCCGACCACACCGCCCTGTGGGTCCGCAACTCCTCCACCTACACCAGCACCTACCTCACCGGCTCCAAGACCTGGCGCACCCACACCACCGGCCAGAAGTACGACGACCTCGGCATGGTGTACGCCGCCGACGACTGGGGCCAGGCCGGCCTGGGCGGCGACGAAACCTGCACCCGCACCTGGTACGCCCGCAACGCGGACGCCGGCATCACCAGCCTGGTCTCCCGGACCCGCACCGTCGCCAAGACGTGCTCGGTGACCGACGCCGGCCTGAACCTGCCCGCCACCAGTGCCACCTCCGGTGACGTCCTCGCCGACACCGCGGCCGTCTACGACAAGGCCGACGCCACGACCTGGCTGGCCACCCAGAAGCCCACCAAGGGACAGGCCACCTGGATCGGCCGCGCCACCGGCTACACGGCCACCGCCGGCAGCGACGGGCAGCGGATGCCGTCCGGCTGGCAGACCACGGCCACCACCACGTATGACATCCTGGGCCGCCCGCTGGCCGTCACCGACACGGCAGGGCGCACCACCTCCACCGCCTACACCCCCGCCGACTCCGGCCCGCTGACCCGAACTCTCTCGACCGACCCCAAGGGCTACCGCTCGGTCAGCTTCCTCGAACCCCGCCGCGGCCTGGAATACCGCAGCTACGACATCAACTCCAAGAAGACCGAGCAGACGTACGACGCGCTGGGCCGCCTCACCGCGGTATGGCTCCCCAGCAGGGACCCGGCCAACCAGACCCCCAACGCCAAGTTCGCCTACCACGTCGAGAACACCAAGCCGTCCTGGGTGTCGGCGTCGACGCTGACCAACGGCGAGACCTACAACACGAGCTACACGCTCTACGACTCGCTGCTGCGGCAACTGCAGACCCAGTCGCCGACCCCTGATGGGGGGCGGCTGCTGACCGACACCCGGTACGACACCCGCGGCCTCGCCTACGAGACCTACGCGGACATCTTCGACAGCACCAGTACACCCAACGGCACCTACACCCGCGCCGAGTACGGCCGCGCGCCCCAGCAGACGGAGACCGTCTTCGACGGAGCAGGCCGGCCCACCACCAGCACGATGTACGTCAACGGCGTCAAGAAGTGGGCCACCACCACCGGCTACACCGGCGACTCCACAGCCACCACCGCCCTCGACGGCGGCTCCGCACAGCGCACCATCACCGACATCCGCGGCCGCACGACCGAAACCCGCTCCTACGCCGGCGCGAGCCCCGCTGACGCCGACTTCGGCACCGGACCCGGAGCCGCCTTCACCTCCACCAAGTTCGCCTACGCCCTCGACGGCCGGCAGGAGACCATCACGGGCCCCGACGGTGCCACCTGGTCCTACGGCTACGACCTGTTCGGCCGCCAGATCAGCGCCGACGACCCCGACAAGGGCAAGGCCAGCACCCAGTACAACGCCCTCGACCAGGTCATCAAGACCACCGATTCCCGCGGCAAGTCGATTCTGAGCGCCTACGACGAGCTGGGCCGCCCCACCGGGACCTGGGCAGGCTCGAAGACCGACGCGAACCAGCTCACCGGCTACACCTACGACACCCTCCTCAAGGGCCGGCCCACCGACTCCACCCGCTACGTCGGCGGCAAGAACGGCGCCGCCTACACGCAGGCCGTCACCGCCCACGACACCATGGGCCGCCCCACCCGCACCGAACTGCGGCTGCCGGCCAGTGACCCGTTCGTCAAGGCGGGCCAACCCGCGACGCTCAAGTACGAGACGGACTACAACATCCCGGGCGCGGTGCAACGGACCAGGGAGCCCGCGCTCGGGGGCCTGCCCGACGAGGACACCGCGTACAAGTACGACGACCTGGGCAACCTGACCTCGATCGGCAGCTACCTCACCGACATCGACTACTCAGCGCTGGCCCAGCCGCAAACGCTGACCCTGGGCACCGGCGACAGCAGCCTCTTCATCGCCAATGAATTCGAGACCGGCACAGGCCGCCTGACCCACAGCTACGTCCAGGACGAGATTCACTCCTACCGGCCGCAAGACCTTGCCTACACCTACGACCAGACCGGCAACGTCACTCAGATCCGCGACAGCACGACCCTCGGCGGCACCAGCAGCGCCGACACCCAGTGCTTCACCTACGACGCCCACCAGCGCCTGACCGAAGCCTGGACCCCCACCTCCCAGAAGTGCACCGACACCCCCAGCGCTACCTCACTGTCGGGTCCGGCCCCCTACTGGACCAGCTACACCTACAACACCGCAGGCCAGCGCACCACCGAAACCCAGCACACCAGCAGCGCGACCACCAAAACCACCTACTGCTACACCAACAAGAACCAGCCCCACACCCTGACCGGCACCACCACCAAGACCGACTGCACCAGCCCCGAACGCACCTACACCTACGACACCACCGGCAACACCACCCAGCGCCCCGGCGTCGCCGCCGACACCACCCAGAGCCTGACCTGGTCGGAAGAGGGCAAGCTCACCCGTCTCACCGAGGACGACCAGTCCACCGACTACCTGTACGGCGCCGACGGAACCCTCCTCATCCGCACCACGGAGAACGGCGAACGCGTCCTCTACGCCGGCGCCACGGAACTCCACCTCCGCGCCGACGGCACCACCTGGGCCCAGCGCTACTACGCGGCAGGCGACATCACCGCCGCCATGCGCTCCAACCAGACCGGCACCACCAAGGTCACCTATCTCGTCAGCGACCACCACGGCACCTCCCACCTGGCCGTCAACCGAGACAGCGCCCTGACTTTCACCAAGCGCTACACCACCCCCTTCGGCGCGGACCGCGGCAAGCCCCAGTACGGCCCCTGGCCCGACGACAAGGGATTCCTCGGCAAAACCCGCGATACCACCACCGGCCTCACCCACATCGGGGCTCGCGAATATGACCCCGCTCTTGGCCAATTCACCAGCGTCGACCCGCTGCTGGAAACTGACAAGCCACAGACCCTGAACGGCTACAGCTACGCAGCACAGAACCCTCTCACCTTCTCCGATCCCAGCGGAATGGGCCTCGCGTGCGGGAAGGGTTTCGATATCCCCTGTCCTACACGTCCTGACGGCTCGCCAGGTAACGGGCGGCCCAACGAGGCTGCTACTGGATCCGGAAAAAGCGGCGGAGGCACAGCCGCAGTCAGCAGCTCTGACAATGAGACGGTCAGCAGTCCGGGCCTGATCACCGATTGCAGCTATGTCGTGAAGACTTGCTTCACCACGAAGGGTGAAGACCCCTACTGGGACGACCGTGTCGTGTGGAGCTGGCTATCCCCGGCGCTTGAAGGGCCGTCGGCCCTCGCAGAGGTCGCGCTTGCTGCGTGCGGTTGGATCCCAGTGATCGGAGTGGGCTGCGACGCTTACGACACAGCGCGTTCCCTACATGAAGGTGATGGAGCGGGTATCACCGCATCTATCATTGGGTTTCTTCCGTTCGGCGACCTCGCGAAAATAAATAAGCAGACAGACAGAGTCGCTGATGCGCTGAAATCAGGTTGCAAATGCTTCCTGGCCGGCACTGACGTTCTCATGGCGGACAGAGAGACGAAGAACATTGAGGATGTCGAAGTCGGCGACAAGGTTTTGGCCACTGACCCCGAAAGCGGCGAAACCGGGACTCGAGAAGTAACCCACCTGATCGTCACCGAGAGCGACAAGCACTTCAACGAGCTGTCCATCGTCACCGAAGACGGCGTGGAGGAACTCACTGCGACCCATGAGCACCCCTTCTGGTCACCTTCCCGCGAAGCTTGGGTTGCGGCCAAGGACCTGGCCCTGGGGATGACTCTGCTGACCGATGACGGCGACCACGTCATCGTCTCAGGTAATCGCGCATACACGAAGCCAGCCCGAACGTACAACCTCACCGTCGATGACCTCCACACGTACTATGTGCTGGCGGGCGAGACTCCAGTGCTCGTTCACAACAGCAACTGTGATGTCTCGGATCTGGCGTCGAAGATCGATGTTGAGAACATTTCGATGACCAAGACCGTCGAAAATCACACCTGGGATATTGCTGGTACTCGGGACGTCGATGCCCCGAACTTCGGTAAGGCGGCACGTCCTTACATGAACGGCAATAACGGGATGCTCCTTCGGGAGATCATGGGGGGATCTGCGCCCAGGATGGATTCCCGTGGCGCTCCTGGGGTTGTCGAGTGGAGAACGCCCGGAGCGATGAACGGAAGCAACGGGATCTGGGAGCTCAACATCGACGCGAATTCCAACAGAATCGTCCACTTCCTCTTCAAGAGCACAAAAGGCTAGCCCGAAATGAAATTTTCCATTCAAGACGGATCTCCTCTTGAGGGTGTCCTCACCTACGACGAGTCCGAGTACGGATTCTCCTTCAGTGCGCAGAGCGGGGAGTCGTTGAGCGAGAGGCTCGGCTCGGAAGGGGTTGCGAGTGTGCTGATCTGCACGCTCCAACTTGAGGTCGATATTGAGTCCCGGGAAGTTCTGTTCGCCTGGGGATACTTCCCGAACGTTCGGGGTGTGGTGGCCGAGTTGACTGCTCCACAGTTCAAGCCCGGGCGGGTATTCATCTCGTCAGACCACTCTTTCGAGCCTGGGGTTTCTTTCGAGGTTCCTGGAGACAGGTGGCGGGTTTCGTATGATCCTTCCTCCGGGTGGGTCGCCATTCGTCTGAACGATGCCGCCGATGCTAAGTTCGTTCAAATTGCTAGCGGAATTGTCTTGGGCGTCGACAACGGTGATCTGGTGTCGGTCTGGCTTAATCCGGTTTTTGCGGAGTGACAGGCGCTGAGGCTTACGGGTAAGAAGAAGATCCGTTAGCGTCGGCGAAAATGAGGCCCCGCCAGGTGCGCCCTGGCGGGGCTTCTGCATGCGGTGACGGCAGTAGTTGACGGCAACGTCAGCGGACGGTGGCTCCGCACAGCGGCGGGTCGTCGCCGTCGTCGCGGGTCGACTCGTCATTGGCAGGGCCGTCAAGGGCGGTGCTGAGAGTGTCGATGGCGTCGCGCTGGAGGTGGAGCCGGACGTGGGCGTAGACGGTGGCGGTGACGCCGATGTGGGCGTGGCCGAGAAGTTCCTTGATGACGAAGAGTTCGACGCCCTGTTCAAGAAGGGCGTCCCGCTTGCGCGGGCCGCCGCGCGCTCCGGCCCTGCGGGGCCGCCGCCTGCTCCTGTCTGCCGCCCCGCTGGCGACGCCCCCGCCGGTCCGGGCGCGCAACAGCCAGCAAGAGCGAACCACCCTGGGGCGCTGCCCCAGACCCCGGCCCTCCCTTCAAGGGCAGGGACGATCGACATCGCCCCGGAAAGGCTGGAATCCCTGGAGCGCATCGATCGAGATCCTGTCGTTCGCAGAGCTCTCGCGCGGATGTTCTCTCTCGCGTCGGGCGGGATTTCGATGATCTCGAAGGCATAACATTCTGGGCTTGATGGTCGAATTGGCAAAGCCATCGTTTGGACTCGGTGGGGCCACTGATGAAGTGACCTGAGCTGCCCCAGCGGCGGCTCCGAGTGTTCGTGATGTCGAATACTCGGAGCCGCCGCGCGTCCGATATCAATCGGTATGTCGCCACCTGACGGCAGTAGTTGACGGCAACGGCGGCGAACGCCAGGTGTCCGCCGCCGTTGCCGTACGGTATGTCGGGGGTGGTCGAGGGCGCGTCCGAGGGAGTCGATGGCGTCTCGCTGGAGGCGGAGTCGGACGTGGGCGTAGACACCGGCGGTGACGCGTCGTCCCAGCTGGGTGGCACAGCGAGGGCGCACGGCGCCTCCTCGCTTCAAGGGGCGGGTGACTCAGGTGACGTGGAGGCCCCTCGGCCGGTGGCCAGGGCGGCGATGGCGGAACGGAAGACGGGCACGTTCTCCCTGGCCATCTCATAGGCGATGTTCTTGTGCCAGCTCGGGTTGTCCGGGTCGTACACCGGAGTGATGGGCGCGCTGACGCCCTCGGGCCACCAGCCCTCGCGCACGCCGCGCGGGATGGCGCGGACCAGGGCGACGGTCGGACCGTTGAGTTTCCCGACGGCGGCGCGCAGTCGGTCCGCGTCGACGTAGCCGTCGCCGTCGACGATGACCATCTCGGCGAACCTTCGAGCGCCGGCGGGCAGCGAGCGTAGGTAGCGCGTGGCGCGCTCGACGGTCCAGTTGGTGTCGACGGCCGCAACAGTCAGCTCCGCGTGATGCGCTGCGGCGAGCGCGACGAGCTTCTCGGTGAAATTCTTGTCCGCGCCCTCGATCGTGATCTTCATACGGCCTTCCGTCAGATTCTTACCCGGTTCTCCAGGTTCTTCATGGAGAGGGTATGGGGTCGTCTGCCCCTGGGCCCATGCAGACTCCGGAGAACCTGGCCAGAATTCTCCACGGGGACCAAATGCTCTGTCTGATGACAGGCTGCTTCTGACATCGGATAACCTCTCCTTATCCGACGTCAGAAGCAATCGGAGGAGGGCCCGTTGGTTACCGCCACCGAACCCCCGGCAGAAGGGCCCGGCGCGGCCCCGGTTCCGGCAGAGCGGTCCCCCCTCGTAGTCCAGTGGGCGGAACGCCACGGCGTGGGGGTTGCCCAACGCCTCGCGGACGCGGAGGACTTCGCGGACGAGGTGCAGCGGCGACTGCGGCCGGCCAATACGACGGACACGTACGCGAAGGCGTGGAAGGTCTGGACGCGGTTCTGCGCGGCGCAGGGATTCCCCGAACTGGAGGCCACACGCGGCGCCTTGGTGGCGTTCGTCGTGTGGCTGCTGGACCGGGGCCAAGTGAACGGCAAGGGCTACGCCACGTCGTCGGCGAGCACGATACTCGCCGGGGCCGTCGTGGAGCTGCGCCGCCGTGGCGCGAAGGTGGGCCGGGACGACCAGGCGCAGGCGAGGGCGACACTGGAGGCGGCAGCCGTACAGCTGCTCAAGGCGGGGGAGCGGCGCGGACGGGGCCAGGCCGCCGCGGCCGAAGTCCCCGACCTGTACCGGATGGCGAGGGCCTGTCCCGACACCCTCGCCGGGGCCCGGGACAAGGCGCTCGTCCTGACCGGCTTCCACTACGCCTCGCGTGCTCAGGACCCCGCCGGTCTCCTCGCCGGGGACGTCGCCCTGACGCCGCGCGGCCTGGTCGTGTCGGTGCTCACCGGTAAGACCAAGCACAGCGTCCGAGACGCGAAGATCAACTATCAGCAGGACCCGGAGTCTGTCCGGTGGAGGCGTGGAAGGCGTACCGGGCCCGCCTCGCCACCGAGGCTGAGCCGCGCTGGTCACAGCCCGACGCGCCCGCGTTCGTCGGCGTCGACCGGCACGGCAACGTCACCGGCGGCATGGTCCCCGACTCCGTCACCCGGGCCGTGAAGCGGATCAGCACCCGTGCCGGGGTCACGCTCGCCTGGACCGGCCACTCCCTCCGCATCGGCCTGGCCACGACCGCCCGCAAGCGCGGCAAGGACGCCGTGGCCATCGCCGACCAGGGCGGATGGGCCCGGCACTCCCGCTCCATGAACGGCTACTTCCAGCGGGTCGACGGCTGGGAGGACAACGCAACGGCCGGCCTCACCTGACCAGTGGGCGGCGACCAGAAGGCCGCCCACTGACGAGACCAGGACCATGCTCCGCAAGCCCAAGAGGAGCACGGCGCAGCGTGGTCCGGCCTCGGGACTGGTGGGCTCCGGCCTTGGGGAACATCGGTACAGCCGTTGGCGCTGAGAACGATCAGGTCGGCTAGCACAGCGATCGTGCCCAGAACGGGGGTTCGCCGAAAGATCGTCGATCACGGGTGGGGCCTGGCTACGGTCCGCGTCATGCCGGTGGAGTTCTTAACTGATGATCAGGCCGAGGCGTACGGGAAGTTCGCTGAGGAGCCGACGAGACCTGAGCTGGAGCGGTTCTTCTTCCTGGACGATGTCGACCGGGATCTGATCGCGCTGCGGCGTACGAAGTATCACCAGCTGGGCTTCGCCCTCCAGATGTGCACGGTCCGCTACGTGGGGCTGTTCCTGGAGGACCCCCTGGCGGTGCCGTGGCCGGTAGTCGAGCACCTGGCCGCGCAACTCGGTGTCGAGGACCCGTCGTGCGTGAAGCGGTACACCGAGAGGCTGAAGATGGCGTACGAGCACGCGTGGGAGATCCGGGACGCCTACGGCTACCACCCGTACGACGATCCGGAGTGGGGTCGGAAGTTCCGTACGTTCCTGCACGGCCGGGCGTGGACGCACGCGGAGGGGCCGGTAGCGCTGTTCAACCAGGCGGTGGGCTGGCTACGGCGGAACAGGGTGCTGCTGCCGGGTGTCTCGGTGCTGGCCCGGCAGGTGTCGGAGGTTCGCACGAGCGCGGAGAAGCGGCTGCACGCCACCGTGGCCAGGGCGGCTCACCGCGCGGACCCGGCGCTGCCGGCGGACCTGGTGGCCACGCTGGTGACGCCGGAGGGCGGCCGGTACTCGGAGTTGGAGCGGCTGCGCCGGCCTCCGACGCGGACGACGGGCACGGCGTTCGCACGGTCGCTGGAGCGGGTCGATGAGATCGGCGCGTTCCAGCTGGGGCGGTTGAAGCTGTCGCAGATCCCGCCGAACCGGCTCGCGTCGCTGGCCCGGTACGGGCTGGGGTCAAAGGCCGCGAGCCTGGAGCGGGCCGCGGAGCCCAAGCGCACGGCGATGCTCACTGCGGTGATGCGCCACCTTGAGGCCAAGGCGATCGATGAGGCGCTGGACCTGTTCTCGGTGCTGATGGCGACGAGGCTGATCAGCACGGCGAAGCGGGCCACCGACAAAGAACGGCTCTCGACGCTGCCGCAGCTGGAGAAGGCGTCGCGGACCCTGGCGCGGGCGGCGAAGGTGCTGTTCGAGGAACTGGAGCTGGTCGAGGCACACGGCACGGATCTGGACGCGGCGGCACTGTGGCGGGCGTTGGAGGAGGTCGCGCCCCGGGCCGTGGTGATGAGTGCGGCCGCGTTGGCGGTTTCGCTCGTGCCGGAGGACGAGGACTCGGCGGCCGTCGCGATGCGGGCGGCGTTGGCCACCCGGTACAACACGGTGCGGCCGTTCCTGTCGCTGCTGGGCGAGTCGAAGGCTCTGGACGCGGCGACCGGTGGGAAGCGGGTGCTGGCCGGGGTGAAGCGGCTGCCCGCTCTGGCGCGGCGGCGGGTGAAGGAGAAGCCGCTGCTGCCGCGCGAGGTCGATGACAAGCTGGTGCCGGCTGCGTGGCGCAAGGTGGTGTACGCCAACGCCGAGCTGCCGCCGGGGTCCGTGGACCGGGACGCATACGTGGTGTGTGTGCTGGAGCAGCTGTACCGCGCGCTTCAGCGCCGGGACGTGTTCGCCTCTCCCTCGCACCGCTGGTCCGACCCGCGCGCCCGGCTGCTGGACGGCACGGAGTGGGAGGCCGTGCGGGAGGACGTCCTGGCCGGGCTGAGTCTGGACATGCCGGTCGAGGAGCGTCTGGCCGCGCTGGTGACGGCGCTGGATGCGGCGTGGAAGCAGATGGCGGAGCGGCTGGAGACGGCCGGGCAGGACACGAAGGTCATCATCGAGGTCCCGCCGGGCGGCCGGGCGAAGCTGAACGTGTCCAAGCTCGGTGCCCTGGGCGAACCGAAGTCCCTGACGTGGCTGCGGGGGCGGGTGGAGAAGATGCTTCCGAAGATCGACCTGCCGGAGCTTTTGTTCAAGGTGCACGGCTGGACCGGGTTCCTGGATGCCTTCGTGCACCTGGGCGACGGCACAACCCGCATGAAGGACCTGACCACCTCCCTGGTGGCCCTCCTGGTATCGGAGGCGTGCAACATCGGCATGACACCGGTCATCAACCCCGCACATGAGGCGCTTCACCGTTCCCGGCTGGTGCACGTCGACCAGTTCTACCTGCGGGCCGACACCATCGCCGCGGCGAACGCCGCACTGATCGAGGCGCAAGGTCAGGTGCCGATCGTGCGGTATTGGGGAGACGGGCTGTTGGCCTCGGTCGACGGACTGCGGTTCGTCGTCCCCGTCCGCACTATCAACGCCGCCCCGTCGCCGAAGTACTTCGGGTTCAAGCGCGGCATCACCTGGCTCAACGCCGTCAACGACCAGGTCGCGGGCATCGGGCAGATGGTGGTGCCGGGCACCCCTCGCGACTCCCTGCACATCCTGGACGCCCTGCTGAACCTCGACGGCGGGGTGAAGCCGGAGATGGTTGCCACCGACAACGCTTCGTACAGCGACATCGTGTTCGGCATCTTCCGCATCCTGGGCTACAACTTCAGCCCCCGGTTCAAGGACCTGGACGACCAACGATTCTGGCGCGCGTCCCTTCCCGGAGTAGAGACAGGCACGTACGGGCCGCTGGAGCCGCTGGCCCGCAACCGGGTCAACCTGAACAAGGTGATCACTCACTGGCCGGACATGCTCCGGGTCGCCGGTTCTCTGGTCACCAACCAGGTTCGCGCCTACGACCTGCTGCGGATGTTCGGACGCGAAGGCCACCCGACCCCGCTGGGGCAGGCATTCGCCGAGTACGGCCGGATCGCCAAGACCGAGCACCTGCTCCGCGTCGTCGACCCGGTCGACGACACCTACCGCCGCCAGATGAACCGCCAGCTCACCGTGCAGGAGTCCCGGCACAAGCTGGCCCGCGACGTGTGCCACGGCAAGCGCGGCACCATCCATCAGGCGTACCGGGACGGGATGGAGGACCAGCTCGGCTCACTGGGCCTGGTCCTCAACGCCGTGGTGCTCTGGACCACCCGGTACATCGACGCCGCCGTCGCCCGGCTCCGCGCCGAGGGCCACGAGGTCCGGGACGAGGACATCGCCCGCCTCTCCCCGCTCAAGCACCGCAACCTCAACGTCCTGGGCCGCTACAGCTTCACCGCCTCCACCCCGGCTGGCGGCGTCCTACGCCCGCTTCGCGACCCGGACACAGTGGAACTCGACGAGGACGACGAGGGGTAGCGGGAGTGGACCCTGGCCAGATACTTGCGCTGGCGAGGACATACCACTCCGGTGTGTAGACGCGCTTGAATCGTTTTGCGCCCGACGATACTTTCAGCGCTTGACCTTGACGCAACGGCAGGGTTTCTACTGGCGGCATGCGAATCGGAGAGATCGCCGCGCTCGTGGGGCTCACCACCCGGGCGATCCGGCACTACCACCATGTCGGGCTGCTTCCGGAACCGGAGCGGCGCCCCAATGGCTACCGGGCCTACAGCGTCCGCGACGCCGTCCTGCTCGCCAGGGTGCGCAGGCTCACCGAACTCGGCCTCAGCCTCGATGAAGTGCGCGATGTCCTCGCCAACGATGCCGGGCGCGAACTGATCGAGATATTGGAAGAACTCGACGCCGACCTGGCCCGCCAGGAAGCCGACATCAGGGAGCGCCGCTGTCGGCTCGGCGCCCTGCTCGCCGAGCCGCCCGGCGCGACCGGGCCCGTCTCACCCGCCCTCGCCGCACTGCTGGCACAGGCCCCCCGAACAGACTCGCCAAGCGCGGCCAAGGATCGCGAGTACCTCGCGCTGCTGGACGCCACCAGCACCGGTAACCAAGAGATGCTCGGGCTGCTCGGGACGCTGGTCGCCGATCCCGCGGTTGTCGAACTGTATGAGCGCCTCGACGCTCTCGCCGAAGCCCCCACCGACGATCCGCGGATCGCACCCCTGGCAGCTGACCTGATGGCAGCCGTCCCCGCGGAGTTGTTCGCTGCAATCCCCGAGGACGGGGCGGTCGTGACCGGGTTCAAGGAGGCGCTGCTCGCCGAGTACACCCCCGCGCAAGCGGAAGTCGTGGGCCGGCTCATGGAGGCTTTCGTTGAAAGGGGCCGGGGATGAGCGGCCGGCCAAGGGGCGTACGGGCGGCGCGGGTCGCGGTCGCCGCCGTACTGCCGGGGGAACTGGCCCTGGCGGCCTGCCTGGTGGCTGGGGTCCGGCCGCCCGGTTGGGCGCTGGCGGGCGCCGAGGCGCTGGTGCTCGCGGTGCTGCTGTTGGAGGCATGGGTGCTGCGCTCGCTGTACGTCGCCGCGCGCGCCCGCGGCGCGGACCGCCGGGCGGCGCGGCGGTCCGCCGTGCAGGAGGCGGTGCCGGTGACGGTCCGCCGCCTGGTCCTCCACGAACTGCGCGCCCTCGCCTCCCTGGGGCGGTGGGTCCGGCGCGGCACGCACGGGGTGCGCCCCGGGGACCACGCTGCCGCGTACACCGGGCCCCAGACCGCGATGATGTACGGGCTGCTCTTCGTGATGGTCATCGAGACGGTGGTCCTGGCCTTGCTCATCCCTTGGCCGGTGGTCCACTGGGTGATCCTGGTACTCGACCTGTATGGCGTCGTCCTCGTGCTGGCCCTGCACGCCGCCTGCGTCACCCGACCGCACGTCGTGCGCCCCGACGGCTCTCTGCGGATCCGCTACGGAGCCCTCTTCGACCTCGCCGTACCGCCGGACGCGGTCGCCTCGGTCCGGGTCGACCGGCGCTACCCCGAAGGCAGCCTGATCACCCTCTCCGAGGACGGGGTCCTCGACCTCATCGTAGGCAGCCAGACCTCGGTGACCCTGGAGCTGAACCGGCCACTCCCTTTCACCCGCCCGCTCGGTGCAACGGAAGAGGCCCACACCATCCGCTTCCACGCAGACGACCCGCGCGCACTGGTCAGCGCACTCCGTCAGCCCGCCTGAGCACACAAATCGGTTCCGACCACACAGACAGAGCGGTAGACAACTTCGCCCTCTGTTAACCAATTCCGCGAAGCCGACGACTCCTGGCAGACCCTCCAGCCCAACGACACTCCCTGGCCACCATCACACTCACCATGCATGAGCAGCACTACGGCGACGTGCAGGAGGTCGGACGCCCGCGGCCTTCGCCGCGACGTGGCGTCCGGCAAGGCGCTCCGATCGGGCGCCCGCGTTCGACTGCTCGGCATTCTCATAAATGAACATCTGTGAGAGTTCTGCGAGAGCGCCGGAAGCGATCACGTTTCCGCAGGTCGCCACTCGCAAAAGCCCTCTCGAAACCCGCTTGTTGTGCGAGGCACTTCTGAGAGACTGCCGCCATGGATCTCACGCCCGATCAGGCCGCATTGGCGGTAGAACGTCACGACTGCCCGAACTGTGACGCGCCCGCCGGTAGCCCCTGCCGCACCCGGGGCGGGAAGACCGCCGCGAAGTACCACACCCCGCGCTTCGTCCTCGTTCCCGCGCTCCGCGAAGAACTGGAGATCCCCGTCCCCGCCGACCGGCACCCGGGCCGCGCGTGGAAGCAGGGCCCGGCGCTCGCCATCGTGCCCGCGCCCCGTACCGAGCGGCCGGTCCGGATCGGGTACGCAAGGACATCGACCGCCCGGCAGGAGCTGGCGAGCCAGCTCGAAGCTCTCCATCGGGCGGAGTGCCACAAAGTCTTCAAGGAGCAGATCAGCACCCGCATCAAGGTGCGGCCCGAGCTGGAGAAGGCGCTTGCCCTGGCCCGCCAGTTCAAAGAAGCCGCACCCGAGACGCCGGTCATCTTCACCGTCCACGAGCTCAAGCGCCTCGCGCGCAACGCCGCCGAGCTGATGACGCTGTCCGCCGAGCTTCAGGCCGGCGGCATCCAGCTCGAACTCCTCACAGGCCCGCTCACCGGCATCTACGACCCCAACGGCATGGGCGCCATGTTCTTCGCCGTGCTCGCCGTGGCCGGGCAGATCGAGCGCAACTACATCCGGGAAAAGACCCTCGAAGGTCAGGTCACCGCTGCGGCCAAGGGCAACCACGGCGGAAGGCCGAAGGTCATCGACGACGACATGCTTACCTTCGCCATCGCACTCAAGGAAAAGGGCGTCCCCGTCCCGGAGATCGCCAAGAAGCTGGTCATCAAGACCGGGAAGAACGCGGGCAAGAACCCCTCGGTCGCCTCGCTCTACCGAGCGTTGGCCGAAGCTGAGGAAGCCGCCGCGGACGACAGCCTGCCGGTGCGGCCCAAGCCCGTCCGCATCCGTCGGCCCGGGGACCCGCTCACTCCCGAGGAGATCGACCTCCGCGAACGCCTCCAGGCCCAGCCTCACCCGAACACGGAGATCCGCAGCTAGACCTCATGATCAATCTCAGCGCCAACGGCTGTACCGATGTTCCCCGAGGCCGTAGTAGTACCCCTTCGCCCCGTCGAGCAGCTCCCGCACGATGTCCGCGTGTCCTGCGTGCCGTCCGGTCTCCTCGATGAGGTGGATGAGCATCCAGCGGAGGTTGGCGTTGCCGGATCGGTAGTCGGGGTGTCGGCCGACGTCGTCCAGGGAGGCCGTGGCCACGATCTCGTTACTTCGGGCGCACTGGGCCTCGTACTGCGCGAGCAGCTGCTTCAGTGGGACGCCGTCGGTGCGCCAGCTGGCGTCCGCGTCTGTCTCGTCAAAGGACGGGTTCTGCGTCTTGTCGCCGCCGAGGAACAGCACCTCCAGCCAGGTGTGCTCGACCCACCGCATATGGCTGATGAGCCCGGCCATCGTCATCGCCGGCGAGGTTGGGATGACGGAACGGTGCGCGTCCGCCTCGCTCAGGCCATCGCACTTCCATCTCAGGATCTGCCGTTGGAGATCCAGCCAGCCGGTGAGCGCGGTGCGCTCGTCGGCCTGCAAGGGAGGACGTTCAAATGAAGGTGCCATGCCTGCGGACGTTAGGACGCCCGGGCCCCGACTGTCGTCTGGTTTTCAGCTGCACCCGGCAACTGGCTCCCCGCTCCACCGTCAAGCCGAAGACGACCCGCCTCGAACGAGTCACAAGATCCGCCGGACAGGACTAGCTGTGACCGGTGTGGTGATTGCCTCGGCGTGCACGGCTCGATGTCCGCGAGCCGCCGCGTTTGTGAGCATGGTGGCGACGCTCGGGACAGCCGGCCGGCGCCTCACCGTCATGTCGTCTAGAGGACCGTATTCGACCACTGAACTCCGGAGCCCGGCAGGGCCGGGGGACCGCGGCGGTGGCCGGTGCGCCGTTGCTCGTTCCCGCCCCGACCACGTTGTTGACATTGCGAGGTGGCGGCCTCACCACCGGTTCACGGGCACGGCCGGCCGGTTGTGCAGGCCCGGGACTTTCAGTCCCGGGTCGTTGACAGGAGATCCGCGGCCGTGACGCGATGGAGGTGTATCAGGACGTCGAACTGACGCCTGAGCGAGGTCTGGTATGGGTCCTCCGGCCAGGCGTTTCCGATGGAGCGGGTCAACCGCTTGCCCATCAGCCACTCTCGTGCCGGCTCGGGTACGGTCCGCAGATCGAGGTAGTAGTCCCGGCGCGAGACTCGCTCCAGCACCTCCTCACTGCTGCCCGCGCCCAGCGGCTTCACGGAGAAGCGGCGGTAGGGCTCATCCGGATCCGTCAGGTCCATCGCGTTGAACGAGCCCTGCCCGAAGGTGTAACCGATGTTCACGTACTCGGCCCCGACCCTCTCGCGTATGAACTCCCCCTGAGTCTTCGGATACTGCGCGGGGTTGTCGGACACGTACGAGATGTGGCCGTTGTGGGCCGACAACAGCATCCGGTGGCCGGTGTTCCGCTGCCACCACACCGTGTTCTCCGCCATGATCCGGTCGCGGTAGAGCATGGCCCGAGCGATCTTCTCCGGGTCGGAGAAGTCGTAGTACGCGTAGAGAGTGCCGGTCTGGGAGATGGCCCTGGCGTGCTGGAGGACCCACTCGTAGGCCCGCCGGTCCCCGTCAGGCCCCTGCCCCTGAAGCAGCTCGTAGGCATGCTGCACATCCGCGGCCGTCCGCTCGCGCTCCGCGATGGGCTTGGCCATGTTCTCGTTGACGGTCTCCTCAACGCTCCCCAGCGGCCGCAGGCCGCGGTAGAGGCGGCGGAACTGTGGCAGCAGCTCCGCGTGGTGCGCGGACACATAGTCCGTGACCGCGTCGAAGAGCTGAGGTCCCGCGTAGCCGTTGTCCTCGCCCATGAACTGCACGGGGTGGTCGGGGTGGCGCACGTTGTGGGCGCGCATCCACCTCAGCAGGTCGAGATACTCGCGGGTGTTCCATATCCGGTACGAGCTCTGGAACTCCTCTCGCATGAGCGTCTCCGGGTCGCCCTTCCCGTACAACACGTACTGGTTGAGGACCAGGCCGGTGGACCAGGGTGCCTCCAGCGCGAAAGTGGTGAAGCCTTGCTCCTCGACGAGGTACCGGAAGACGCGGTGCTTCATCGTGAAGAACTGCCGGGAGCTGTGTGTGGCCTCGCCCAGGCCGACGATCTTCGCCGAGTCGATCATGCGGCCGAGCGGGCGCAGATCCCTGTCGGAGGCGCCGGTCTCGGTGGAGCGCAGCGGCTCCGCGACGCGTGCCAGTTCGCGTACCGGACCGGTGGTGCTCATCGCTTCCGCTTGCGCCGGCCGACTGGCGACCGCCAGCGTGCCGGCCGTCAGCGTGAGCGCCAGCAGGAGCAGCAGTAGCCGATGCAATCGATGTGATCCGTGGAGTACAGGCATGGATCCAGGCTGCTGAGGGGAGGCAGGTTTGGGCAGCCTGCTACCTCCAGTTGTCTTCCTGAGGATAGCCACAGGCCCGCTGTGGAGCAGATGGTCCTGCGGGGACTGTCGCCTGCCTGCGGCCCCCACCCACGAGGATGCGTTCCCAGGCGCCGTTGCGCAGTGCCGTTTGAGCTAGTTGCTGGACTCGCCGAAAGGGGTGTGGTGTGGGTGGGTGTGGATGGTGGTGGTGAAGGTGGTGTGGTGGTGTTGGGTGCCGGTGATGTGGTGGGTGGTGTGGGGGTGGGTGGGGGTGGGTGGGGTGGTGGTGGTGTGGAGGTAGAGGGGTGTGTGGTATTCGGCGTAGTGGTGGAAGGTGGTGTGGATGGTGGTGGTGTGGATGGTGGTGGGGTGGGTGGTGGTGGGGTGGGTGGTGGTGGGTTGGGTGGGGGTGTTGTGGGTGGTGGTGTGGGCGGTGGCGGCTTGGCGTGCGGCTTCGAGGAGGAGGAGGCCGGGGTAGTGGTCGGTGGGGTGTTCGAAGAGGGTGGGTTGGTGGGGGTCGGGGTCGAGGAGCCATTGGTTGGGTTGGTTGGTGGTGGCGAGGAGGGTGTCGCGGGGGTGGGTGCGGCCGGCGAGGGTGGGGTGGAGGGTGCGGTGGGGGTGGGTGCGGGTGGGGGGTTGGGTGTGGGTGGTGGTGCGTAGGCGTTTGTAGGTGGCGGGGGTGATGCAGGTGAAGCGTCCGCCGCCGGTGGCGCAGGGGTGGCCGTTGCGGTGGATGGTGACGTTCATGGTGAATTCGGTGAGGCGTTTGCCTTTGCGGGTGGTGTGGGGGGTGTGGGCGTGGAGGGTGAGTTCGCTGGGGTGGGGGTCGATTTTCATGTGGTCGGGGTGGGTGGTGATGTGGAGTTCCCACATGAGGAAGTGGTGGTCGAGGGGGACGTTGTATTGGGTGTGGGCGAGGTAGAGGCCGGTTTGGCGGATGGTTTCTGCGGCTTGGAGGGGGTCGTGGTGGGTGTGGTTGTGGGTGAAGAAGGTGTGGGTGCGGGGCCATTGGCCGGTGAGGGTGAAGTGGGTGTCGTCGAGGCGTTCGCCGCCGGTGAGGAAGACTTCGGCGTGGGTGGCGCGGTGGACGTATTCGCGGGGGACGGTGGTGGTGAGGCGGGGGGTTGGGGGGGTGGGGGTGGGTGGGGTGGTGGTGGGGTTTTGGATGGTCAGGGGTGTCATCGCTTTTGCCTCTCCACGTGGGTTGGTGGGGGATGGGTTCAAGCGTGCGGAGGGCCATAAGATACAGACGCACCGGTTTTCTTTTCAAGGTGGATCGGGTGTCTTTCGTGGGGGTCTTTTCGTGGGTCCGGGCGGGGTGGAAACGGTGGGGATCCTTCCGCGGGCGGGGGTGTGCGGCGGGGGGCCGGCCGGGGGGCGGGTCGGGGGGTGGTGGGGGTGCTGGGGTGCCGGTGGGAAGTGGTAGGGGGCGTTCCGGGGGTGGGTGGCGGGGCCGGTTGCGGGGTGGGGCCGGCGGGGGTGTGCGGGGTGGCCTGCGGGGTGGGGCAAGTGGGGGGAACTGTTCCGGTGGGCGGGGCGTCGGGTCTTTTCGGGTGGGTCTGATTCTGGTGGGCTCGGCCCATTGATGAAACCGGGTGAGCGGTTTTATTTTGGGGTGTCCGTGATTCGGGTGGCCCGGTTGGTGTGGGTCCTGGGTGGGGGAGTGGTCGATGCGTGGTCGGCAGGGGTGTCCGTATGTGCTGGATGCGTCGGGTGGGGATATTCAGGGGGAGGCTGCCCGGTTGAGGGGTGTGGGCTCGGTGGCTGCGGTGGTGTTGCCCGGGGGGGTGCGGGCGTGGGCGGTGACGGGGCAGCGGGAGATCCGGGCGTTGTTGACCGATGACCGTGTGTCCAAGGATGCGTACCGGCATTGGCCTGCGTGGTCGCAGGGGCGGGTGGCGTCGTCGTGGCCGTTGGCGATCTGGGTGTCGGTGCGCAATATGGTGACGGCGTATGGGCCGGAGCATCTGCGTTTGCGGCGGCTGGTGGCGTCGGCGTTCACGCCGGGGCGGGTGGAGTTGCTGCGGGGGCGGGTGGAGGAGATCTGCGGGGAGTTGCTGGACGGGCTGGGGGGTGGCCGGGCGGGGGTGCCGGTGGATGTGCGTCGTCGGTTCGCGTGTGTGCTGCCGATGCGGGTGCTGGCGGAGCTGTTCGGTATTCCGCAGGCCTACCATGAGCGGCTGCGGCGGATCATTCTGGGTTTTTTCGACACGTCGGCGTCGTTGGAGCAGGCGCAGCGCAACGCGGGTGACCTGTATGTGCTGATGGGTGCTCTGGTTGCTTTCAAGCGGGGGGAGCCGGGGGATGATCTGACCAGTGCGCTGATCGCGGTGCGTGACGGGGACGGTTCGCGGCTCAGTGAGCAGGAGCTGGTGGACAATCTGATCCTGCTGTATACGGCGGGTTATGAGACCACGGTGAATCTGCTGGACAACACGATCGCGTTGCTGCTGGGGCATCCGGACCAGCTCGAGCTGGTGCGTTCGGGGGTGGCGGGGTGGCAGGACGCGGTGGAGGAGTCGCTGCGGCTGGAGGCGCCCGGTGCGAACGGCATCCTGCGTTTCGCGGTGGAGGATCTGGAGGTGGCGGGGGTCGTCATCGCCCGAGGTGACCCTCTGGTGATCTCTTTTGCGGGTGCGGGGCGTGATCCGGCGGTGCACGGCGCGGATGCGGACGTGTTCGACGTCACCCGTCCCTCGCGTCGTGCTCATCTGTCTTTCGGGCATGGCACGCATTACTGCATCGGTGCCCCGCTGGCCCGGCTGGAGGCGCAGGTCGCGTTGAGTGCTCTGTTCGCCCGGTTCCCCGCTCTGTCGCTGGCCGTTGCCTATGAGGAGCTGCGGCCGCTGGAGTCGTTCATCTCCAACGGGCACCGGGAACTGCCCGTCCTGCTGGGCGCCCCAGCCGCCGCCCCAGCCGCCGCCCCAGCCGCCGCTCCCGCTGCCGCTGCCGCTCCTGCCGTCGCTCCCGCTGCCGCTGCCGCTCCTGCCGTCGCTCCCGCCGCTCCTGCCGTCGCCGCGGCGGCGGGGGAGGGGGGTGCCGGCGGGGTGCGGAAGGTGGTGTCCGCGGCGCAGTCCGGTGCGCCGGTGCCCGGGCCGCGTGTGCCGGAAGGGGTGTAAGGCCCCGGCCCGGACCCGCCCGGACCCGCCCGGTCCGGGCGGGTCCGGACCGGTCCGGGCGGCATCCTGGTGGTGTGGGGCCGGCCCGGTGCGGGGTGTGTGGTGTCCGGCCGTCGTGTGCCGGTGGTGCGCGGTCGGTTTCCTGTGGGCCCGCCCCGGTGGGGCGGTACCTCACCGGGGCGGGGGGCGTCGTGTGCCGGTGGTGCGCGGTCGGTTTCCTGTGGGGCTCAGCGCGTTTCGTGCCGGGGTGAGGTTCAGGGGCATGGTCTGGCGGGGGCCTGGGGCCTGGGGCCTGGGGTGTGGGGCGGGCGGGCCCGGGTGAGTTGGATGCTGGCGGTGGCCGGGGGCGGTCCTGGGGCCGGGGCGGGGGGTGTCTTCTGTCTCTTTGGTCAGGGTTGTGGGTCAGGATCGCGGCATGTTGACGTGGTTCCGCGCCTACTGCGAGGACGAAGTTCTGGGCTGTATTTCGAGGCCGGCCACGAGGGCCGGGCCGCGCGGCAGGCTGAGGTCCGGGGCAGGGCGCGCGTCCGGTGGCGGCGGCCTTTCCTGGGAGAGGTGCTGCGCTTGCGTGATGATGCTGTTTTCGCGGTGGTGTTCCGCTGTGAACGGCAGTACGGCGTTCTCGCCGAAGGTCCCGTGGATGGCTGGCAGGACCAGCCGGAGGCCGGGTCACTGTGGAGGAGTTCGAGCGGCTGTGGGCCGGAGCACGGTGGGCTCTCGGTGATTCACTATGACGTGGCGGGCTGGGGTTCGTAGAAGGTTCCGTCGCGGAGCATCGCGAGAGGGGTGTCTGCCCGTGGTCTGGCGAGGCAGGGGCAGGGGCAGGGTTTGGGGGTGGTGTGTGCCGTGGGCGGTCTTCTTGTCGTAGCAGACCTGTGATGCCGGGTCGCCCAGGGCTGCGAACGCGGAGAGGGAGAAGCCTTCTTGAGCTGCTTGTTTCCTCTCCTGGAGGGTTGTTCGCCACGGATCGGCGACCCTGAACTGCGGGTCGCCGGTGCGCGTCCTGCGTAGGCGGCGAGGTGGCCGGCGGCCGGGAAGGTGCTGCCGTCGCCGGCCTCAATGCCGAACCGGGTCAGCTGATCCGTCATGCCGGCCGCGGCTGTCAGTACTCGTCGGTGAAGCTCACCACACGGCTGGTACGGGCGGGGATTGGGGCGTTCATGGAGTCCGTCGGGGATTCGTACGACAACGCCCTCGCAGAAGACCTCTGGATGCTCGTCAGGACGGAGGGGCTCCGCGGACGCACCTTCGCCACCCGGGGTGATCAGTCCCTCCCGGGCGACGGGGGAGCCTCGGCCCGTGCCGGCTTCGCTGTGCGGGGTGTTCGCCTTCCGGGGTGTTCTCTTTCCTGGGCGGTGAACCATACGAAGGGCTCAGTACCTTCCGCAGAACAACATAGGGAGCGCTTTGTCTGGCGGCGACCGCCGCATGAAGCGCTCACGCGGATGGGAAACCCCTGGGGTCAGTCCTGATCTTAGGTGTACTGAGCCGCGTACCAACTGGAGTCGGTGGCGGGGTTGCGCAGTGCCCCCCAGAATCGGTCGTCAGGTATCGGTGGCAGTGGCGGATTGCCCAAGTCCGCATGCAGATCCGCACGCCAGTCGAGAGTGAAGTGGCTCCGGGTCTGCGCGCTCTCGCACACGGATCTGTAGGGGGATCCCCAGAGCCCGAGGGCTGTCTTCTCCGCGGCCCGCCTGCGAGTGACGTCTCGTCCGGTATCGGCCTGTGCGAGCACCGCACGGAGTCGCAAGGCGAGCGGGGCGGTCTGGTCCGGTCGCGGTAGGGCCACACCACGCTCCCACGCGTCCAGGGCTGCCTTGACCTCCGGGTAGTTGTTCAGCCCCGTTTCGACCGCCAGTCTGCGCAGCTGCTTCCGTGCGGCCTCAACCACCTGCTCGTACGGCAGGACTGCGATCAGTGCACCGAGTTCCTCAAGTCCGTCCAGGTGGCTCACGTGGAGGAGGTCGGTGGGACTGCGGGACAGGTCCAGCTCTGGCAGCTGCTCATCCGGTGCGGGAAGGGGCTCGTCGGCACTGCACTCCGGCCTGGCAGGCAGGGGCCCCTCCCAGAACAGCCGGCCGTTGAACGTGACGACACCAGCCTCCTGGCCGCGCTCAGCGTGTCGGCCAGTTCGGCCAGATACCCACCCAGCGAGTCGGCCTGCCCAAATCTGGTGCCGGTCTCGTCGAAGAACCGTCCGATCGCACCGAAGGAGCCGCGCTCAGTACGGCAGTCCATCAGGAGACCGTCCGACGTCACGTCGTAAGAACCGAACGTGACGTAGTCGTGAAGCCAGTAGCCCTCGGTCTCCCCGTCGAGGCCCTGGTCGATACCGCGCATGACCCGGTGTCCCCGAGGATTCCGCTCACTTCGAGCAGCCGGTCGCCCGTACTGAACCGGAAGGCCTCGGGCCCCTTCAGCGCCCCGTTGTGCCGCTGGAGTGAAGCGACCAGGTCCGGAGGAAAGGTGACCCCCAGTTCCTGTTGCGCTGCTGCGATCTCCTCGTCTCCCGCGGGCGGCCGAAGCGTGGCAAAAGTGCGGGGCGCGTGCTCGCCTAGCCACGCGTCGATGCGAGTCCATGAGTCGCGGACCAGGTCTGATGTCATAAGGCCGACCTTAGGGCCAGCGGCTGGCAACAGCTTGATCGTCGCTCACCGGCCCTTGCCGCCGGGTTGGCGTTCGGGCCGGCCAGCTCGAGTGGATGCTTGTCCCGGCTCACCAAGCTGCTGGCACCGGACGCTGCAACCGCCCACTCGACACTGAAGCGCTCAGCCGCATTCACCCCGATCGGTGGCCAGCTCGAAGAAGCTCAGTCGGCGGTCGGCAGGTCGGGGCGCAGGGCCGCGGTGAGCTGTTCGAACGCGGTGGGTACTGGTTGGTGGGGCAGGAAGTTGCTGATCTGCCGGGCGCAGTCCATTGCGCTGGTTGTGGTCGTGTCGCATTCGATGTCGTACAGGCCGTGTGCGTGTACGTGATGGAACTGGCGGGCTGCGAGGCCCGGCGGGCGGTCCCCGCGTTCTCGTTCGCGGCGTTCCAGTTCCTCCAGCGAGCAGTGCACCCCTACCAGGACCACCTCTTTGGCCTTGAAGAGTCCGAGGCAGTCCAGCAGCCGCCATTCCTCACTCAGGACGTGGTCCATCACCACGTTGTTGCCGGCTGCGGCCATACCAGCGACAGCCCGGTGGAAGCCTTTCCACGTACGTCGGAGAAGCTGGGGCATTGCCTCGCAGGAGACCTCTCGACGAGCTCGCATCGCGTGGAAGGCGTCCACCGGCAGGTGGAAGCAGGGGTCTCCGTCAAGGATCTGCAGCAGGGCCTGCGCAATACTCGACTTTCCCGAACTGGACGTTCCGTTCAGGAAGATGATCCGTCCGCTGCGTGCCCGAGCAGGGTCTTCGCTGGACTCGGGCGACGCGGGCACCTCGTCACCGGGTCCGCGCATTCGGGGCTCCTTCGCTGCCGGCAGTAACGTCCGGTCATCATGTCCCATGAGTCACCCCCTGTGGCAGGTCACCGTCAGGCATCGGTCCTGTCTTTGTGCATGCTGCGTCACCGGCCCTGCGGTCTGAGCCAGGACCGGGGTTCGGGAGGGAAGCCGGCTGCGGGGCTCTGACGGCCTGTCACGACGGCCTGGCCGGTGCTCGGGTGGGCAAGGCGTTTCCGGTGGCCGAGTCCTGTGAGTAGGACACCGTGGACCGGGCGTGTGCCCCCGCATGGTTGGCGGGGCGCGGTTCACGCGGGGTGCGGGGTGGTGCCGTGGCGTCGTCCCTGCGCGGGGTGGTGTGGCGGGTTCCCGGCCGGGGTGAGGGTCCTGGCCCGGTGGCCCTGGGGATGGAACCGGCGCGTACCCCCGACAGGTTGGCGGCGGGTGCGGCGGGTGCGGCGGGTGCGGCGGGTGCGGCGGGTGCGGCGGGTGCGGCGGGTGCTGTGCCGGTGTCCTTGTGCGGGCGCCCGGGCCCCGGGTCCCGGGCCCCGGGCCGTGGCCGTGGCCGTGGCCGTGGGGTCCGGGGTGCGCCCGGGTGGCGGGCGGCTGTCGGGCAGTCGCGTGTCGGGGGTGTGCGGGGTGGGTGGGACCGGGTGCCGGGGCGGGTGGGATGTCGGGGTGGATTGTTTTTGTGCGGGGCGGCCGGTTTTTTCGGGTGGTTGAATTCCGGGGGCCCGGTTGTGCGGGGATGGCGTGGGTTTTGTGTGGTGGGGTGGAGGCGGGTGTTCCTGCAGCCAGTGATGGGGGTGTTCTGGGGGGCCGGTCGGGTGTGGGGTGCCGGGTGCGGGGTGATGCTGACACGTGCAGGCTTGCGAAAATACGGACTCCCTGGTTTTGTTTTGGCAGGGAGCGGCGGTGCCTCGGCGCTTCTGAGGCAAAGACCGTCGGGAGGTCCCGTGGCTCGGCAGGAACGAGCGATCCGTACCCAGTTGTCGATTCTGAAGGCTGCGGCTGAGGTGTTCGACTCCTATGGTTACGAGGCTGCCACCATCGGGGAGATCCTCAGACGGGCGGGTGTGACCAAGGGTGCGCTGTATTTTCATTTCCCCTCCAAGCAGGCTCTGGCGGAGGGTGTGCTGGAGCAGCAGTT
The DNA here is from genome assembly GCF_053613315.1 of Streptomyces sp. JK94. NCBI lineage: Bacteria > Bacillati > Actinomycetota > Actinomycetes > Kitasatosporales > Streptomycetaceae > Streptomyces > Streptomyces sp. JK94. The sequence goes on along the minus strand of NZ_JBSICH010000040.1, from coordinate 35,791 downwards.
CTCGGTGATCAGGGTGGAGCCGGGTCCGTGCAGGCTGCAGGAGTTCGTGGACACGGGGCTGATCGTGGCCTACCGGATGCGGCGTGATCCGCTGGTGAGTGCGGTCGCCCGGCTGTCCTTGGAGCAGGAGTTGCGTGCGGAGTACGGCTCGTCGGCGATCCGGCAGTGGATCGGGGCGTCCGAGGTGCTGCTGGGTGCGGCGAAGGAGCAGGGTGAGCTCTTGCCGCATGTGGCGCCGGCCGAGGCCGCGTGGCTGTTCTCCGCGGCGTGGACCGGTACCCAGCTCTACTCGCAGATCCTGGCCGGGCGTGAGGATCTGGAGGCCCGGGTGGTGGCGCTCTTCCGGCATCTGCTGCCCAGTATCGCGGTGCCCGCCGTTTTGAGCAGTCTCGACATCACCGTCCAGCGGGCGGCCCGGCTGGGGGCCGCGAGCGACTCCCTCCTCGAGGACCGGGACGACAGCCACCACGGCGACCGGGACGGCCAGGACGACGACCGGGACGGCAGCTGGGGCGGCGGCCGGGGTGGCGGGGAGGCGGCTCCGGCGGTACCGGCGGTGGGGGTGGACGGGCGGATCGCGGCCTCTGCCTGACAAGAGGTACGACCGTGCGGGTGCGGGTGCGGGTGCGGGTGCGGGTGCGGGTGTGCGGGCCGCGGTGCCTCCGCCGGGGCCCGCATGGTGCGGAAGCAGGCCTCCGGGGTCCGTGTGGTGCGGTGGCCGGTCTCCGGCCTCCAGGGATGGGCGTGGTGCGGCGGCCGGGGTTTCCGGGGCGGCGGCCGGCCCTCGGGGGCCGTGGTGGGGCGGACGAGGTCTCCGGGGCCGTGTGGTGGTGCGGCCGGGGGTTTCCGGGGCGGCAGCCGGCCCCCGGGGTTGGTGGTGCGGCCGGGGTTTCCGGGGCGGCAGCCGGTCCCCGGGGTCGGTGGTGGTGCGGCCGGGGGTTTCCGGGGGTTCTGTGTGGTGCGGCGGCCGGCCTCCGGGGTTGGTGGGGCGGGTGTGGTCTGCGGTCTGTGGGGTTTGTGTGGTGTGGGCCGGGTGTGGGGTTCTTCTCGACCGGGGCATGAGCGTTCCTGTAGCTCTCTGGCGGACGGTGGCCGAAGGTCGAGAGGAGCGGACATGGGGCCGTCGGAGGGTGTCTTGCGGATCGAGCGCGGTGAGGCCGGTGAGGAAGAGCTGGCCGCGGTCGCCGTGGTGCTCTGCGCGGTGCTGGCCGCCCGTCCGGAGGGGGGCGGGGATGCCCCGCCGCGCATCCCGTCGTGGCGGGGTGAGCGTTTCGGCGTCCTTTACCGCTCCCCGTACAGCTGGCGCTAGGCCGGCCGCGCGCCGGTGGGTGACGGCCGGCAGGCGTTTTCCATGGCTGATTCATGTGCGCACCGCACACCCCCCCCTAAAAACCGCACGCGCGGTTTGTTATGCTGGGGTGGTCGGTGACGCCGTGAGGGAGGAGGCATCGTGACAGTCCTCAATGACGTTCCCCAGGTGGCGGCACCGCTTTCGGGTGCGCGCGGGCGGGTGGCGGAGTTGCACGCGGTCCGTGCGCAGGCGCTGGCCGGGCCGGGGGAGAAGGCGACGGCGGCGCAGCATGCCAAGGGCAAGCTGACCGCGCGTGAGCGTATCGGTCTGCTCCTGGACCCGGGTTCCTTCCAGGAGGTCGAGCAGCTGCGCCGGCACCGGGCGAGCGGGTTCGGTCTGGAGGCGAAGAGGCCGTACACCGACGGTGTGGTCACCGGCTGGGGCACGGTGGAGGGGCGCACGGTCTTCGTCTACGCGCACGACTTCCGGATCTTCGGCGGTGCGCTGGGCGAGGCCCACGCGACGAAGATCCACAAGATCATGGACATGGCGATCGCGGCGGGTGCGCCGCTGGTGTCGCTGAACGACGGGGCCGGCGCCCGGATCCAGGAGGGCGTGAGCGCCCTGGCCGGTTACGGCGGTATCTTCCAGCGCAACACCAGGGCGTCGGGGGTCATCCCGCAGATCAGTGTGATGCTCGGCCCGTGCGCGGGCGGTGCGGCCTACAGTCCGGCGCTGACGGACTTCGTGTTCATGGTCCGCGACACCTCGCAGATGTTCATCACCGGCCCCGACGTGGTCAAGGCCGTCACCGGCGAGGAGATCAGCCACAACGGGCTCGGCGGCGCGGACGTGCACGCCGGGACCTCCGGGGTGGCGCACTTCGCCTACGACGACGAGGAGACCTGCCTGGCGGAGGTCCGCTACCTGCTGTCGCTGCTGCCGCAGAACAACCGCGAGTACCCGCCCTGCGTTGCCTGCACCGATCCGCCCGCCCGCCGCTGCGAGGTGCTGCTGGACCTGGTCCCGGCGGACGGCAACCGCCCCTACGACATGACCGCGGTCATCGAGGAGATCGTCGACGACGGCGAGTACCTGGAGGTCCACGAGCGCTGGGCGCGCAACATCATCTGCGCCCTGGCCCGGCTGGGCGGCCAGGTGGTGGGCATCGTCGCCAACCAGCCCCGTGCGCTGGCCGGTGTCCTGGACATCGAGGCCAGTGAGAAGGCCGCCCGTTTCGTGCAGATGTGCGACGCCTTCAACATCCCGGTCGTCACCCTTTTGGACGTCCCCGGGTTCCTGCCGGGGGTGGGCCAGGAGCACGGCGGCATCATCCGCCACGGCGCCAAGCTCCTGTACGCGTACTGCAACGCGACCGTGCCCCGCATCTCGCTCATCCTGCGCAAGGCGTACGGGGGTGCCTACATCGTCATGGACTCCCAGTCCACCGGTGCGGACCTGACCTACGCCTGGCCGACCAACGAGATCGCCGTGATGGGCGCCGAGGGCGCCGCGGGCGTCATCTTCCGCCGTCAGATCGCCGGCGCCGAGGACCCCGAGGCCATGCGGGCCCGCATGGTCAAGGAGTACAGGGCCGAGCTGATGCACCCCTACTACGCGGCCGAGCGCGGCCTGGTCGACGACGTCATCGACCCCGCCGAGACCCGCGAGGTGCTGGTCAGGTCCCTGGCGATGCTCCGCACCAAGCACGCCGACCTGCCCTCGCGCAAGCACGGCAATCCACCGCAGTGACGGAGTGAGCGATGGTCAGACAGGAACGTGCGGTGCGCACGCGCGAGGCCCTCATCAGGTCCGCGGCCGAGGTCTTCCACCACGAGGGCTTCACCGCCGCCTCGCTCACCCTGATCAGTTCCAGGGCGGGCGTGAGCAACGGCGCGCTGCACTTCCACTTCGCCAGCAAGGCGGTGCTGGCGGACGCGGTCGAGAGCGCCGCCGCCGGCGTCCTGCAGACCATCACCGGCCCCCGCGGCCCCAGGGCCCCCAGCACCCTGCAGCGTCTGGTCGACGCCACGCACGAACTCGCCCGCCACCTGCAGCAGGACGTGGTCCTGCGGGCGGGGTTCGAACTGAGCGGGGAAGCGTGCCGCGCGGCCCGCACCGACCTGCGCCTGCGGTGGCACGCCTGGGTCACCGCCATGGTCGACCGGGCGGCGCGCCACGGCGAGCTGCGCGAGAACGTGGCCCAGGAGGGCGTGGCCGCCGCCGTGGTGGCCGCCACCGTGGGGTTCGAGGTCCTGGGCACCCGTGACGAGGTCTGGCTCTCCCGGCGCACCGTCTCCCAGTTCTGGCTGCTGCTGCTGCCCACCCTCGCCTCGCACTCCTTCCTCGGCTGTCTGGAGGCCGAGGGCTCCGCACCCCGCTAGATCAAGACCGCAAGGTCGGTTCCCAGTCGATCCCGGTCTCTCTGACACCCAAACGATCCGGTCATATGCGGACCAAGGGTGCTTCCGTGCGCCCCCGCTGTTCCCCCGCTCCCGCTCGGCATGGCGAATATTTTCGGCCAACGTCTCCCTCCGCTGCCCAGGGCGCGTTTTCGCCTCCCGGTGGCGCACCCGCGACGGCCTCGAAGACAAGACTGCCTGCTCGGCGAAGGAGAGCGGGCACACGTTCGATCAGCGCGTGACCGGATCGCGGCGCTCACGGGCCGGCATATCCGATCCACATTGACAAACCGACTGTGCTGTTTTTTTATCAGGTCTGGAGCCGCGCACCGGCTCCCGGTCACCGGGAGACGCACCGGCCGATCACCCGGCCTGCGGCCTGACTCATGGGGGAAACGTGGACGTCCAAGTGCTGGGTGCGCTGTCGGTACGCGAACACGGAGTGCCGGTCGTGCCGACGGCTCCCAAACCGCGGCAGGTACTGGCCCTGCTCGCCCTCAACGCCGACCAGGTGGTCCCCGTGTCGGCACTCATCGACGAACTGTGGGGGGACAACCCCCCGCGCAGCGCCCGGACCACCCTGCAGACCTACGTCCTGCAACTGCGCGAGCTGATCGCCCAGGCCCTGCACCACGACACCGGCGAGCGCTGCACCGCCAAGGACATCCTGGCCACCGTCCCGGGCGGCTACCGCCTGCGCACACGCGGCGGACACGTCGACTACCGGGAGTTCGACCAGCGCGCGGGAACCGGCTACCGGGCCATGGACGCCGAGGACTACGCCGGCGCGGCCCGCCGGCTGGCCGACGCGCTCTCCCTGTGGAACGGGCACGCCCTGACCGATATCCAGGCCGGCCTCCTCATCGACACGGAGATCAAGCGGCTGGAAGAGGCCCGGCTGTGCGCACTGGACCAGCGCATCGAGGCGGACCTGCGCCTGGGACGCCACCGCGAACTGCTGTCGGAACTGACGGTGCTGGTCAGCCAGTACCGGATGCACGAGAGCCTGCACGGACAGTTCATGCTGGCCCTGCACCGCTCCGGCCGGCGCGGCGAGGCACTCGACGTCTACCAGCGCCTGCGCGGCACGCTCGTGAGCGAACTGGGCCTGGAGCCCTCCACCGCACTCAGCCGCCTCCAGCGCTCCATCCTCATGACCCGCCCCGACGTCCCGGCCACCCCCACCCCCACTGCTGCCGCCACCCCCGCCGGCGGCGGCCGGCTCGTCACCCGCTGAACGGGCCCCGCACCCTCACAGGCCGCACCCATGACGTGCCGTGAGCCGGGCGAGCCGCTCGGACAGCTCCCGCTGCTCCCGGCCCAGCACCTCCAGCCGGCCGCGCAGCGCAGCCAGCTCCGCACGCAACGCCCCCCGCTCCTCCAGCAGCCCCGCCGGTGCCGGCCCGGGCCCTTCCGGCCCCGCCGGTGCCGGCCCGGGCCCTTCGGGGGTGTGCCGGTGCAGGATCGCCTCCCTGCGGCCGCGCAGCACCGGCCCCGGCCCCACCCCCAGATCACGGGCCAGCCGCAGGCACGCCCGGTCGTAGGCACCCAGCGCCTCCGCCCGCCGCCCGCACCGGTACAGCGCCGCCATCAACTGCTCGTGAAACCGCTCGCGCAGCGGATGGACGGCCACCAGCTCCTGCAGCTCACCGGTGATCTCCGCACAGCGGTCGGCCCGCAGACTGGCGTCGAACAGCGACTCCAGGACGAGCAGCCGGCTCTCCTCCAGCAAGGCCGCCTCGGCCGAGCAGACGGGCCCCTGGCCACTGCCCTGCAGGGCCGGCCCGCGCCACAGCGCCAAAGACTCCCGCAGCACATCGGCCGCCCGGCCCGGAGCGGAGGCGGCCAGCGCCCTGCCCCGCGCGGCCAGGCGGTGGAAACGCTGCGCGTCCGTGGTCGCCGGCCCCAGAGCCAGCACATAGCCCAGCGGGGAGGTCTCCAGCCACGCATGGGACACCGCGCCCGGACCGGACACGGGAACCGGCACCGGCAGCAGACGGCGCAGCCGGGCCACATGGGCCTGCAGGGCGTTGGCGGCATCGGCCGGGGGCCGCGCACCCCACAACTCGTCCACCAGCCGCTCACGGGGCACCACCTGACCGGCCCGCACGATCAGAGCACCCAGCAGCGCACGCTGCTTGGCCCCCCTGGGAACGATCCGCACACCGGCCCGCTCGTCGTGAATCTGGACGGAACCAAGAATCCGAAACTCCATCTCGCCCTTGCCCGGGAAGCACCCGGTTCCGTATCCACCGACCCGGATCACGGCCCTGGTATTCCCTCACGAATAGCAGATGCACTTCCTTCCGGCCGCACACTAGCCGACCACTGTTTCCCCAACAGGATTCTCCAGACGACCGCACACCGGTGTGGAAAAATCCTCGAGGATTCTTCAGCCCTCACCGCCCCGGCCGCTTCACACAACACCAGGACACCGGGTCCCACACCCCCCACCCCCCCCCACATTCCGGCGGCGCCGGGCACCCGGCGCGCCCGTCACCGCGGCAGACACGGACCCGGTACCGGACAGCCCCGCCCCACCCCATCCACCCCACCCGCCACGCCCACCCGGGCGCGACCGGGCGACCCGGCAGGAACCGGACGACCACCCCACCCCACCCCGCTCCCGCTCCCGCCCCCGTCTCACTCCGCCACGCTCCCGCCTTCACCGACCGTGGTGCCCTCACCGGCCGTGGAGCCCTCACGGACCGCGCCTTCACGGACCGTGCCCCAACGGTCCCCGCCAACAGACCGTTGCCCCCCACAACCCTCACCCCTGCGCCCCCCGCCCCGCGGTCCCTGCCCCGCGATCCCCGCCCCGCGATCCCCGCCCCCCGATCCCTGCCCCCCCCGCGATCCGCCCCCGCGCGGTCCCCGGCCCCCTCCCGGCGCCGGCCGCGCTCCGATGCCGGCCGCGCTCCGGGATGCCACCGCCAGGCCGGAAAACAACCGCACCCCGGCGACCGCCCCCTCGCCCCGGCACGCGAAAGGCCCGCCCACGGCCGGTACACCGGCAACGGACCGGCACACCACCCCGCCCTGCCCGCCGGGCACGGCAGGAGCACTGCTCGAGCCGCTCTCGCGCACCGATCTAAGAAACGTCCGGTTCCTCTTCCCGCGGAGTGGCGGGAATGACACGGGAAGCCACGACGCGACAGTATCTAATGGCTCTGTCAACGGCTCAGAACCGACCGCCCTGACAACTTGCGGAGGGAATCGTGAAAATACAAGTCCTGGGTGCGTTGAACGCCGAATTCAATGGAATTCCGGTCGTCCCCACCGCGGGCAAACCCCGGCAGATCCTGACGCTGCTCGCCCTGTGCCCCGGCCGCGTCGTGCCGGTGCCCACCCTCATGGAGGAGATCTGGGGCACCGAACTGCCGCAGAGCTCGATGACCACACTGCAGACCTACATCCTCCAGCTGCGCCGCCTGCTGGGCACGGCCATGGGCCCGGACGTACCGGGCTCGGCCAAGGACGTGCTCGCCACCCGCTACGGCGGCTACCTGCTGCAGATACCCGCCGACGCGGTCGACGCGTTCCGCTACGAGCGGCTCGTGGTCGAGGGCCGGCAGGCGTTCGAGGACGGCGAGGACGAACGGGCCGCCGCGGTGCTCCGCACGGCCCTCGACCTGTGGGACGGGCCCGCCCTGGTCGACGTACGGGTCGGACCGATCCTGGAGATCGAGGTGATGCGCCTGGAACAGAGCCGCCTGGTCACCCGCGAACGCCGCATCGACGCCGAGCTGCGCCTGGGCCGGCACGTCGAACTCATCGCCGAACTCACCGACCTGGTCGCCCGCCACCCCCAGCACGAGGGCCTGCACTCCCAGGCCATGGTGGCCCTGTACCGCTCCGGACGGCAGGCCGCCGCCCTCGACGTGTACCGCAGACTGCGCCAGCGGCTCATCGGCGAACTCGGCGTCGAGCCCTCCCCGCAACTGCAGCGGCTGCACCAGGCGATGCTCGCCGTCGACCCGCAGCTGGACGTCGTCGCCGGACCCCGGCGCTCCTCCACGTTCGACCTGTACGCGGCATGACGTGCCGGCCGCCGCACACCGGGCACCGGGCGCCGCAGGCCGGCGGGGGGCAGGCCGGCGCCGGTGCCCGGTCGAGCGCCGCACGAGCCGCCGGGGCGAGGCTCGCAGCACCCCCGCCCGCACCGGGCGGCACCCCCGCCCCCCGGCCTCCGGCGCCGGGGGCGGGCACCGCGCGGCACCGCACCGTGGCGCCGCCCCGACCCGGCCCCCCGGGACACAGCCGCTCACGAGGAAGGCGACGGATGGCTTCCCGTACCAAGGCCCGCCAGCCGAAACCCGCCCGGGTCACCCTCCACTGCCTCGCCCACGCGGGCGCGGGCGTGGCAAGCTACCGCGGCTGGTCGACGGCGGTCGGTGACGGCGTCGACGTGAGCGCCTGGCCCCTGCCCGGCCGCGACGAACGCCGCCGGGAACCACGCCTGACCGAACGGTCCGCCCTGCTCGCCGACCTGCTGCCGGGCCTGCTGCACAGCGCGCACCGCGGCCCCTACGCGCTCTACGGCCACAGCATGGGCGCCCTCGTGGGATACACCCTCACCCGCGCCCTGGCCGACGCCGGCGCCCCACCGCTGTTCCTGGCGGTGGGGGCCTGCCCGCCCCCGCACACCACCACCGCCCTGGTCGACGGAGCGGACCTGCCCGACGAGGACCTGCTGCCCCTGCTCGACAGCATCGGCTCACTGCCCCCGGGCGCCTCCGCGCTGCCCGGCGGACTGTGGCGGCGCACCTTCCTGCCCGTGCTCCGCGACGACCTGCGACTGGCCAAATCGCTGCGCAACGCCGCCCTGGACCCGGTCACCGGAGGACCCGTGGACGTCCCCGTCCTCGTCTTCGCCGGCAGCGACGACCCGCTCGCCGCCCCCGCCGCCCTGCGGCACTGGCAGCAGTGGACCACCCGCCCCACCGAACTGCACACCGTCGCCGGCGGCCACTTCTTCGCCGGCTCGGTGAGCCTGGCCGCACACGTCGGCCGCGCCTGCCGCGACCACGCCGGCGCCCAGCCGGCCGGAGGCACCCGGTGAAACGCGTCGTGATCACCGGCATCGGAGTCGTCGCCCCCGGCGCAGTGGGCACCAAGAACTTCTGGGACCTGCTGACCATCGGCCGCACCGCCACCCGCCGCATCACCCTCTTCGACGCCGGCCCCTACCGCTCACGCATCGCCGCGGAAGTCGACTTCGACCCCGCCGCACACGGCTTCGCCTGCGCCGACACCGAACGCCTCGACCGGGTCGCACAGTTCGCCCTGACCGCCGCACGCGAAGCGGTCACCGACAGCGGCATCGGCCACCACCCGGACCGCGACCCGCTGCGCACCGGCGTCAGCCTGGGCAGCGCGATCGGCTGCACCACGGCCCTGGCCACCCAGTACGCCCTCCTCAGCGACTTCGGAAACACCTGGGAACTCGACCACGCCGAGGCCGCCGCCTGCCTCTACGACTACTTCGTACCCAGCTCACTGGCAGCCCAGATCGCCCGCGACTGCGGCGCCCAGGGACCCGTCGGCCTCATCTCCAGCGGCTGCACCTCCGGCCTGGACGCCATCGGACACGCCACCGACCTGATCCGCGAAGGCACCGCCGACCTCGTCGTCGCCGGCGGAGCGGAGGCACCCATCGCCCCCATCGCCATGGCCTGCTTCGACCGCATCCGGCTCACCAGCGCCCGCAACGACGATCCCGCCACCGCCAGCCGCCCCTTCGACCGCACCCGCGACGGATTCGTCCTGGGCGAAGGCGCGGCCGTACTGGTCCTGGAGGAACAGGAACACGCCCGCCGCCGCGGAGCCCACCCGTACGCCGAACTGTCCGGCATCGCCGCACACAGCAGCGCACACCACATGACGGGCCTGCGGCCCGGCGCCCAGGAAATGGCCGCCGCCATCCGGGGCGCCCTCGACCAGGCCCGGCTGAACCCGGCGGACGTCGACTACATCAGCGCCCACGGCGCCGGGACCCGCCACAACGACCGGCACGAGACCCACGCCTTCAAAGCCGGCCTGGGCCACCACGCCCACCGGGTGCCCGTCAGCTCCATCAAATCGATGATCGGACACGCACTCGGCGCCGCCGGCGCCCTGGACCTGGCGGCCAGCGCCCTGGCCATCCGGCACGGCATCGTGCCGCCGACAGCCAACCTGCACGAACCCGACCCCACCTGCGACCTGGACTACACACCCCTGTTCGCACGCGAACAGCGCACCAGCACCGTCCTCAGCGTCGCCAGCGGATTCGGCGGATTCCACACCGCGGCGGTCCTCACCCGACCACGGCTGAGGGAGGCGGCATGACCCCCCGCGCACGCCCCGCACACCCGCCCCGACCGGCCCGCCCGGACCGCACCGGCCCACCCCGGGCCCTGGTCACCGGCATCGGCGTCGTCGCACCCAACGGCCTGGGCACCCCCGCCTTCTGGGACGCGCTGCTCCACGGCCGCAGCGGAATCGGCCCCCTCACCCGCTTCGACGCCACCGCCTACCCCGTGCGCATCGCGGGCGAGATCACCGACTTCACCGACGAGGAACACATCCCCAGCCGGCTGCTGCCCTCCACCGACCGCAGCACCCGCCTCGCCCTGGCCGCCGCCCAGGAAGCCCTCCACGACGCGGGCGCCGAAGCAGCCCCCCACACGTCCGCGAACCGGGCCGGCGTGATGACCGCCAGCTCCGCCGGCGGCGCCGAGTACGGCCAGCGCGGACTGGCCGCACTGTGGAGCAAAGGCGCCGCCCACGTCAGCGCCTACCAGTCGTTCGCCTCCTTCCACGCCGCGGCCCCCGCACAGATCTCCATCCAGCACCGGCTGCACGGCCCCGGCTCCGCCGTCATCAGCGAACAGGCCGGCGGCATCGACGCCCTCGCCCGGGCACGACGGCGCATCCGCGACGGCGCCCCCCTCATGGTCACCGGCGGAGTCGACTCCACCCTGTGCCCGTGGGGCTGGGCCGCCCACCTGGCGGACGGCCGGCTGAGCCGCACCGGCGACCCCGCACAGGCCTACCGGCCGTTCGCGGCGACCGCCGACGGCCACACGGTCGGCGAGGGCGGCGCCCTGCTGGTCCTGGAAGACACCCGCACAGCAGCCCGCCGCGGCGCCACCGGCTACGGCGTCGTCGCCGGCTGCGCCTCCACCTTCGACGGACCGCACCGCCCACGGCTGCGGGAAGCGGCCGAACTGGCGCTGGCACAGGCCCGCCTGACCCCCGCCCAGGTGGACGTGGTCTTCGCCGACGGCGCGGCCCGGCGCAGCGACGACCTCGCCGAGAGCCGAGCCCTGTGCGCCCTGTTCGGGCCCCACGGGGTGCCCGTGACCGTGCCCAAGACGATGACGGGACGGCTGGGCGCCGGAGGAGCGGCACTGGACGTGGCGGCAGCCCTCCTCACCCTGGCCGCGAAAGTCGTCCCACCGACCACCGGCACCACACACACCGCGGACGACTGCCCGCTGGACCTGGTCACCACCCCACGGGAACTGCCCCGACTACGCGTGGCCCTGGTCCTCGCACGCGGACGCGGCGGATTCAACTCGGCCGCCGTACTCCAGACCCCCACAACCGACTGACCCCCCCCACACACACCCACCCCCCCACATCCACCCCCCACACCCACCCCCCACACACACCCGCCCGCCCGCACTCACCTCCGCGCCCGCGCCCGCACTCGCCCCCGCAGCAGGGCAGGGGGCGGGGGAGAGGAGGGAGGCAAAGGGGCGGTGCGGGCGGCCGGGACTATCCGGCGTCGCGGCCCTCGGAGGTCCCGCCGCTCAGCTCGCGGGCGAGACGGCGTTCCAGGTCGGTCAGGGGCACATCGCCGCGCACCCGTTCCGGATGGCCCGGAGGCGGATCACCCCACACCCCCCACGGACGCACCTCCCGCGGACGCACCTCCCGCGGACGCACCTCCTGCGGGCGCGCCTCCTGCGGGCGCGCCTCCTCACAGGGCGTCCCCTCGCCGCCGGCGCACAGCCTGCCGTAGGTGACCAGCCCTTCCCACAGGCCGCGGACGAATCGGCGCAGGCGGGAGAACTCCATCCCTGCCACCTCCCGGATCGCTCGTGTGACCGGTGCGCTCCCCTCCCGGACAACCCGGCGGCGACGCACGGGAGGCCACGCTCCGCCGCCTGCCTCGAGAACGCGCCCAACCGCAGTGGAGCCCCAGCCCCGGCGCAGCACTCCAGACGGACACGAGCACGGCCCGTGCACATCCCGAGCGGTTCCGGACAGGCTCGAGGACAGCCGCAGCACAACGGGCCGCCGCGCCCGCCCCGGGACCGCGGCACGCGTGCGGTCGAACAGGGATCCGGCACGGCGGCGACGCCTTGGACGACGGAGGGTGTGGACGATGCCGGATACGCGAGTGCACCGTACTGCCTGTGAAATGAGCGTTCCGGCCCCGGCCGGAGTGCTGTACGGACTGATCGCCGACGCCACCGCGTGGCCGCTGTTCTTCCCCCCGTGCGTCCACGTGGAGCAACTGGACTTCGACGGCACCAGGGAACGGCTGCGGATGTGGGCGCTGGCCGGGGACAGGGTCAGCTCCTGGGTGTCGCACCGGCGCCTGGACGTCGCACAGCGGCGCGTCGAGTTCCACCAGGAACTGCCCTCCCGCCCCATCGAGTCGATGACCGGCGTGTGGACCGTGCGCCCCGCCGGCGACGTCTGCCGGGTACGGCTGGAACACGCCTTCACCATCGTCGGCGACACCCCCGCCGACGTGACCTGGGCCAGGCACGTCACCCGAGCCAACAGCCGCACCCAGCTCGACAGCCTGGCCTGGCTCGCCGAGCGCTGGACCCGCCTGGACGACCTCGTGGTGACCTTCGAGGACACCGTACGGGTCAAGGCACCCCCCGAGCTGGTCTTCGACTTCCTCTACCGGGCCGCGGACTGGCCCGACGACCTCGCCCACACCCGCCCCCTCGCGGTGCACGAGGACACCCCGGGCGTCCAGACACTCGCCCTGGACGGCCGGTCGGCGGCCGGCACCCGGGCCGTACGCATCTGCTTCCCGAGCGCGGGCCGCCTCGTGCACAAGCACCTGCGCACCACCGGACCACTGGCCGCCTACACCGGCGAATGGACCATCGACCCCCACACCTCGGGCATCGACGTCAGCGTCCGCCACCACGTCCTGCTGAGCGACGACGCCGCCGGCCCCCGCCAGGGCGCCGCCCGGCGGGTGCGCGACGAACTGGCCCACGCCGGACGGCACGTCCTGGCCCACGCCACACGCCACGCCCTGGGCGCGGTGCGGGTCCTGTGACCGCCACCGCCGCCACGGCCACCCCACCGGCGGGACAGCACCGCGCCCCGCCCCCGGACACCGGCGAACCCGCACGCGCCGCCCGCCTGGAGACCGCACTCGGCGACCCCTTCGACCCCGGCAACCCGCACGGGCACCTGGCACTGGTACGGGCCGACGACGACCGCGAGGCCCCCGCGGCCACCGAGGAACTGCTCGCCCGCCACGGACTGAGCGCCGAATTCGTCCCCCACGACCTCGGCGGACGCCTGACCGACCTCGAGCAGCTCGCCCGCGTGCTGCGCCCCCTGTTCCGCCGCGACCTCGCCCTGGGCTACGGCTTCGGCGTCACCTCGCTGTTCGCCGCCTCCTCGGTGTGGACCGCGGGCGACACCGCCCAGCGCACAGCCCTCGCCGACGTCCTCCTCACCGGCGGCCGGGTCGCGATCGTGCACCGCGAAGTCGCCCACGCCAACGCCATCCTGCGCCGCGAGGTCGGCGCCGTACGCACACCGGACGGCGCCTTCCTCCTCAACGGGAGCAAGGACGCGGTCATGAACGCCGACCGCACCGACGCCTTCGTCGTCTACGCCCGCACCTCGCCCCGGCACGGACTGGACAGCCACTCGGTGCTCCTGCTGCCCGAAGCACCCGCCGCAGGCAAGGTGCACCGGCTGGCCCGGGTGGAGATGCCCGGCATGCGCGGAGCCCGCTTCCACGGACTGCGCCTCACCGACGTGCGGCTGCCCGACAGCGCCCTGGTCGGCTCCCTGGGCGAGGGCGTGACCCTGGCCCTGCGCAGCTTCCAGATCAGCCACTGCCTCATCCCCGGCACGGTCCTGGCGGGCGTGGACGGCGTGCTGCGGCTGGCCGTACGCGCCGCCACCGAGAACCGGCCCGGCCGCCGGCCCGCCCGGCGCTGGCACAAGGCACTCAGCGGCGTGTTCGCGGACCTGCTGGCCTGCGACGCCATGGCCGTCACCGCACTGCGCGCCCTCAGCCTCGTCCCGCAGGACGCCTACCTGCTCGCGGCGGCCGTCAAATACACGATGCCGGACCTGCTGCGCGAGGACCTGGAAGAACTGGCCGCCGTCCTCGGCGCACGCGGATACGACCGCGGACCGCTGTACGGCGGCTTCCAGAAACTGGCCCGGGACCTGCCCGTGGCCGGCCTGGGACACTCGGGAACGGCCGTGTGCCAGGCGGTACTCGTACCGCAGCTGCCGGCGCTGGCCCGCACGGCCTGGTTCCGCTCCCAGGAACCGCCGGCCGCACTGTTCACACCGGGCGCCCCGCTGCCGCCGCTCGACCACTCCGGGCTCACCCACTGCGGAACCGACGACCTGCTCGCCGCGACACTGATCGGCACCGCCGAACGCCTGACCGGACGGACGGCGGCCGGACCCCTGCACACCGCGCTCGCCGGCCTGGCACGGACCCTGGTGGGGGAGCTGCGGGTCCTGCGCGCACGGTGCGCGGCCCTGCCCGCCACCTCCACCACCGCCGTCGACCCCCTGGCCTGCGCCCTGGCCGACCGCTACGCCCTGGTCCTGTCCGCCGCCGCCTGCCTCGGCGTGTGGGAGGGCCAGGCCGGCGGCGACACCTTCCTGGCCGACCCCGCCTGGGCGGTCCTCGTCCTCAGCCGCATCGGCCGCAGACTCGGCGCCCCGGTACCGGACCTGCCGGCCGGCGTGGAACAGACGGTCCTGGCCGAAGTACTGGAGCGCTGCCGCCACGGCCGCAGCCTCGACCTGTACGGCACACCCCTGGCCTGCTGAGCCACGATGACACGCAAACGGACCGGGCACGGACCCGGACGCCCCGCCCCCCGGGCCCGCCCCGGGCCCGCACGGGCACCGGCACAACAGCACGGGCACCGGCACAACAGCACGGACACCCACGGGCTGCGAACACCCGCCCAGGACGTCCGGGCCACGGGGGACGCCGGGCCGCGGCACGCCACCCCCGGCCCCGCCGGGAGGACCGGCCAAAGGACCACACGCAGGGAGACGACGATGGACCGGGTCACGTGCGCCGTACCCCTTCACGTGCCACGGCCGTCCGGGCCCTGGCCCGGAGTCCGGGAGAACCTCGCCAGGCTCGGCAACGCGCTGGTCTGCACGACCTGGAGCGAATGGCTGCCCAGCGTGCTCACCACCCGCGGGCTGCCCCACCTGCTCGGCGCGGACTGGCAGCGCTACCGCCGCACCCCCGACGCGGTGGTGCGCTACCGCTTCGCCGCGTCCCGGCTGCTGATCAAGAACACCGCCGCCGCGGCCCTGGCCGTCCCGCCCGAACACCTGGACCTCGCCTACCGGCTGGGCGGACGCCCCTACCTGCGCGGCTTCGACCAGATCGAGCTGAGCCTGAGCCACACCGGCGACCTGATCGCCGTCGGCCTCAGCCGCATCGGCCGCATCGGGGTCGACGTGGAACCCGCGGAGCGGCCCGTACGCCTGGAACTGCTCGAAACCCAGGTCTTCACCCCCGCCGAAGCACGGGAACTGGCCGCCCTGCCCGCAAACGAACGCAGCGCCCGCGCGCTGCACCTGTGGACCCTGAAGGAGGCCTACAGCAAGGCCCTCGGCCAGGGACTGCGGCTCGGCTTCAAGGAGTTCGGCTTCAGCGGCGGCCGGCTCAGCGCCCCGGACGGCAGCGTCGTCGCCGGCGGGGAATGGGGATTCGCCACCTACCCGGTGATGGACCGCTACCTGCTCAGCGTCGCCTGCCACGACGCCGGACTGAGCACCGCCGGCGACACCTCCGCGGGCACCATGCTGGACCAGGGATTCCTGGCCGCGATGGCCGACCCGGCACCCGACACACCCCCCGGATAACCCCACCCACCCCACCCCACCCCGGCCCGCTCCGTCCCGGTACCGGCCCCGCACTGCCCCGCCCCGGTACCCGCACGGGGCCGGCGCCGTCCACGCCGCCGGGCGCCCCGGGCACCTGCACTCCTGCCCGGCGCTCCGCCAGTGCAGAAGCGTTTCTCCGCCAGGCTGCGAGCCGCGTCAGCACGCCGTCAGGACCCCGGCAGCCGCCTCTGCCACGATGCCCGGGGAGCACCGCGCCCCCACAGCCGTTCCCCGCGACTTGCACGGCCGGCGCAGCCCACGCGGGAGCAGACAGCGACCCGAGGAGGGCGTCCCATGGCCAGGCAGAACCGTCCGCGTGCCGTACGGGGCCGCCCCGGTGCGGCACGCCGGCCGGGCGTACCGGTCATCTGGCCGCAGCACGACCTGCCGCGCGGCCCCGGCGCGCACCCCAAACCCGCACGGCCCGTCGGGCAGCTGACCTGGCTCTGGCACGGGCCGCTGGACGTCGAGCGGTTCACCGCCGCCTGGCAGTCCGTCGTCGACCGCGAGAGCGTGCTGCGGGCCGCCTTCGTGCGGGAACCGGAACCGCACCTGGTCTTCTGCGACGGCGCCCGCGCCGAGGTCGTACACCACCGCGCGGGCACCGACGGCTGGGAGAGGCTGCTGGAGCGGGAGCGCCGGCGCGGTTTCGACCTGCGCCGCCCCTGCCCGCTGCGCGTCACCCTCGTCGCCCCGGCCGGCGGCCCCGCGGACACCGGCCCGCCGTGCCCGGCCCGGGTGGTGCTCACCTTCCACCACGCGCTGCTGGACGCGTGGAGCGTGCACCTGCTGATGGAGGAGTTCTGCCGGGCCTACCTCGCGGGCGGCGCGCTGCCCGGCGGTGAGCGCCGGCCCGACCTGCGGGACTGGGTGGACTGGCTGGAGCGGCAGGACCCCGTGCCGGCGCGGGACTTCTGGACGAGGACCGTGCCCCCGGGCCCCGTCGCCGTACTGCCGGCCCGGCCCGGCCCGCGCACCCGGCAGCGGGGCCGCGGCCGGGTCGAGGTACGGCTGAGCCCGGCCGAGGCCGGACGGCTGGACCGCTGGGCCGCGCTGCGTTCGGTGCCCGAGTCCAGCGCCCTGCAGACGGTCTGGGCCCTGCTGCTGTACCGCGCGGCCGGGCACGACGGGGCCCGCACGGTGGGCTTCGGCGTCACCGTCTCCGGGCGCGGCATCGCGCTGGAGGGCGCCGGGCGGCTGCCCGGGCCGATGCGCAACTGCCTGCCGATGGTGGTGCGCGTCGACCCCGAGGAGCCCCTGGGCCGGCTGCTGGCGGCGCTGCGGGACGGCGCCCTGGACATGGCCGCCTACGAATGGGTCTCCACCGCCCGGATCCACCGGTGGACCGGACGCGCGGCCGGCGCGGAACTGCTGGAGAGCCTGGTCTCGGTGGAGAGCGTGCCGCGCCCGCTCGCCGGCGCGCGTGCCGCACTCGGCGACGCCGGCGTCGGCCTGCAGCCGGAGCGGGCGAGCGGCGCCCACCGCGGCCTTCCCCTCGCCCTGCTCGTCCACCGCGGCGGCGACGGCTCCCTGACCTTCACCGTCGCCCACGACCAGAGCCGCGTCTCCGACGGCGACGCACACCTGCTGGCCGACCACTGCGCCCGGCTGCTGCGTCATCTGCCCGCCACCGGCGAGCGGGCCACCGCCGCCGCCGTGCTGGACGTGCTCGCCGGCCAGGCGCTGCCGCGCATCGCGCCCCGGCAACGCGCCGCGGCCCGGCTGCGCCCGCGCCCCGCGGCAGGCCGGGCCGCCCCGGGCCGGACCCCACGCGAGCCCTGACGCCCGCCCCGGCCGGGGGCGGGGGCGGGCGTCACCTGCGTCTCGTACGTCTCGACGCCCCCGGCCGGCCCCTGCCGGGCCCCGTACGCGACGGTGACGGCCGAGAACGTGCCGGGCACCGTCCGCTCCGCGGTGCCGACGCGGCGGCCCGGGAGGGGCGAGGGACGTCCGCCGGTCCACCCGGGTTCGAGCGGACGGCGGCATGCTGGCCCGGGCACGGCGACCGCCCCGCCGGCCCCGCCCGTGACGTGCCCCTGGAAGTGAGGACCCGCGTATGCCGCCGCCGATGCAGCGCCCGCACGCCGTGACGGTGCCCGACCCGGTCGAGGCGTTCCTGACCGCCACGGTGCACGTCGCCGCGTTCACGACGCTGCGGCCCGACGGCGCACCGCACGTGGCCCCCGTGCGGTTCACCTGGGACGCGGCCGCCGGGCTCGCGCGGGTGATGACGGTCTCCTCCTCGCGCAAGGCCCGCAACCTGCTGGCCGCGCCCGGCAGCCGGGTGGCGCTGTGCCAGGTGGACGGCTTCCGGTGGGTGACACTGGAGGGCACCGCCACGGTGGTGACGGACCCCGCGCGGGTGGAACTCGGCGCCCGGCTGTACGCCCGGCGGTACTGGTCCGCGCCGCCCACCCCGCCCGGCCGGGTGGTCATCGAGATCGCGGTCGACCGCGTCCTCAGCCTGAACGCCTGAAGCACTTACCCACCCGCACCCGGCCGGTGCACCCGCCCACCCGCACCCCCTCGCACCCGGCCGGTGCACCCGCCCACCCGCACCCGCTCTTCCGTACCCGGCCGGTGTACCCGGGGCCTCCCGCTCCCGGCCGGTGCACCCGCCTCCCCGCACCACCGCCTCCCCCTCGCACGCCGGCGCGGCGGTGCCGGAGCCTTCCGGTACCGCCGCGCCGGCGTGCCGCCTCTCACCGTGCGGGTGGCGGCGAGCCGTCCGCCCACAGCAGCCGGAACGCCAGCAGGCTCAGCCGCCAGCCCCGCGCGGTGCGGCGGGCCTCGCCGTCGACGAAGGTGCCCGTCGCGAAGAGCGGGGGCACGTCGCCCTGCGGCGGTGCGTGGTGGGCGTGGTGCACATGGGTGGAGATCAGGTTGGCCCGCAACGTGGCCCGGTCCCCGTCCAGTTCGACCACGGCCGGGGAGCCGAGGTGCTGGGTGGCCGCGAACGCCGACAGCGCCGACCGGTGGTAGGCGGCCATGCCGTCGGCGCCCTCGTGCCGGCTGACGGGGAACGCCACGACCGCGTCCTCGGTGAACAGGCCGGCGCTCCAGGCGTCGTCGAGTTCCCCGTCGTCGAGCGAGAGCAGGTAGCGGTGCAGCAGGCCCGCGATCTCGGCCCGCGCACCGGCGGCGGCGGACTCGGCTGCCGGCTGATCGTTCGTCAGGGTGGAAGTCATGTCTGAGAATGCCGTCATCCGGCTCACCCGGGGCAAGAGCGCCTGTCGAAGCTCTGACGTACCGCACGGTTTTCTGGCATTCGCTGCACAAGACCTGTAATAGCGCCTATTTACGGCCGCCGAAATGCCTCGCCATACTGGCGGAACACCAGTGAGAAGAGGGCAGATGGAATTCTACGATTCAGATGTCATTGTCGTGGGAGCCGGTCCCACCGGTCTGGTGCTCGCAGGTGAATTGAGGCTTGCTGGAGTCTCGGTGGTGGTCCTGGACAAACTTGCCGAGCCGATTAAGGAATCCCGGGCGCTGGGATTTTCGGCCCGCACCATCGAGGAGTTCGCGCAGCGCGGCCTCATGGACCGGTTCGGTGAGGTCGGAGTCATTCCGGTCGGCCACTTCGGCGGCGTACCGCTCGACTACCAGGTGGTCGAGGGCGGTTCGTACGGGGCGCGCGGCATTCCGCAGGCCCGCACCGAAGGCATCCTCGGCGGCTGGGCGCGCGAGCTGGGCGCCGAGGTCCGCCGCGGGTACGAGGTCACCGCGATCGAGGACGCCGACGGCTCGGTGACCGTCCGGGCCGAGCACGCCGACGGTCCCCTTTCCCTGCGCGCCCGTTACGTGGTGGGCTGCGACGGCGCCCGCAGCAGCGTGCGCAAGCTCGCCGGCATCGACTTCCCCGGCACCGAGCCGGCGATCGAGCTGCGCTTCGCGGACGTCTCCGGTGTCCAGCTGCGGCCCCGGTTCAGCGGCGAACGCGTCCCCGGCGGCATGGTCATGGTCATCCCGATGGGCCCGGACCGCTGCCGCGTCATCTACTTCGACAGCTCCGAGCCGCTGCGCACCGGCCCGGACCCGATCACCTTCGAGGAGGTCGCGCGTACCTGGCAGCGGCTGACCGGCGAGGACATCGGCGGGGCCACCCCGCTGTGGGTGAGCTCCACCACCGACGTCAGCCGCCAGGCCGCCCAGTACCGCAAGGGCCGCGTCTTCCTGGCCGGCGACGCCGCGCACATCCACCTGCCGATCGGCGCGCAGGGCATGAGCGCGGGCGTGCAGGACGCCGTGAACCTGGGCTGGAAACTCGCCCTGGACGTCAAGGGCCAGGCCCCCGACGGGCTGCTCGACACCTACCACGCCGAGCGCCACCCGGTCGGGGCCCGGATCCTGACCAACACGCTCGCCCAGCGCATCCTCTACCTCGGCGGCGACGAGATCACCCCGATGCGCGAGGTGCTGGCCGAGCTGATGGGGGCCCACACCTCCGTACAGCGCCACCTGGTCGGCATGGTCACCGGGCTGGACATCCGGCACGACGTCGGCGACGGGGACCACCCGCTGCTCGGGCGCCGCCTGCCGGACCGGGAACTGGTCGTCGACGGGGAGAAGATCCCCTTCTACACGCTGCTGCGCTCGGGCCGCGCCGTGCTCCTGGAGCTCGGCGGCGACCACGGTCTGCGTACCGCGGCCGCCGGCTGGGCCGACCGGGTCGACCTGGTCGCCGCCGAGTTCGACGGCTGCGAGGCCCCGGTGGACGGCATCCTCGTCCGCCCCGACGGCTACGTCGCCTGGGTCGCCGCCCTCGGTGCCGGCGCCGGCGGCCTCACCACCGCCCTGGAGCGCTGGTTCGGCCCCACCGCCTGACCCCCGCCCAACCCGCCCGGCATCCCGGCCAACCCGGCCGGCCCCCGCCCGGCATCCCGGCCGGCCCACGGGCCGCGCCGTGGTGTGCCGTGCCGTGACACCCGTCCGCACTCTCGAAGGAAGCGAAGGACCCATGCCCATCATCTCCGCCGAGGACAAGCACCTCACCGTACTGAACCTGTTCACCACGGACACTCCCGAAAAGCAGGCCAAGCTGATCGAGGAGATGACGAAGATCGTCGACGCGGCCACGTACGAGGGCTGGATGTCCTCCACGGTCCACTCCGGTGTCGACGGCTACGGCACCCTCAACTTCATCCAGTGGCGCAGCGGCGAGGACCTCGAGAAGCGGTACGCGGGCGAGGAGTTCAAGCACCGCACCCTGCCGGTGTTCGGGGAGATCACCACCTCGATCCGCCTGATGCAGAACGAGGTCGCCCACACGCTGACCTCCGACGCCCTCGGCGGCAAGATCGAGATCGGCCCGGACCGCGACGACTACACCGTCTTCACCGTCTTCCCGGTCACCCCCCAGGGACAGGACGAGGCCGTCGACGCCCTCGGCACCGGCCAGCAGTTCCTCGCCCAGGTGCCCGGCTTCCGCGCGCACGTCGTCCTCAAGGGACTGCGCGCCCGCGGCCTGGAGGGCGCCTTCGTCATCTCCTACTCCCAGTGGGACAGCAAGGAGGCCTGGGAGACCTACCGCGACCAGGCCCCCCAGGAGCAGGACGAGGCCCGCAAGGCGGCCGTGGCCCGCGTGCGCGCGGTGGTCGCCGGTGAGCCGTACAGCAACACCTACCGGGTCGTGCACACGCGCTCGGCCGGCGAGTGAGCCCGGCGCACCGGACGGCGTAGGGGCCCCGGCCCGCCCGCGGACGTCCCCCCCCCGGGGCACGAGAAAAACGGGGGGCGGAGGTCCGCGGGCGTTGCGCGCACCGCGCACCGCGCACCCGGCTCCGCCACGGCTCAGGCAGGCCCCGTGCGGGGCGCTACCGCCGGGCCGCACCGTCGTAAGGCGACGGCGTCGTCCACCCGGCCGCGTGCCGGGCCCCTCCGCCCGCTCCGCCAACCCTTCCGCGCAACCGCCGAGGAGCCAACCCTATGCACAGCACGCTGATCGTCGCCCGGATGGCAGCCGCCTCCAGCAACGAGGTGGCCGCGTTGTTCGCCGACTTCGACGCCACCGAGATGCCGCACCGCATGGGCACCCGGCGCCGCCAGCTGTTCTCCTACCGGGGCCTGTACTTCCACCTCCAGGACTTCGACGAGGACAACGGCGGCGAGCTGATCGAGGCGGCCAAGGCCGACCCGCGCTTCGTCGGGATCAGCGAGGACCTCAAACCGTTCATCGAGGCCTACGACCCCCAGACCTGGCGCTCGCCGGCCGACGCCATGGCCACCCGCTTCTACGACTGGGAGGCCTCCCGTTGAGCAGGCGACGCGTCGTGATCACCGGGATCGAGGTGATCGCCCCCGGCGGAGTGGGCCGGGAGAACTTCTGGAACCTGCTGAGCTCCGGCCGCACCGCCACGCGGGGCATCACCTTCTTCGACCCCGCCCCCTTCCGCTCCCGGGTGGCCGCCGAGGCCGACTTCGACCCCTTCGCGCACGGCCTGAGCCCGCAGGAGGTCCGCCGCCTGGACCGGGCCGCGCAGTTCGCCGTCGTCGCCTCGCGCGGCGCGGTCGCCGACAGCGGCCTCGACATCGCCGGCCTCGACCCCCACCGCGTCGGCGTCACCGTCGGCAGCGCCGTCGGCGCCACGATGGGCCTGGACGAGGAGTACCGCGTCGTCAGCGACGGCGGCCGCCTCGACGCCGTCGACCACACCTACGCGGTCCCGCACCTGTACGACTACATGGTGCCCAGCTCCTTCGCCGCCGA
This sequence comes from Streptomyces sp. JK94, assembly GCF_053613315.1. NCBI lineage: Bacteria > Bacillati > Actinomycetota > Actinomycetes > Kitasatosporales > Streptomycetaceae > Streptomyces > Streptomyces sp. JK94. The sequence continues at coordinate 13,254 of NZ_JBSICH010000040.1, read as the reverse complement.
AGTCGCCTGGGCGGTGGGCGCCGAAGGCCCCAGCACCGTGGTCTCCACCGGCTGCACCTCCGGCATCGACTCCGTCGGCTACGCCGTCGAACTGGTCCGCGAGGGCTCCGCCGACGTCGTGATCGCCGGCTCCTCCGACGCGCCGATCTCCCCGATCACCATGGCCTGCTTCGACGCGATCAAGGCGACCACCCCGCGCCACGACGAACCCGAGTGCGCCTCCCGGCCCTTCGACAAGACCCGCAACGGCTTCGTCCTCGGCGAGGGAACCGCCTTCTTCGTCCTGGAGGAACTGACGAGCGCCCGCAAGCGCGGCGCCCACATCTACGCCGAGATCGCCGGGTACTCCACCCGCTCCAACGCCTACCACATGACGGGACTGCGCCCCGACGGCGCGGAGATGGCCGAGGCGATCAACCTCGCCCTCGACGAGGCCCGGCTGAACGCGGACGCCATCGACTACGTCAACGCCCACGGCTCGGGCACCAAGCAGAACGACCGGCACGAGACGGCCGCGTTCAAGCGCAGCCTGGGCGACCACGCCTTCCGCACCCCGGTCAGCTCCATCAAGTCCATGGTCGGGCACTCACTGGGCGCCATCGGCTCCATCGAGATCGCCGCCTCGGCCCTCGCCATGGAGTACGACGTCGTCCCGCCCACCGCCAACCTGCACACGGCCGACCCCGAGTGCGACCTCGACTACGTGCCCCTCGTCGCCCGCGACCAGCTGATCGACGCCGTCCTCACCGTCGGCAGCGGATTCGGCGGCTTCCAGAGCGCGATGGTGCTCGCCAGCCCGGAAAGGAGCCTCGTATGACCGCCTCCGCGGTGGTGACCGGCCTGGGCGTCGCCTCGCCCAACGGACTGGGACTGAAGGACTACTGGGCGGCGACCCTCGGCGGCAAGCACGGCATCGGCCGCATCACCCGCTTCGACCCCACCGGCTACCCGGCCCGCCTGGCCGGGCAGATCGACGGCTTCGACGCCGGCCGGCTCCTGCCGAGCCGGCTGCTGCCGCAGACCGACCGGGTCACCCGGCTGGCCCTGGTGGCCACCGACTGGGCCCTCGCCGACGCCGGCGCCGACCCCAAGACCCTGCCCGAGTTCGACATGGGCGTCATCACCGCGTCCGCCGCCGGCGGCTTCGAGTTCGGCCAGGGCGAACTGCAGGCCCTGTGGAGCAAGGGCAGCCAGTACGTCTCCGCCTACCAGTCCTTCGCCTGGTTCTACGCCGTCAACAGCGGCCAGATCTCCATCCGCAACGGCATGAAGGGCCCCGCCGGCGTCGTCGTCAGCGAAGGCGCCGGCGGCCTCGACGCCGTCGCCCAGGCCCGCCGCCAGATCCGCAAGGGCACCTCCCTCATCGTCACCGGCGCCGTCGACGCCTCCCTGTGCCCGTGGGGCTGGGTGGCCCAGCTGGCCGGCGGCAAGCTGTCCACCAGCGACGAACCCGACCACGCCTACCTGCCCTTCGACCGCGACGCACACGGCTACGTCCCCGGCGAGGGCGGCGCGATCCTCATCACCGAGGACGCCGAAGCGGCCCGCCGGCGCGGCGCCCGCCCCTACGGAGAGATCGCCGGCTACGGCGCCACCATCGACCCGGCCCCCGGCAGCCAACGCCCGCCCGGCCTGCGCAAGGCCATCGAGACCGCCCTGGCCGACGCCCACCTGAGCGCGGCCGACATCGACGTCGTCTACGCCGACGGCGCCGGCGACCCGGCCGGCGACCTCGTCGAGGCCGACGCCCTCAGCGCCGTCTTCGGCGACCGGGGCGTCCCGGTGACGGTCCCCAAGACGATGACCGGACGCCTGTACTCCGGCGGCGCACCCCTGGACCTGGCAGCCGCGTTCCTCTCCCTGCGCGACGGCGTCATCCCGCCCACCGTGCACATCGACCCGTGCACCGACTACCCCCTCGACCTGGTCCTGGGCGAACCCCGCCCGGCACAGCTGCGCACCGCCCTGGTCCTGGCCCGCGGCAACGGCGGCTTCAACTCCGCCGTGGCCGTGCGCGCCCTGTGAGGACCGCCGGCCACCGCACCACGACCGACACCGCCGAACCGGACCACGTACGACGAAAGGACCCACCATGGCCAGCAAGCCCTTCACCCTCGACGACCTCAAGCGCACCCTGCGGGACGCCGCGGGCGTCGCCGAGGGCGTGGACCTGGACGGCGACATCCTCGACACCGAGTTCGAGGTGATCGGCTACGAGTCCCTCGCCCTGCTGGAGACCGGCAGCCTCATCGAACGCGAATACGGCATATCCCTCGACGAGGAGGCCGTCGGCGAGGCCAACACACCCCGCACCTTCATCGAGGTCGTCAACGCCCAGCTCGCGCCCGCCCAGGCCGCCTGAAGGAGCACCCCCATGACCGACACCACCACCCAGCGGGTCGCCGTCATCACCGGCGCCACCAGCGGCATCGGCCTGGCCTGCGCCCGGCTGCTCGGCGCAGCGGGCCACCAGGTCTTCATCGGCGCCCGCAGCGCCGACAACGTCACCGCCACCGTCAAGACCCTCCAGAACGAGGGCCTCGACGTCGACGGCGCGGTCGTCGACGTCCGCGACACCGGCTCCGTCAACGGCTGGATCCAGGCCGCCGTCGACCGCTTCGGCACCCTCGACGTCGTCGTCAACAACGCCGGCCGCTCCGGCGGCGGCCCCACCGCCGACCTCGCGGACGACCTGTGGGACGACGTGATCGACACCAACCTCAACAGCGTCTTCCGCGTCACCCGGGCCGCCCTGACCATCGGCGGCCTGCGCACCAAGGACCGCGGCCGGATCATCAACGTCGCCTCCACCGCCGGCAAGCAGGGCGTCGTCCTCGGCGCCCCCTACTCGGCCTCCAAGCACGGCGTCGTCGGCTTCACCAAAGCACTCGGCAACGAACTCGCCCCCACCGGCATCACCGTCAACGCCGTATGCCCCGGATACGTCGAGACCCCGATGGCCCAGCGCGTACGCCAGGGCTACGCCGCCGCCTACGACACCTCCGAGGAAGCCATCCTCGACAAGTTCCAGGCCAAGATCCCCCTCGGCCGCTACTCCACGCCCGAGGAGGTCGCCGGCCTCGTCGGCTACCTCGCCTCGGACACCGCCGCCTCCATCACCTCCCAGGCCCTGAACGTCTGCGGCGGCCTCGGCAACTTCTGAACCCCTCCCGGCACCCCGCCCTTCTACGAGGAGACAGCCTCATGACGACGCGTGAGGTCGAGCACGAGACCACGGTCGACGCACCCGCCGCCGCGGTCTACGCACTGCTCGCAGACGTCACCAACTGGCCGCGCATCTTCCCGCCCACCATCCACGTGGACCGCCTCGAGACGAGCGGCGAGGAGGAACGCATCCGCATCTGGGCCACCGCCAACGGGCAGCCCAAGGACTGGACCTCCCGCCGCACCCTGGACGCCCAAGCCCTCACCATCACCTTCCGCCAGGAGATCCCCGCCGCCCCCGTCAAGCACATGGGCGGCACCTGGATCATCGAACCGCTCGGCGACCACCAGTCCCGGGTACGGCTGCTGCACGACTACAGCGCCCTCGGCGACGACCCGCACGACCTGCTGTGGATCGAACGGGCCGTCGACAAGAACAGCACCTCGGAACTGGCCGCCCTCAAGGTCAACGTGGAGGCCGCACACACCGCCGCCACCGAGGACCTGACGTTCTCCTTCACCGACACCGTGCACGTCACCGGCGCCGCCAAGGACGTCTTCGACTTCATCAACGACGCCCACCTGTGGTCCGAGCGGCTCCCGCACGTCGCCGTGGTCCGCCTCACCGAAGACACCCCGGGCCTGCAGGAACTGGAGATGGACACCCGCGCCAAGGACGGCTCGGTGCACACCACCAAGTCCTACCGCGTCGTCTTCCCGCACCACAAGATCGCCTACAAGCAGGTCACACTGCCCGCGCTGATGACCCTGCACACCGGCGAATGGACCTTCACCGAGGACGACACGGGCACCACCGCCTCCTCCCAGCACACCGTCACCCTCAACACCGCCAACATCGCACGCATCCTCGGCGAACAGGCCACCGTCGCCGACGCCCGCGCCTACGTGCACACCGCCCTGTCCACCAACAGCCGCGCCACCCTCACCCACGCCAAGGCCCACGCCGAGCAGAAAAAGGCCTGAGCCGTGGCAGCGGACCGCCTGAGCACCGACGTCGTCGTCGTCGGGGCCGGACCCGTCGGGCTGATGCTCGCCGGGGAACTGGCCCACGGCGGCGTCGGCGTCGTCCTCGTGGAAAAACGGCGCGCCCCCAACACCGAGTCACGGGCCTCCACCCTGCACGCCCGCACGATGGAGATCCTCGACAGCAGGGCCCTGCTGCCCGAGTTCGGCAAGCCCCCCAACGAACCCCGCGGCCACTTCGGGGGCATCCCCCTGGACCTGACCCTGCCCACCTCCCACCCCGGCCAGTGGAAGGTCCCGCAGACCCGCACCGAGGTGATCCTGGAGGAATGGGCACTGTCCCTGGGCGCCCGCCTCCAGTGCCGGCACGAACTGACCGCCGTCCGCGCGAACGGCGAACGGGTCGAGGCCGAAGCCGTCGGCACCGACGGCACCCCCCTGCACCTGGACTGCCGCTACCTCATCGCCTGCGACGGCGAGGACAGCACCGTACGCCGCCTGACCGGCGCCGACTTCCCCGGCCGCGACGCCACGCGGGAACTGCTGCGCGCCGACGTCGCCGGCATCGACATACCGGGCCGGCGCTTCGAACGCCTGGAGCACGGCCTGGCGATCGCCGCCCGCCGCCCCGACGGGGTCACCCGGGTCATGGCCCACGAATTCGGCTCCACCGCACAGCACCGCCCCCACGGCGACGCCTCCTTCGAGGAGATCACCGCCGTGTGGAAACGCGTCACCGGCGAGGACATCAGCACCGGCACCCCCCTGTGGGTCAACGCCTTCGGCGACGCCTCCCGCCAGCTCACCCACTACCGGCACGGCCGCATCCTGTTCGCGGGCGACGCCGCCCACCAGCAGATGCCCATCGGCGGCCAGGCCCTCAACCTCGGCCTCCAGGACGCCTTCAACCTCGGCTGGAAACTCGCCCTGGTCGTCCGCGGCAAAGCCCCCCACACCCTCCTCGACAGCTACCACACCGAACGCCACCAGGTCGGCCGGCGGGTCCTGGCCAACATCCGCGCCCAGGCACTGATGCTCCTGGGCGGCCCCGAGGTCGGCCCGCTGCGCACCCTGCTGGGCGAACTGATCACCCAGGACGACGCACGCCGCCACCTGGCCGGCATGATCAGCGGCCTGGACGTGCGCTACGACGTCGGCGGCCCCGCCCACCCGCTGCTCGGGGCCCGCCTGCCGTGCACCGAACTGCGGGTACGCGACCGCCTGGTCACCAGCGCACGCCTGGTGCGCTCCGGCGGGGGAGTCCTGCTCGACCTCACCGCCGGGCGCGGCGGCCGGCCCCCCGGCACCGACGGCTGGGCGGACCGCGTCACCGAACTGTCCGCCCAGCCCTCGCCCGGCAGCTCCCTGCAAGGCACCGACCGCGTGCTCGTACGCCCCGACGGCCACGTCGCCTGGGCCGGATCGGGCACCGACGGCCTCACCGAGGCCCTCACCCGCTGGTTCGGACCTCCCCGCTGACCCGCCGTGCCCCTTCCCGGCGGGGCACCGGCGCCGCACCACCAGCCGCCCCCCACCCACCAACGCCGGGCCCGAACCGACCCCACTGCCAGGAAGGACCACCATGGAAGGGACAGCGGCGGACACCGACGTCATCGTCGTCGGAGCCGGCCCCACCGGACTGATGCTCGCGGGCGAACTGCGCCTGGGCGGGGCCCGCGTCGTCGTCATCGAGAAGCTGGCCGCCCCCACCGGGCAGTCCCGCGGCCTGGGCTTCACCGCCCGCGCCATGGAGACGTTCGACGAGCGCGGACTGCTGCCGCGGTTCGGCCAGGGCGACACCCTCGCCACCAGCCCCATGGGGCACTTCGGCGGCGCCCAGTTCGACTTCACCGTCCTCGAGGACGCCCACTTCGGGGCCCGCGGCATCCCGCAGGGCGACACCGAAGCGGTCCTGGAGACCTGGGCGGCCGAACTCGGCGCGGACATCCGGCGCGGCTGGGAGTTCGTCTCCCTCGCCGACGGCCACCTGGACGGCGACACCGTCGAGATCACCGCCCGCACCCCGCAGGGCGAGGAACGCACCCTGCGCGCCGCCCACCTGGTGGGCTGCGACGGCGGCTCCAGCCGGGTACGCAGGGCGGCCGGCTTCGACTTCCCCGGCACCGACGCCACCCAGGGCATGTACCTGGCGGACATCACCGGCGTCGAACTGACCCCGCGCTTCCTCGGCGAACGCCTCGGGCACGGCATGGTGATGGCCGCCCCATTGTCCGAGGGCGTGTGGCGCATCATCGTCTGCCCCGACGGCCGCCCCGCACCCGACCGCGAACGGACCGTCACCTTCCAGGAAGTGGCCGGCGCCTGGCGGGACATCACCGGCGAGGACATCGGCCACGGCGCCGCGAGCTGGGTCAGCTCCTTCACCAACGCCACCCGCCAGGCCTCCCAGTACCGGCGCGGCCGGGTCTTCCTGGCCGGCGACGCGGCCCACATCCACCTCCCGGCCGGCGGCCAGGGCCTGAGCACCGGCGTGCAGGACGCGGCCAACCTCGGCTGGAAACTGGCCTCGGTCATCCGCGGCGACGCCCCCGAGGCCCTGCTGGACACCTACCACGCCGAACGCCACCCCGTGGGCGCCCGCCTGCTGATGAACACCCGCGCCCAGGGCATCGTCTTCCTCGGCGGACCCGAATGCGACCCGCTGCGCGAACTGATGGCCGAACTCGTCCAGTACGACGACGTCAAACGCCACCTGGCGGGCATCGTCAGCCACCTGGACATCCGCTACGACCTCACCACCACCGACGACACCGGCACCGGCGCGGCACACCCCCTGGTGGGCCGCCGGATGCCCCCGCGGCAGCTCGTCGGCGCCCACGGCGAGACCACCACCGCCCGCCTGCTGCACACCGGACACGGCGTGCTGCTCGACCTGGCCGACGACCCCGAGGTACGCCGGGCAGCGGCCGGCCGGCGGGACCGGGTGGACGTGGCCACCGTCGCCGCCAAACCCGCCGACGGCGCGGACGCCCTGGCCGGGGCCACCGCCGTACTGGTCCGCCCGGACGGATACGTCGCCTGGGCGGGCACCTCGGCCCAGGGCCTGGAACCCGCACTGCAACGCTGGTTCGGACCCTCCCGCTGACCTCCCCCTCCCGGTGCCCCCGGCGTGTGTGCGGCACGCCGGGGGCACCCCACGTCCCACCGGACACGGCCACCGGCCACCCATACGCCCCAGACCGCACCCCCCTGAGGCGGACGCCCCCCCTCGGGGCGACGCCATGCCCCCGCCCGGGGCGGCACCACGCCCCCCACCGGCACCGAGCCCCCGAGCCCCCGAAGAGCCCCCGAAGAGCCCCCGAAGAGTCCGGGAGGGCCCGGGAGGACCCTCGGGAGAGCCCCGGGAGGGAGCCACCCCTCCGGCAGCACCATGCCCCGCAGCCGCAGCCGCAGCCGCAGCCGCAGCCGCAGCCGCAGCCGGCCGCGCCGCGCCGCGTACGGGAAGACCCCACCGCGCACGGGAAGGCCCCGCCGCGGTCCCTCAACGCGCGGCGGGGCCTTCCGATCAGGGGAGGATCAGACGGGGACGGCCTCCACGAGGGAGATCGCCGCCGCCGTCTCCACGACGCGCTCCAGACGGAACCCGGCACGCTCCAGGAGACCGGCGTACTGGCCGGGAGTCCGCTCGCGGCCGCCGACCAGGAGCATCAGCCACAGGTCGACCAGCTTCCCGGAGTGCGGCTCGTCGCCCTGCTCCGGGATCACCATCTCGGCGATCAGCAGCCGGCCGCCGGGCTTGATCGCCGCGCGCACGTTGCGCAGGATCTGCAGCGCCTGCTCCTCGGGCCAGTCGTGCACGATGTGCTTGAGGACATAGGCGTCCGCTCCGCCCGGCGGCACCTCGAACAGGTCGCCGGCCACCCGCGTGGTCCGGTCGGCGACGCCCTGCGCGGCGAGGAACTGCGCCGACCCGTTCTCCTCGACCCGCGGGTCGTACAGGACGCCCTTCGTCCCGGGAGACGCGGCCAGGATGCCCGCGAGCAGCCCGCCCTGGCCACCGCAGAAGTCCACCACCGTGCCGAACCGCGAGAAGTCGTACGCCGCGACGATCGGCCCGGTCTCCGACGCGGACATGCTGCCCATGCCCTCGAAGAACACCTGGCCGTACTCGGCGTTCTGCGTCAGGAACTCGAAGGCGTGCATGCCGCGCAGCTTCGGCAGCGCCGGCTCACCGGTGACCACGGTCTCGGGGAAGCCGCTCCAGTCCTCCCAGTGGATCGGGTGCCCCATCAGCAGCGCGATGGGGCGCATCGACATCGGGTGGTCGGCGCGCAGCGCGTCCGCCATCGGCGTCAGCTCGAACGTGCCGTCCGCACGGGTCGCGAACACCCCGTTGCTCGCCAGCAGGCGCAGCACCCGGCCGAGCGCGTCCGCGTCCGCGCCGACCCGCCCGGCCAGTTCCTTCGCGGACAGCGGCCCCTCGGCGAGCGCCTCGGCCACCTTCAGCTCGGCGGCGACGTGCACCGCCCGCGTGACCATCACACCCATGATCATTTCCAGCAGGGCGAACGGCGGCGGCGCGAGTTCCCGGCTCTGCCGCTGCAGATCCGCTCGGGCTTTCTCCGCTTCCCGGACGACGTGCGGGGGCGGCAATTCGGGCATGAGATTCCTCCGTTGCAGGAGTGCATGGTCTGTCCCAACCGCCGGAAGGGACCCGGACTACCACGATAGGTAAAAAGGTCGAAGCATTCTCGAGGCCTGCTCGAACGCCGGTGGTTTATGGGTTCGCAGGGAATTTCCTGCGGAACATTTGACGCGGTAAACCCGGCGACTGCCCTAGGGTGGCGCTGATTTCGCATCCGCTCTCCGGAAATATGGGGGGAGCAATGGAACCGAGGAGAGAAATGCCGAACTCGCGCAGTTCCTGGACGAAGATACTTCTGGCGGCGGGCGCGGCCGGCGCCGTCGCGGTCCCGCTGACCGCCGGCCCCGTCCAGGCCCAGCCCCAGGCCCACCGCCACCACCACACGCACACCCCCACCGAGGCGACCCTGACCGTCGTGGCCTCCCAGCTGAACAACCCGCGCGGCGTCACCGCGCTGCCCGACGGCAGCGTCCTGGTGGCCGAGTCCGGCAGCGGACTGGCCGGCTGCCCGGTCGGCGAGATGTGCGTGGGCGCCACCGGGTCCGTCTACAAGGTGCGGGGCAACTTCAAGGGCCGGGTCGCCACCGGCCTCGCCTCCTCCGCCCAGGGCGTCGCCCCGGGCGCCCCGGTCTCCGCCAACGGCCCCAGCGACGTCGTCACCGACCGCTTCGGCCGCTACGTCGTCGTCAGCGCCCTGGGCGGCACCACCGAGTCGCGCGCGGCCCTCGGTGAGGAGGCCAGGACGCTGGGCACGGTCTTCCGCGCCCGGGACGGCAAGGTCCTGGCCGACCTCACCGACCACGAGACCCGCCTCAACCCCGACGGCGGCGACGTCCACGCCAACCCGTGGCGGCTCGTCCGCAGCGGCAGCGGCTACCTCACCACCGACGCGGGCGCCAACACCGTCGTCCGCTCCACCGGCGACGGCACCACCACCACCCAGTACCTGCTGCCCAAGAACGACCTGCCGGCCGGCGCCGTCGAGACCGTGCCCACCGGCATCACCAAGGCCGCGGACGGCACCGTGTACGTGGCCGACATGAGCGGCGGGCGCGTCGGCGCCTCCCGCGTCTGGAAGATCGCCCCGGGCGAGCAGCCCGAGGTCCTCGCCACCGGACTGACCAACCTGGTCGACCTGGCCCTGGACCGGCACGGCGACCTGCTCGCCCTGTCCTACAGCGCCGCCGCGCTGGCCGGCCCGCCGCAGCCGGGCACCCTGTCCGAGGTCGACACCGACACCGGCGCGGTCTCCGTGATCCCGACCGGGGACCGGCTCAAGCAGCCCACCGGTCTCGCGGTCGACCGGTGCGGCAAGGTCTACGTCACCAACAACACCCTCGGCACCAACGGCGAACTGGTCCGTGTGACCTACTGACGCCGCCGCGCGCCCCGCGCACGCCGCAGGCCAGGCCCCGCCGGTCCCCGCGACCGGCGGGGCCCTCGTGCGCCCGGCCGGCGGATGGGAAACCGCTCGGCGGCCGCTCGACAACCGGCGGAGGACGCCCCCCGCCCCCCGCCCGGCTCGGCATCCTGGCCGGGCATCCGCTCACCACACCCACGTTCGACACCCAGGGAGGCTGCCCGTGACCCAACATGCCACCACCTCAGCCGCCGGCGCCCCCACCGGCGTGTGGCTGGTCGGGGCCCGCGGTTCGGTCGCCACGACGGCCGTGTCGGGCTGCGCGGCGCTCGCCGCCGGACTGCTGCCGCCCACCGGCCTGGTCACCGAGACCCCCGCCTTCGCGGACAGCGGCCTGCCGGCCCTGGCCTCGCTGGTGTTCGCCGGCCACGACACCGCCGGCACCCCACTGCCCAAACGCGCCGAGGAACTGGCCGCCCAGGGCGTGCTGCCGCACTGGCTGCCCGCCGCCGTCCAGGGCGAACTGACCGCCGCCGACGAACGCATCCGCACCGGCGGCCCGCTCCCCGGCGACACCCGCACCCCCGAGGAACTGATCGCCGACTTCGCCACCGACCTCAGGGACTTCGCCCGGCACACCGGCGTCGCCCGCACGGTCGTCGTCAACGTCGCCTCCACCGAACCCGAACCGGCCCGCGGCACGTGGCCGGCCAGCTCCCTGTACGCGGCGGCGGCCCTGCGGGCGGGCTGCGCGTACGCCGACTTCACACCCTCCACGGGACTGCGCCACCCGCAACTGCAGGGAGCGGCCCGGGCGTCGGGCCTGCCGTACGCGGGCCGCGACGGCAAGACCGGGCAGACCCTGCTGCGGGCCGTGCTGGGCCCGATGTTCGCCCAGCGGGCCCTGGCGGTGCGGGCCTGGTCGGGCACGAACCTGCTGGGCGGCGGCGACGGTGCAGCCCTGGCCGACCCCGCGGCGGCCGCCGCCAAGAACGCGGGCAAGGAACGCGTGCTGGCCGACACCCTCGGCGCCGCGCCCCAGGGCGAGGTCCACATCGACGACGTGCCCGCCCTCGGCGAATGGAAGACCGCCTGGGACCACGTGGCCTTCGACGGATTCCTCGGCACCCGCATGGTCCTGCAGACCATCTGGCAGGGCTGCGACTCGGCGCTCGCCGCCCCGCTCGTCCTCGACCTGGCCCGGCTGCTGGCCCGCGCCCACGAGAGGGGCCTGTCCGGTCCCCGGCCCGAACTCGGCTTCTACTTCAAGGACCCCGACGGCGACGAGTCGGCCCTCACGGAGCAGTACACGCGGCTGCTCGCCTTCGCCGCACGGCTGGGGGAGTCCCGGTGAGCGCCCACCCGCCCGCCGCCCGCGACCGCACCCGCCGCCCGCCCGCCCCGACGACACACCCGCCCGCCCCGGCCGTCCACCGCCCCGCACCCGCCCCCGCGCCCGGTGGCCGGCTGCGCGCATGGGCCGAACTGCTGCGCGCCCCGGCCGCGTTCACCGTGCCCGGCGACGTCCTCGCCGGCGCCGCCGCCACCGGCCGGCGGCCCACCCGGAACACCGCCCTCGCCGTCGGCGCCTCCCTGTGCCTGTACGAGGCGGGCATGGCCCTCAACGACTGGGCGGACCGGGAGGAGGACGCCGTCGCCCGCCCGCACCGGCCACTGCCCTCCGGCCGCCTGCGGCCCGGCGCCGCCCTCGCCGCCGCGGGCACGCTGTCCGCGGCGGGCCTCGCCCTCGCCGCCTGCGCGGGCCCGCGCACCCTCGCGGTCGCCGCCCCGCTGACCGTCACCGTCTGGGCGTACGACCTGGGCCTCAAGCACACCCCCGCGGGCCCCGCGGCGATGGCCGCCACCCGCTTCCTGGACCTGCTGCTGGGCGCCGCCGCCACCACCGGCACCCCACGCGCCGCACTCACCCCGGCCACGGTCCTCGCCGGCCACACCCTGGCCGTCACCCTGGTCTCCCGCCGCGAAGCCGAAGGAGGCTCCCGCGCCGCCCCCCTCGCCGCCCTGGCCGGCGCGGGCGCCCTCACCGCCACCCTCGCCGGCCGCCGCCCCACCGGCGCGCTCCTCGGCCGCCCCCACACGCCCTGGACCCCCACCGACGCCGTACGCACCGTCCTGGCCGCCTCCTACGCCGCCGCCTTCGCCCGCCCCCTGGCCCACGCCGTGCTCAACCCCTCCCCGCACCTCACCCAGCAGGCCGTCACCGCGGGCATCCGCGCCACGATCACCGTCCAGGGCGCACTGACGGCCCGGGCCGGCGCACCCGTCACCGGCGCGCTGACCACCGCGCTCGCCCCCCTGGCCGCACGCCTGGCACGGAAGGTGAGCACCACATGAACCGGCTGCGCCCGGGTTATGGCACCAACGGGCTGACCGACCTGCGCCTGGACGACGCCCTCGCCCTGCTCGCCGACCTCGGCTACGACGGCGTCGGCCTGACCCTCGACCACATGCACCTCGACCCGCTCGCCCCCGACCTGGCCGCCCGTACCCGCCGGGTCGCCCGCCGCCTCGACGCCCTCGGCCTGGGCGTCACGGTGGAGACCGGCGCCCGCTACGTGCTCGACCCGCGCCGCAAACACGGCCCCTCCCTGCTGGACGAGGACCCGGACGCCCGCTGGGCACGCATCCGCCTGCTGATCCGCGCCGTCCGCGTCGCCGCCGACCTCGGCGCCCACGCCGTGCACTGCTTCAGCGGCCCCACCCCGGCGGGCACCGACGAGGAGACCGCCTGGAAACGCCTCGCCGACGCCCTGGGCCCGGTGCTGGACGCGGCCGAGGACACCGGCGTGCCCCTCGCGGTGGAACCCGAACCGGGTCATCTGCTGTCCACCCTCGCCGGCTTCCACCGCCTGCGCACCGACCTCGGCGACCCCGCCCCGCTGGGCCTGACCCTGGACATCGGCCACTGCCAGTGCCTGGAGCCCGCGTCCCCCGCCGACTGCGTGCGCGACGCCGCCCCCTGGCTGCGGCACGTCCAGATCGAGGACATGCGCCGCGGCGTCCACAAGCATCTCCCCTTCGGCGACGGCGAGATCGACTTCCCGCCCGTCCTCGACGCCCTGACGGCCAGCGGCTACCAGGGCCTGACCGTCGTCGAACTGCCCCGCCACTCCCACGC
>NZ_JBSICH010000039.1:0-102047 GCF_053613315.1 Streptomyces sp. JK94 | reverse complement strand
CCACCGCCATACCCACCCACTGCGACCCCTGACCGGGGAACACGAACACCGCCCGCGGGCCGTCACCATCGGCGCGCACCGCACCGGCGGCGCCGTCACTTCCGAAGCCTTGGGCCAACGCCCGTACGTGGTCGACGAGTTCGTCGCGCGAGGCGCCCGTGACCACCGCACGGTGCGGGTGCGCCGCACGGCCCGCCGCCAGGGAGAGGCCCACGTCGGCCGCGGACACGTCCGGGCGTGCCTCGACGAACGCCGCCAGCCGCGCCGCCTGTGCCCGCAGCGCCTGCGCGTCGCGCCCGGAGAGCACCCACGGCACGACGGACGGCATCGCCCGCGAGGCCGGAGGTTCCGGCCTCGCCGGGGCCTGCTCGATGATGACGTGGGCGTTGGTGCCGCTGATGCCGAACGAGGACACACCCGCCCGGCGCACCCGGCCCGGCTCCGGCTCCGGCCAGTCACGCGACCGGTCCAGCAGCCGTACGGCGCCCGCGGACCAGTCGACGTGCGGCGACGGCTCGGCCGCGTGCAGGGAGGCGGGCAGCACACCGTGCCGCAGCGCCTCGACCATCTTGACGACACCCGCCACACCGGCGGCCGCCTGCGTGTGCCCGACGTTGGACTTCACCGAGCCCAGCCAGACCGGCAGGTCCGCGTCGCGTTCCTGTCCGTACGTGGCCAGCAGCGCCTGCGCCTCGATCGGATCGCCGAGCCGGGTGCCGGTGCCGTGGGCCTCCACCACGTCCACGTCCCCGGCGCCGAGCCCCGCGTCGGCCAGCGCCGCCCGGATCACCCGCTGCTGGGCGAGGCCGCTGGGGGCCGAGAGGCCGTTCGACGCGCCGTCCTGGTTGACCGCGCTGCCGCGGACGACCGCGAGGACCCGGTGGCCGTTGCGGCGGGCGTCGGACAGCCGCTCCAGAACCAGCACGCCGACGCCCTCGGACCAGGCCGTACCGTCCGCGTCGGCCGAGAACGCCTTGCACCGGCCGTCCGCCGCGAGGCCGCCCTGCCGGTCGAATTCGCGGAACATGCCGGGCGTCGCCATCACGGTCACCCCGCCGGCCAGCGCCAGGTCGCACTCCCCCGACCGCAGCGCGCGGCCCGCCAGGTGCACCGCCACCAGCGACGACGAACACGCCGTGTCCACCGTCACCGCGGGGCCCTCGAAACCGAACGTGTACGCCACCCGGCCGGAGATCACACTCGGGGTGCTGCCGGTGAGGAGGTGGCCGGTGAGGTGGTCCGGGGCCTGGTGCGCGCGGGGGCCGTAGTCGTGGGTGGTGGCGCCGACGTAGACACCGGTGGCCGAGCTGCGCAGGCCCGCCGGATCGAGGCCGGCGTGTTCCAGCGCCTCCCAGGACGTCTCCAGGAGCAGTCGCTGCTGCGGGTCCATCGTCAGTGCCTCGCGCGGCGAGATACCGAAGAAGTCCGCGTCGAAGTCGGCGGCGGCGTCGAGGAATCCGCCGCCGGGTACGGGACCGTCGGTGTCCTTGCCGGGCCGGTCCGCCGGGTCCCAGTCGCGGTCCGTGGGCCAGCCGACGGCCGCGTGCGCGCCGTCGGCGACCATGCGCCACAGGTCGTCCGCCGAGCCGACGCCGCCGGGGTAGCGGCAGGCCATCCCGACGATCGCGAGGGGCTCGTCGGCGGCACGCGGCGGCCGGGTGCCCCGGTCCGGGGCGGCGCCGGCCGCCGCGTCTCCGAGGGGCGCGGGGGCGGGGGCCGCGGTCGTACCGGGTGAGGTCTCCGTGCGTGCCCCGAGTCCCGTGACGGGTCCGCCGGCCCCGGCCGCACCGCCGGCTGCGAGTGCCGTGTCCAGGTGGGCGGCGAGTGCCGTGGGCGTGGGGTGGTCGAAGACCGTGCCGGCCCTGAGCGGCAGCCCGGTGCGCGCGGCCAGCCGCCGGGCGAGTTCCTCGGTCATGACCGAGTCGAAGCCGAGGTCCTTGAAGGTGAGCGCGAGGTCGACCGGCGCGGTGTCGTCCCGCAGGACGGCGGCGGCCTGTTCACCCACCAGCGTGCGCAGCGCGGCGGTCCGCTCGGCGCCGCCGAGCGCGGTCGGCCGGTCGACGGTCTCCCGTCCGCCGTCCGCGGCGGAGTCGGAATCGACAGGGCAATCGGCATTGGACGTTGTACCGGCAGTGGCCGTGGAGGCGGACCCGGTGGCGTCGTCCGGTGCCAGCAGGTCCTCGATCCAGTAGCGGCGGCGCTGGAACGGATAGGTGGGCAGGTCGACGCGCCGGGAGTCACCGAGCAGCGGTGCCCAGTCCACGTCGGCCCCCGCCACCCACAGCCGCGCCAGCGCGCCGACCGGGGCGTACACGGGGTCCTCGCCCTCGCCGATCAGCGCCACGGCGCCGGGCGGCGGGACTTCCGGGGTGGTGTCCTCGTCCGGCGTCCGCAGCGCCCGCGCGACGTCGGGGGTGAGGAAGGCGTCCGGGCCGATCTCCAGGACGGCCGCGACGCCCTCGTCCCGCAGCGCGGTGATGCTGTCGGCGAACCGCCCCGTCTCGTACGACAGCAACGGCAGCCGCTGATCGCCGTACTCGACCGAGTCCGGCACCCGGCGGCAGTCCGACTCCGTCTCCGCCGCCCAGCCGCGTGCCAGTGCCACCCGCGCGGCGTCCCGCAGCGACCACACACCCGCGGCGTAGGCGGCCACCGGTTCTCCCGCCGGGTCTGCGGCGACCACCGCCGGCTCGACACCGCACGCTGCCATCAGCCGCCAGGCGGCCACGCCGAACGCGAACGCCGCCGCCCGGCCGGTACCGGCCGGTGCGCTGCCCGCGTCCCCGGTCACCGCCCGGCGCACGCCGGCGCCGAACTCCCCCGGTCGCGCCCCGAGGCCGCGGTCCCCGGCCGGCAGGCCCACGGTGCCGGCGACCTCCCCGGCCACCTCGTCGAGGGCGTCGCACGCCTCCGTCAGCGCTTCGGCGAACGCGGGGCGGGCGCACAGGCCCACGGCGGCGTCGGGGTGTTCCGGTGCCCGGCCGGAGAACACGACACCCACGCCGCCCGGCCGTGCCGTGCCGGACGGCAGCAGGCCGGGGGCCGGCGTCGTGCCGTCGGCGAGTGCGCGTACGCCGGTCAGCAGCTCTTCGCGCGAGGCCGCGACGACGGCGGCGCGGTGCGCGAACGCCTTCCGTGACGAGGCGAGGGACCAGGCGATGTCCGCCGCCGTGCGATCCGTGGCGTGCACGGCTTCACTGTCCGCGAGGCGGGACGCGGCCTCGCGCAGCGCCTTCTCGTCACGCCCGGACAGCAGCCACGGCACCACCGGCGCGGAGCCGACCGGCGCGGAGCCGACCGGCACCGTAGCCGCGCGTTCCGCGGGGCTCGGTTCCCATGCGGACAGGACGACGTGGCAGTTGGTGCCGCTCATGCCGAAGGAGCTGACCCCGGCGACGAGTTCGCCGTGGTCGGGCCACGGCCCGAGGTCCTGCTGGACGCGGAGGTTGAGTTCCGTGAGCGGGATGCGGGGGTTGGGGGTGGTGTAGTTGAGGCTGGCGGGCAGTTGCCGGTGGGTGAGGGCGAGGACGACTTTGATGAGGCCCGCGATGCCCGCGGCGCCGCTGAGGTGACCGATGTTGGTCTTGACGGAGCCGACGGCCAGGGGACGGCCGGCGGGGCGGTGGCGGCCGATGGCCGCGCCCAGTGCGGCGGCCTCGACGGGGTCGCCGGTGGGTGTGCCGGTGCCGTGGAGTTCGACGTAGCCGACCGCCTCGGGCGGGACGCCGGCGGCACGGCAGGCCTCGGTGAGGACGTCGGCCTGGGCGTCGGCGGTCGGGGTGGTGAGGGTTGCGCCGGCCGGGTCGTTGTTGGTGGCGCTGCCGCGGACCAGGCACAGGACGCGGTCGCCGGCCGCGAGCGCGTCGTCGAGGCGCTTGAGGACGACGGCGCCGCCGCCCTCGCCGGGCACGTAGCCGTCGGCGCGTTCGTCGAAGGCGAAGCAGCGGCCCCGCGGGGAGAGCGCGCCGAGCCGGGAGGCGAGCAGCACGCTCTGCGGCATCAGGTGGAGGTTGACCCCGCAGACCAGCGCGGCGTCGGACTCCCCGGCGCGCAGGCTCTCGGCGGCCAGGTGCAGGGCCACCAGGGAGGAGGACTGGGCGGAGTCGACGGTGATGCTCGGGCCGCGGGTGCCCAGGAAGGCGGCGAGCCGGCCCGCGATGACGCCCCGCTGCACGCCGGTCAGCGCGTGCTGGGTGGCGAGGGCCTCGGCGTGCGGGGAGAGCAGGTGGGCGTAGTCGTCGCCGGTGACGCCGACGAAGGTGCCCAGCCGGGTGCCGCGGACGCTTTCCGGCAGGATGCGGGCGTGCTCCAGCGCCTCCCAGCCCAGTTCCAGAGCGAGCCTCTGCTGCGGGTCGACGTAGGGCGCCTCGCGCGGTGAGACACCGAAGAACGCGGCGTCGAACCCCTGCACCTGCGGGGTGTCCAGGAAGGCTCCGGCGCGGGGGGTCCGCGCGGCGGCGGGTCCCGTCCAGCGGCCGGGCGGCACCTCACCGACGCTGCTCGTGCCGGCGGCCAGCAGCCGCCACAGCGCGTCCGGATCCGCGGCCCCGGGAAAGCGGCACGAGACACCTACGACCGCGAGCGCCGGTGCCCGGCCGTCCGCTGCCCTCATCACTGCGACTCCCTGGTTGCCTTGCGGGAATGAGCGGAAACGATCCGGACCGGATCAGGAGAGGTAGTCCTCGGGACCGCCCTCACGGACGGTGTCGAGGGTGAAACAGTGGAAGCCGCCGCCGAACAGGCGCCGGTGCCGGTGCCGTACGGGCACCACGGTGAACTTGGCCGCTTCCAGGACCCGGGCCAGTTCGGGGCTGGCCTCGTTGACCAGGACGGTGTCCGGATCGACGGACAGCACGTTGAGGTCGATGAACGGGCTGGTCAGGATGAGCGCGTCGTCGTCGTAGCTCGGGAAGCTGTTCCGCTCCGGGGTGGGGGCGACGATGCGGTCCCAGCGGCGCAGCGCGGGCGGCAGAGCGTCGGCGACCGCCTCGGAGCGGACCAGGAGCAGCCCGGGGCGCAGGGCCAGCACCATGCTGTCGATGTGGCTGTCGCTCAGCCGGTGGACGCGGTGGACGCGGAAGCGGCCCGCGAGGTGGCGTTCCAGCCACGTGACGCCGAGTTCGTGGTTCTCGGTGGAGACGTTGGCGACGATGTCCCGGCCGAGCCGCAGGCACTGCGCCGCGTCGAACATCATCTCCAGGCCCACGTCGTACGGCGAGGACCGCGGGTCGCCGATCGGTTCGGTCGGCCCGCCGGCGGTCGCGGTGCGCACGTACGACAGGTCGAAGGAGGCGTCCGTCATCAGCGGGCGCGGCATGGTGGTCCAGCGGGCACCGCGGCGGAAGTACTCCTGGAAGAGCGGCTTGAGGAACTGCGTCTCGAAGTAGCGGGAGCGGATCATCGGGGGTGTCTCGATGATCTCGTCGCCGAGGACGAGCGTGTTGTCGCGGAGGTTGAGCGGCGGTACGACGGAGGCGGACCAGGCGGGGGTGGTGACCTCCGCGGTCTCCGCGGCGAGCGGCAGCGGCCGGTGCACGGTGACACCGAGGCCGCGCAGGGCGTCGGCCAGGCCCTCCAGGTCCTCGTTGAGTTCGTCGACGTAGCGCCGGGCGACGGGCAGCCGCCGCCGGCCGGCGTCCTCGCGCCGTGCGGACAGCCGGGGGTAGAACCACTCGGACCGGCTGGGGTTGTCCTGCGCGAGGTTGTCGTGGAAGAAGAGGTCGAAGGAGAGTTCCCGCTCGTGCGAGACATAGTTCTCCGCGGATCCGACGACCACTTCGCGCAGAGGGGACCATTCGTCATAGCTGTTCAGGCGCACGCGGCGAACCACCTACTCATCGTTGTGACCGAGTACGGGCCATCCTCACGGCGGCCCAGGTGGCGGGCATCGGCAAGCCCCGCCGTTACGGTGCGGTGCCCCTACCCGGCGCTGCGGCGGTGGGCCATGCTGGGCCGCGGATCTTTCGAGCGAGATGAGGAAGGGTCATGGGTGACCCCTTGCACACCGTCACGACTCTGCCGACGACGCGTCGGCCCGACCGGCCCTTCGACCCGCCGGCGGAGTTCCTCGAAGCGCGCCGGCACGGCCCCATCAGCCGCTACACCTTCCCCGGCGGGGTGGACGGCTGGCTGGTCACCGGGTACGAACTGCTGAAGTCGGTGCTGGCCGACCCGCGGTTCAGCTCACGGCGGGACCTGATGCGTCACCCGACCGTCGACTACGGCGGTCTGACGCTGCCTCCGGCGCCCCCCGGCGAGTTCCTGCTGATGGACGAGCCGCGGCACGGCCGCTATCGCAAGCCGCTGATCAGCACGTTCACCGTGCGGCGGATGCGGCTGCTGAC
Organism: Streptomyces sp. JK94; assembly: GCF_053613315.1. Taxonomy (NCBI): domain Bacteria; kingdom Bacillati; phylum Actinomycetota; class Actinomycetes; order Kitasatosporales; family Streptomycetaceae; genus Streptomyces; species Streptomyces sp. JK94. The sequence continues at coordinate 95,703 of NZ_JBSICH010000039.1, read as the reverse complement.
CGAGCGCGTCGAGGAGATCACCGCCGAGCACCTCGACGCCATGGCGGCGGCCGGACCGCCCGCGGACCTGGTGAGCGCCTACGCCAAGCCCATCCCCGCCATCATGATCTGTGAGCTGCTGGGGGTGCCGCGGCAGGACCGGGACTCCTTCCAGAAGCAGTTCGAGGGGTTCATGGACGCCGAGGCGGACGACGAGGACACCGTCGCGGCGTACGCCACGACGCGGGCCCGTCTCGCCGAGCTGGTGGCGGCCAAGCGCGCGCACCCCACCGACGACGTGCTCAGTGAGCTGACCGACAGCGATCTGACCGACGAGGAGCTGAAGGGGATCGCCCTGGTCCTGCTCGCGGCGGGCCTCGACACCACCGCCAACATGCTGGCGCTCGGCGCCTTCGCCCTGCTGCGGGACCCGGACCAGCTGGCGGCCCTGTGCGCCGATCCGGCGGGCACCGACCGGGCCGTGGAGGAACTGCTGCGCTACCTGAGCGTCGGCAAGACGTTCATGCGCACGGCCCTTGAGGACGTGGAGCTGGGCGGGCAGACGATCAGGGCGGGGTCACCGCTGATCCTGTCGTACAACACCGCCAACCGCGATCCCGAGCAGTTCGCCGACCCGCAGGTGCTCGATGTGCGGCGGCGGGAGAACCGGCACGTGGCCTTCGGGCACGGCATCCACCAGTGCCTGGGGCAGCAGCTGGCCCGGGTCGAGATGCGGGTGGCGTTCCCGGCCCTCTTCGGCCGTTTTCCGACGCTGCGGCTGGCCGTACCGGCCGAAGAGGTCGCGCTGCGGCCGGAGATATCGGACATCCACGGGGTGAAGAGCCTGCCGGTCACCTGGGACGTGTGAGCCGTGCGGATCATCGCGGACACCGGGCGCTGTGTCGGGGCGGGCATGTGCGCGCTCACCGCGGGCGCCGTCTTCGACCAGCACGCGGACGACGGCACGGTGGTGGTGCTGCGGCCCGAGCCGCCGGCCGGGACCTGGGCGGCGGTGCGGGAGGCCGTCGCCGTGTGTCCCGCCGCCGCGCTCGCCCTGTCGCCGGCCGGCGGCCGGGATCACTGACGTGTTCGGCCGGCCGGCGCGCCGGCGCCCAGGGTGCCGGCGAGGAGGACGGCGATCTCCGCCTCGTGGTCGTTGAGGAAGAAGTGCCCGCCGGGGAAGACCCGGAGGTCGAAGGAGCCCGTGGTGTGCGCGCGCCAGGCGGCCGCCTCGTCGGTGTCGACGTGGCTGTCCCGGTCCCCGGTGAGCGCCACGACGTCGGTGTGCACGACGGCGTCGGGTCCGGTCCGGTAGGTCTCGGCGGCGGTGTAGTCGGCGCGGACCGACGGCAGGGCCAGGCTCAGCAGTTCGGGCTCGTCCAGGACGCGGGTGTCCGTTCCCTCCAGAGCCCTCAGTTCGGCGATGACGCCGTCGTCGTCGCGGAGGTGCACGCCCCGGTCGCTGCCGATCGAGGGGGCGCGGCGGCCGGAGACGACGAGGGTGCCGGGTGCGGCGGCCCCCTCGCGTTCCAGGTTCCGGGTCAGTTCGAAGGCGACGGCGGCGCCCATGCTGTGGCCGAAGAGCGCGAAGGGCCGTCCGGCGACCACCCGGGCCAGGTCCTCGTGGACGCCCCGGGCCAGCTCCGGCACCGAGCCGAGGCAGGGTTCGGTGAACCGGTTCTGGCGTCCCGGGTACTGCGTCGCCAGGACGTCGACGCCGGAATGCCCGGACAGGCGCCGGGACAGGGAGAAGTAGGCGCTGGCGGATCCCCCGGCGTACGGCAGGCAGACCAGGACGGCCGGTGCGTCCGGGCGCGGGTGGAACCTGCGGAACCAGGGGCTCTCGGTCGGGGCGGGCGGCGGTGCCATGGGGGCTGTTCCCTTCGCTTCGGCTCGGGCGGGCTGCTCGCGTCCGCCGTTCCCCGGGCGCCGGCCCGCGCGGACCCTCACGGCCCGCGGTCCGCTTCCGAGCCTGCCCGGACCCGGGCGGACGCAACCTCCGTGCTTGCCACCGTTACGCGCCCGGTTCGGCTGCGGGCCAGGAGGCGGGACTCCTGGCCGTCGAGGTCGGCCGGCGGCACGGTGCCGTCGCCGCTTCCGGTCGCGGTGAACCGTACCGCTCCGAGGGCGAGGCGGCGGTCGGCCCCGGCCTCCTGGCGCAACGCCCGGGAACCGGTGGTGGAATGTTCAACCATGTGGCGTGGTTGGGGAGGGCAGAAGGAGGTCTCCAGTGGACACGACGTACTACGGCCACGGAACGCCGGCGGAGCGCTGGGAGCGTGCACGGATGTTCTTCGACGCCAGGGACTACGCCGCCGCGGCGCGCGTCCTGAGCGGGCTGGTCGAGGAGGTGCCGGAGCAGACCGGGCCGCGGCTGCTGCTGGCGCGTTCCTACTACCACTCGGCCCAGCTCCGGCGTGCGGAGGCCGAGCTGAGGGTCGTCGTCGAGCGCGATCCCGTCGAGCAGTACGCCCGGCTGATGCTGGGGCGGACCCTCGAACGGCAGGGGCGGCAGGAGGAGGCCGACGTGCAGTTGCGGATCGCCGCCGCCCTGACGGGCGACTTCGCCGGGCGGTGACCGGAGGGCGCGTCGTCACGGCGGGTCGAGTCCGGGGGTACGGCTCCGTACTCCCGACCCGCCGTACGTCCCGTGCGTCCCACCGCCCCGCCGTACGAACGGACTCCCCCGTGCCTCACACCGCTGGTCGGAGCGGGGGCACGCCGGGTTCCCCGCCGGTGGAGTGGCGTGCGTCACTTACGCGGGGCCGGGTGGCGGCGTACACCGTGGCATCCTGGCGCGATGGGAACTCCGAGTGCTCGCGTGCCCCTTGTCGAGCGGGTCGAGCAACTGCTCGCACCCGGCGGCCCGTTGCCGATCGTCGCGGCCGGTGATCCGGTGCTGCGCCGCCGCGCCGAGCCCTTCGACGGACAGCTGGACCCGGCGCTGCTGGTGCGGTTCGTCGAGGCCCTGCGGCGCACGATGCACGCGGCGCCGGGTGTGGGGCTCGCCGCGCCGCAGGTGGGAGTGGGTCTCAGGATCGCGGTGATCGAGGACCCGGCGCCGGTGCCGGACGAGGTGCGGGTGGCGCGCGGCCGGGTGCCGCAGCCGTTCCGGGTGCTGATCGATCCGTCGTACGAGCCTGTCGGTGCCGCCCGGGCCGCGTTCTTCGAGGGCTGCCTGAGTGTGCCGGGCTGGCAGGCGGTGGTGGCGCGCCCTGCCGTGGTGCGCCTGCTGGCGCGGGACGAGCACGGGCGGGCGGTGGACGAGGTGTTCGCGGGCTGGCCGGCCCGGATCGTGCAGCACGAGACGGATCATCTCGACGGCACGCTGTATCTGGACCGGGCCGAGCTGCGGTCGCTGGCGTCGAACGGCGCGATGGCCGGGTTGTGGGCCCAGCCGACGCCGGACCGGGCCGCGGCGGCGTTGGGCTTCGAGCTGCCCTGACACGGTTCCGGGCGGTGGGACGGGCGGGCGCTGTTCGCCCGTCCGCCCTCCCCGTCGCCCTCCGGGCCGGTCAGTTGTCCCGGTACGCCTCCAGCAGCCGCAGCCACACCTCGCTGATCGTCGGGTACGACGGGACCGCGTGCCACAGGCGGTCGATCGGCACCCGGCCGGCGACGGCGACGGTCGCGGAGTGGATCAGTTCGCCGACGCCGGGGCCGACGAAGGTGACACCGCGGACGATCTCGTCCTCCAGGTCGACGACCATGCGGGCGCGGCCCCGGTAGCCGTCGCCGTACAGGCTCGAGCCCGCCACCGCGATGTCGACGTCGACGGCGCGGACCCGGTGCCCGGCCTGTTCGGCCTCGGCCAGGGACAGGCCGACGGAGGCCGCCTCCGGGTCGGTGAACACCACCTGCGGTACGGCGTCGTGGTCGGCGGTCGCGGCGTGCGCGCCCCACGGGCCCGCGTCCAGGTCCGGCGCTCCGGAGGCGCGGGCGGCGATGGCGGCACCCGCGATGCGTGCCTGATACTTGCCCTGGTGGGTGAGGAGGGCGCGGTGGTTGACGTCGCCGACGGCGTAGAGCCAGTCGTGGCCCTCGACCCGGAGGCTGTCGTCGACGGGGAGCCACGAGCCCGGTTCCAGCCCGACGGTCTCCAGGCCGATGTCCCCGGTGCGGGGGGCGCGGCCGGTGGCGAAGAGGATCTCGTCGGCCTCGATGCGGTCGCCGGTGCCGGTGACGGCGACGACGGTGCCGTCCTGCCGGGTGACGGACTCGACGGAGGTGCCGGTGCGGATGTCGGCGCCGGCCTCGGTGAGCGCCTCGGCGACCAGTTCGCCGGCGAACGGTTCCATCCGGGCGAGCAGGCCCTCGTCGCCGCGCACCAGGAGGGTGACCCGGGAGCCGAGGGCCTGCCAGGCCGTGGCCATCTCGACGGCGACGACTCCGCCGCCGACCACGATCAGCCTGCCGGGCGCGCTCTCGGCGCTGGTGGCCTCGCGGCTGGTCCAGGGGCGCACCTCGGCCAGTCCGGGCAGGTCGGGCAGGGCGGCGGCGCTGCCGGTGCAGACGGCGACCGCGTGGCGGGCGGTCAGGACCCGGCGGGTGCCGTCGGGCGCGGTCACCTCCACGGTGCGCGGTCCGGCCAGCCGGCCCTGTCCGCGGTACAGGTCGGCCCCGATGCCCTCCACCCACTGGACCTGGCCGTCGTCCTTCCAGTGGGAGGTGAACTCGTCGCGGCGGGCGAGTACCGCCGCGGCGTCCAGGGGGTCGCCCGCCGAGCGGCTCAGGCCGGGCAGGCGGAGGGCGTCCGCGCGGGCGATGACGGGGCGCAGCAGGGCCTTGCTGGGCATGCACGCCCAGTAGGAGCATTCGCCGCCGACGAGTTCGCTCTCCACGATCGCGGTGGCGAGTCCGGCCGCCCGGGTGCGGTCGGCGACGTTCTCCCCCACGGGGCCCGCGCCGATCACCACGACGTCGTAAGCGATGGAATCCGATTGCGTCATGGAGTCAGTCTGCTGGGTGGTGTGCCGGGTGGCCACATGGGTACGTGCGCGGAATACCCACCAGGTCGGCAGTGTTGTGCCGACGGCTTTGCCCCGAACCCAGGAAGAGGGTCACACCATGAGCACCACCGTTGAGCTCACCAAGGAGAACTTCGACCAGACGGTCACGGACAACGAGTTCGTCCTGATCGACTTCTGGGCGTCGTGGTGCGGTCCGTGCCGTCAGTTCGCCCCGGTCTACGAGAAGGCGGCCGAAGCCAACCCCGACCTGGTGTTCGGCAAGGTGGACACCGAGGCGCAGCCCGAGCTGGCGCAGGTCTTCGGCATCCAGTCGATTCCGACGCTGATGATCGTGCGGGACCAGGTGGCCGTGTTCGCGCAGCCGGGCGCCCTCCCCGAGGATGCGCTGACGGACGTCATCGGTCAGGCGCGGAAGCTGGACATGGACGAGGTCCGCAAGGCGGTCGCCGATCAGCAGGCGCAGGCCGAGGGCCAGGCCGGGCAGGACGGCCAGTAGGCGCACCGGCCGCCGGTCAGCTCGACTCGCGGTGCACGACCGCCGCGCCCAGCACCTCGCGCCGCTCGGGTGCGGCGTCGGGGTCGTGCACCGCGCGGTCGACCAGTGCCGCCAGATCGCGGCCGGAGGGCAGTTCCAGGTGGACGGTGCTCAGCCGGGGGCGCAGCAGGCGTCCGAGCATCAGGTCGTCCGCGCCGATCACGGCGGTGTCGCCCGGGATGCCGACGCCCTCGTCCTGCAGGGCGCGCATCAGCAGCATCGCGTACTCGTCGTTGTACGCGAACACGGCGTCGAGTCCGAGTGAGCCCCAGCGGGCGGCCAGCCGGGCGGCGTCCCGCTCCTCGTAGGCGAGGGGCAGCTCGGTGACGGTGGCGTCGGTGCCGCGCATCGCGCGGCGGACGCCGTCCAGGCGTGGTGCCGAGAAGATCTCCAGGCCCTCCTCCGCGGGGACGACCACGCCGATTCCGCGCCGCCCCCGGTCGTAGAGGTGCCGGGCCGCGCACTGGCCGACGATCTCGTGGTCCATGAGCAGGGCGTGCGCTCCCTCGACGGCCTCGGGGCCGAGCGTGACGACCGCCCGGGCACCCGCGCGTTTGAGGATCTCCACGCCCCGCGGACCGAGACCGGAGCCCGGTACGAGGACGGCGACCGGGCGCAGTTCGGCCCAGGCGCGAGCGGCCTCGTCGCCGTGCGCACCCGCGGGGCCGTACTGCACGACGGTGTAGTCGAGGCGGCCGAGGGCCCACTGGAGTTCGTTGAGGAAGTGACTGTAGAGCGGGCCGGCGGGGATGGACGGCGCCGGCATCAGGACCGTGCGGCTGCGTCCGGCGCGCAGCGAGCGGGCCGCGGCGTGCGGGACGTATCCCAGTTCCCTGGCGGCCTCGCGGACGCGGCGTCGGGTGGGTTCGCTGATCCGGACGGCGTCGGCGTTGTTGAGGACGTAGGAGACGGTCGCACGCGAGACGCCCGCCAGGCGGGCCACGTCGGCGCTCGTGGGGACGGAGCGTGGTGCGAGGGGCTCGGGGGCGGGGGGTTCGGGTATCTGCGCCATGACGTACGGCATCTTGGCAGAAGCCGGGTGCGGGGCCGCGGGCGGGGCGGCACTGTCCGGACCGGGCGGGGAATCCTCCACCAGGTGCTCAACTCCCTTCGCCAGCAAGGCGATCCGTCCAGAGAGGGCCGGGGTCCGGGGGCCGGGGGGCCGGAAGGGCTCAGACCGACGGCTCGGCCGGGTGCTCGGTGCGGGTCACCCGGGAGACCAGGTCCAGCCAGCCCGCCTCCAGACGTACCGGGGGCACCCCGCACTGTTCGGTGAGGTGGTGGACCAGGGCGGGATCGAGGTACGCCAGCAGGGTGTGCGAGAGCAGCTCGCTGTCCGCGTCCGGGACCGCCTGCCGCAGCAGCAGGGCCACGTGGCCGCGCAGGAAGCGGCGCGGGGCGGGGGTGTAGCGGCGTTCGGCACTGGGCTCGGCGGCCAGTTGGAGTTCCAGCTCGTCGACGCAGCGGCGCAGGGACGCCAGGCCGAAGGCGCACAGCCGCTCGACGGGAGGCGCGCCGGGCCCCAGGGGCGGCGGGCCGCCGAGGAGCGCGGCCTGGAACTTCTTCTCGGAGTGGTCCAGCAGTGCCATGAGCAGACCGGTGCGGTCGCCGAAGCGGCGGAAGACCGTGCCCTTGCCCACCGAGGCCGCCGCGGCCACCGCTTCCATCGTGACGCCCGCCGCGCCGTGTTCGGCCACCAGCCGGGCGGCGGCCTCCAGCAGCCGGGCCCGGTTGCGCGCGGCGTCGGCGCGCAGGCAGGGCTCGTCCTCCGCGGCCCGCGTGCCGAGCTGCAGCAGTTCGGGCGGGCCGGTGGTCTTCTCGGGCTCCGGGAAGGACGGCGGGGCGGTGGGCATGACGCCAGCGTAGAGCATCGGGAAGAAAACTGGACCGCGGTCCGTTTGAGGTGTTAGAAATTAAGCGGACCCCGGTCCGGATCGTAAACGGCAGTGTTCCAGCAGCGTCTGTCCCGCAGCGTCTGCGCCACCAGTGGGAGTACTCATGTCTGTCCGCATCCTTGCGCTCGTCGGCAGCCTTCGCGCCGGTTCGCACAACCGCCAGCTCGCCGAGGCGGCCGCCAGGTTCGCGCCGGAGGGCGCCGAGGTTCAGCTCTTCGAGGGACTGGCCGACATCCCCTTCTACAACGAGGACATCGACGTCGAGGGCGGTGTCCCGGCCGCCGCCGCGAAGCTGCGCGAGGCCGCCCGGTCCGCCGACGCCTTCCTGTACTTCTCGCCCGAGTACAACGGCACCATCCCGGCCGTCCTGAAGAACGCCATCGACTGGCTGTCCCGTCCCTTCGGCGCGGGCGCCCTCGCCGGCAAGCCCGCCGCCGTCGTCGGCACCGCCTTCGGCCAGTACGGCGGCGTGTGGGCGCAGGACGACACCCGCAAGGCCGTGGGCATCGCCGGCGGCAAGGTGATCGAGGACATCAAGCTCTCGATCCCCGGTTCGGTGACCCGCTTCGCCGAGATCCACCCGGCCGACGACGCCGAGGTCGCCGCCCAGCTGACCGAGGTCGTCGCCCGGCTGCACGGCCACGCCGACGAGGCCGTGGCCGCCTGACCTGCGCCGGCACCCGCAACCACGGGACCGCGGCTCCGCCGGGCCGCGGTCCCGTGGTGCGGGTGCCGCTGCGGCATGGGCCGACGGCGACGCGTCGCCCCGGTGCGCCCTCTCCCGGGGCGACGCGTATCGACGCACCCCCCTCCCGGGACGACGTGCCCCGGCTACGACGGGCCTCGGGTACGACGTGTTCAGGCCACCGCCGTCGCCGCCAGGGCGCGCAGTTCCTCCAGTGCGACCGCGACCCCCGGACGCCGGTGACCGCCCCGGCGGGTGCAGGTCAGCAGCTTGCGGTGCGGCCGGCCGGCGCAGGGCACCCGGACGATGGGCAGCTGCGGGGCCGGCCGCGCCAGCCGGGGTATGAGCGCGACGCCGAGCCCGTGGGCGACCAGGTGAGCGGTGGCGTCCCAGTCCCGCGCGTAGTGGACCACGTCGGGGGTGAACCCGGCCGCACCGCACGCCGCCATCACGTGCGGCCGGCAGGGACTGTCCGGCACGGGGGCGATCCACGGCTCGTGCGCCGCGTCGACGAGGTCGATGCCGCCCCGTCCGGTCAGCGGGTGCCCCTCGGGGACGACCAGGTCGTACGGGTCGTCCAGGAGCGGGCACTGGTCGAAGCGCGCGTCGGCCGACGGCGGGTTCGACGGGGTCACCTGCACCACCGCCAGATCGCTTTCCCCCTCGAAGAGCAGGTCGAAGCCCTCCGCCACCTCCACCTCCCGGATCCGGACCGACAGGCGCGGATGCCGCTCGCGCAGCCGCGCGGCCATCGGAGCCAGCAGCACGGAGACCGCCACCGGGAACCCCGTCACCCGCAACAGCCCGGCGGGCGCCCCCTCCCCCGCCCGCAGGTCGAGTTCCGCCTCGTCCCAGCGGGCCTGGATGGCGTCGGCGTGCGCGAGCAGGCTTTCCGCGGCCGCGGTGAGCCGGACCCCGCGGCCCTGTGGTTCCAGCAGGTCGACGCCCAGGTCGCGGGCGAGCTGCCGGATCTGCTGGGAGGCGGCGGACGGGGTGAAGTGCAGCGCGCGGGCCGCCGCGGTCACCGTGCCGTAGTGGGCGACGGCCCTGAGGACGTGCAGCCTGCGCAGGTCAATCATGAAGTCCAAGCTTCACGGTCCGGTCCATGAAGTCAACCTGGACGTGAACGGACTCGCGGCCGCACGCTGTCAGTGGCGCGACGGCCGATCAGCACTCCGCACCGGCCTTCCGACGCCCGGGCCACGCGCCCCCCACCGACGCACGAGGAGTCGCCATGCCGAGCACGACCGACGCCGCCTGCCCGCACTGCGGGTGGCCCGACGGAGCCGACCCCTTCCAGGTGGTGTCCGCCCACCCCACCGCGGCGGGCGGCACGCTGTGGACCCGGTGCGCCTGCGGTTCGCTGCAGGCCCGCGTCGTCGACGGCCACGGCACCCGCGTCGTCTCCCGCGGCAGGCCCTCCCGGGCGGCCTGCTGACCCGCGGCCCGCCGGACGGCGGGCCGGCGACGCCGGACCCTCACATGTCCGAGGTTCACGCGCAAGCCCCCGTCTCGTTGACTGGTCACGCAAGCCGACAACGCGCGACCTCACGGGGGTACGTATGAACCGCAGGAAGAACGTCGTCGCGGCCGGACTGGCCGCCACCGTCTCGGCCCTGGCGCTCACGGTGGCCGGTGCCGCCGTACCGGCGCAGGGCGCCCCGTCCGCGGCGGCGGCCGGCGTGAACTGCGACGGCTGGGTGCACAACAACAACCCCGACCACGGCATCGCCGGGTGCAGCAACCACACCGACCGCACCATCACCTTCCGCGCCGAGATCGTCTGCGGCTGGGCGCCGGACGTGTCGGGCCAGTGGGTGACACTGGCGCCCGGGCAGTACGGCGAGTCCTCGGGCGTCTGCGCGATCCACAGCTCGGGCGTCGGCAGTGTGGGCTGGACCATCCAGTGACCCGCGCCCGGGTCCCGGCCCCTGCTTCCGCTCCCGCTCCTGCTCCCGCTTCCTCGCGGCCCGCGGACCGGCGACCGTGGTGACCGCGAGGGCGAGCAGCACGAACGGGACGAGCATCCGGGCGAGGGTGTTTCCGAGGGGCCGCGCGGGCAACCCGGCAGCGTGCGCGGTCAGCGCACCGAGGCCGACGGGCCGGCCGACTCCGACCTGACAGGAGCACCGGATGACCAGTGCCCCCTCGCATCCGCGTCCGCACCCCGCCCGGCCGGGCCCGCGCATCGGCGTCCTCGGTTCGTACGGTGGCTTCAACATCGGCGACGAGGCCATCCTGACCTGCGTCCTGAGCTGCCTGCGCGCCCAGCGGCCGGACGCCCGCCTCGTCGTCCTGAGCCGGGACGCGGAGCACACCCGCGCCCACCACCCCGACGCCGACGAGCTGGTGCCCTGGGAGGGGGTGAGCCGCAACCACGTCCTCGACGTGCTGCCCGGCCTGGACCTCCTGGTGCTGGGCGGCGGCGGCATCCTCTACGACGGCGAGGCGCGGCGCTATCTGCGGCTGGTGCGCGCCGCGCAGACCCGGGGCGTGCCCACCTTCGCCTACGCCGTCGGCGCCGGGCCCCTGACGGAGGCCGAGGACCGGGACGCGGTGCGTACCGTGCTGGCCGACATGGACGACGTCGTGGTGCGGGACGAGGAGTCCAGGCTGGTGCTGGAGGAGGTCGGCCTGGAACGCGAGGTGGCGGTCACCGCCGACCCGGCCCTGCTGCTGGGCCCCGAGCCCTTCACCGAGGCCATGATGCGCGAGGAGGGCATCCCCTGCGGCGCCCGGCTGGCGGGGATGTCGGTGCGCGAACCGGGACGGGCCGCCGAGAAGCTGGACGAGGCCGACTACCACGCGCTGCTCGCCGACGTCGCGGACTTCCTCGTACGGCGGCTGGACGCGCACGTGGTGTTCCTGCCGATGGAGCGGCACGACGTACGGCACGCGCACGCCGTGCTGTCCCACATGACGGCGCCGGACAAGGGCCGTATCCTGCACGGCGCCTACAGCCCGGGCCAGGTCCTCGGTTTCATGCGCCATCTGGACGTGGCCGTCGGCATGCGACTGCACTTCGTGATCTTCGCCGCGCTCGCCAGCGTGCCGGTGCTGCCGCTGCCGTACTCCGGCAAGGTCTTCGACTTCGCGCGCCGGCTCGGCGCCCCGGCGCTGGTGGGCGTGGCGCGGGAGCAGGCCGGGCTGCTGCTGGCGGAGGTGGACCGGATGTGGGACGAGCACCCGCAGCGCCGGGAGGACCTCCGGTCCCGGATGCGGGAACTGTCCGCGGCGGCCCGGGACACCTGCGCGCGCTGCGGCTCCCTGCTCGACGAGATCGGCGGCGGGCCACGGGCGGCCCGTGCGGCGGGGCCGGGGCCGTACGCCGCCGAGCCGCGCCCGTCGCACGCCTGACCCCCGAGGAGAGCGATGCCGATCCTGGAAGAGCCTCGCGAGGCCCGTGAGATCACCCTGCCGCCGCGGCCCGCCCGGCACGGGGGCAGGTGCGACGTCCTGGTGGTCGGGGGCGGCCCGGCCGGGTCCGCCGCCGCCGTCGGCGCGGCCGACGCCGGGGCCGACGTCGTCCTGGTCGAGCGGTACGGGTTCCTCGGCGGCAACGCGACCGCGGCGCTGGTGATGCCGTTGATGTCGTTCCACAACGAGCACAGGCAGGCCGCGTTCACCGAGGCCGGGGACACCGCACGGCTGCTGCCCACCGATCACGGCGAGGGCGAACCGGTGGTCGCGGGCGTGCTGTGGCAGCTGCTCGACCGGCTCACGGGACGCGGCGGCTGCCTGCCGCCCTCGCCGAAGACCGGGTACACGGTCCCCTTCGACCCGGAACTCTTCAAGCTCTCGCTGCTCGAGATGATGGACGAGGCGGGGGTGCGGATGCTGCTCCACGCCTTCGCCTCCGGCGCGCTGCCGCTCGACGACGGCTCCGGCTGGCGGGTGGTGTTCGAGACGAAGTCGGGGCCGGTGGTGATCGACGCCGGGGTCGTCGTGGACGGCACGGGCGACGGTGACGTGGCGACCGCCTGCGGGGCGCCGTACGAGATCGGGCGGCCCGAGGACGGGCTGGTGCAGCCGATGACCCTGATGTTCCGCGTCGCGGACTTCGCGCGGCCGGACTTCGCCGACTACGTGCGCGACCACCCCGACCAGTGGCGGGGCGTGCACGGCCTGTGGGACCTGATCGAGGAGGCCAGGGCGGCCGGTGAACTCCGGCTGCCGCGTGAGGACATCCTGTTCTTCGCGACCCCGCACCCGCGCGAGGTCGCCGTCAACAGCACCCGGGTCACCCGGGTGCTCGGCACCAGCGTGTGGGACCTCACCCGCGCCGAGTACACGGCCCGCCGCCAGCTCTCCCGGATCGACCACTTCCTGCGCACCCGCGTGCCGGGGTTCGAGGAGTCGTACGTGGTGCAGAGCGGCACGCACATCGGGGTGCGGGAGAGCCGGCGGGTCCTCGGCGACTACCGGCTCACCGGCCACGACATCCTGGCGGCCCGCACGTTCCCGGACGCCGTCGCGCACGGCGCCTATCCGGTCGACATCCACAACCCGCGCGGCTCCGGCACCACCCTCAAACGGGTGCCGCAGGGCAGCTTCTACGACATCCCGCTGCGCTGCCTGGTGCCGCAGGGCACCGAGCGGCTGCTGGTGGCGGGGCGCTGCATCTCCGGGACGCACGTGGCGCACTCGTCGTACCGGGTCATGCCCATCGCCATGGCGACCGGTCAGGCGGCCGGGGTGTGCGCGGCGTTGACCGTCCGGCACGGGCGCGGGCCGCGCGGTCTGCCGTACCGGATGGTCCAGCACGAGCTGCTGCGGCAGGGAGCCCGGCTGCGCACCTAGCGTCCCGGGGCCGGCCGGTGCCGCGCCAGAGGGTGCGCGGCTGGTACGGGTACGTCCCGCTCGGCCCGGCGCCGGTCCGGTCGCGGATCCCGGGGCGCCGGTCGCCGGTCTCACGGCCGCCGGTCGCGGATCCCGGGGCGCCGGCCGTGGGAGGCGGAGGCGGTCGAGCGAGGCCTTCTCCGGCCGGCGGGAGCCGTGCCGCTTCCGCCGTCCCCTCCTCCGTCCCCTCCTCGGGTCTCGGGTCAGTGCGCGGCGGGCGCGCCCCGTTCGCGCCGCAGCCGGCGGGCCACGACCAGGAGGTCCACCGCCGCCGACAGGGCCAGGACCGCGCACCCGACGGCGAGGAGCACCAGGCCGCCGCGTCCGGGGCTGTCGCCGGGGCCGGTGTCCGCGGCCCACACGGCGAAGAACGCGGATCCGGCGACGAAGAGGGGCAGGAAGACGGCGGACAGCACCAGCCGGAGCCGCAGCGCGCTCTGTGCCGTGACCGGCTCGGTGCCGGTGCGCGGGTTGCGGCGGCCGACCGCGCCGGACCGTGCGCGGGAGGCGGGCTCCGTGGCCCCGTGGGGGCGGCTTCGGTCCTTCATGCCGTTCCTCCGTGGCGGTCGGACGCGTCCGGACGTCGTGCCGTGGCGCGTCACCCGGGTGTCGGGGCGGGTCCCCAGCGGGCCGCGTAGCCCTCACCCGGGCCGGTAAACCACTCTGCGGCGGCCGGCTCGACTCAACCGGGGTCGATCAGAGCCAGGCCGATGTCGGGGCGGTAGGTCTTGACCAGTTCGGCCGGGCTGTCCCGTACGACGACCTCCAGCGTCGGCCAGACCCGGCCGGACAGCAGGTGGCCGCCGCGGGTGGTGCCGTCGGACAGGCCCAGGACGGCGTGCAGGTGCGGGGTCGGTCCGTCGTCGGCGACGGCGATGTCCCCGAGCAGCGACAGCACCTCGCACTGCTCCGCCACCGGAATGCGCCGGTAGTCCTCGGCCCGCCGGTCGAACCAGCCGACGACCGCCTCCGAGAAGGCGCCCACGGCGGTCACCTGGGACGCCCCGAGCGACCGCTCACGGGCGAAGGCGGTGAGTTCGGCGACGGCGTCCTCCCCGGGGCCGAGCACCACCACGTACACCGCGGACGGGCCCTCCTGCACCTGTTGCCACTTCATGCCCGCCCGGGTACCCGGAGCCTGCGGGGGCAACCGGCCGGGCCGGCGTCCGCGACACGCCCGGCCCCCGGCCCCACCCCCTCCGGCCAGGTGCCGGCGACCGGGCTTCCGAGCGCGTCCGCGTGCAGACGCGGCCGTACTCCCGGGGCGCCGGCGTACGGAACCGGCCCCACGGGGCACGCGCCGGCCCACCGGTACGGCGTACGTCGGCCGCGCCCCCACCCCACGGCGTCCTCGCCGCGGCGGGGTACGGGTGCCGAAGGCGGACGGGAGCCCGCACCGGGGGCCGCCGGGAGCCCGCGGCGCGCGTCACGTACCGAGCGCCCGCCCGATCTCGGCGAGCCACCGGTCGACCGGCCCGAAGGTGAGCAACCCGCTTCCGGCGCCCGCGAGTTCACCGGACGCGGGCAGCAGCCGCTCGTACGTCCGCTCCAGGGCCGCCCGGTCGCCGAGCCGGAGGGCGAGCGCCGCCTCCGCGCAGCACAGGGCCTCGTAGAGCAGGTCGGGAGGTGGTTGCGCGAGGGCCCTCAGGGCGGTCCGGGCCTCGGCGTCACGGCCCTCGTCCAGGAGGGCGAAGGGCTCGGCCCAGGGCCGGTACGGCCCCCAGCCCGCGCGCCGGTCCACGTCCGCCGGCCGCCCGTGGGCCAGTCGCAGGCCGAGCAGGGCCAGGGGCAGCAGCCCGTGCTCCAGACCGGGCATGCCCGCGCCGTCGAGTCGTGCGGCGGCGGACCGGTAGGCGGCCTCGGCGTCGTCGTACGGGCTGCCGGTGGCGGCTGCGCGCAGGGCGCGGTACCACGCGGTGAAGACGGCCACGAGCGGCCGTTCATGCCGTTCGGCCAGGCGGTCCGCGGCACCGGCGTGCTCGTCGGCGCCGGCGAAGTCGCCGAGGGCCGAGCGGGCCTGGAGCCGGATCAGGCGGCCGAGCACCGCGTGGTCGACCAGGTCGTGCCGGGCGGCCAGCGCGACGACTTCGGCGCCGATCGCGTCTCGGCGCGAGGCCTGGCCGGCGGTGGTGCAGGACTGCATGAAGGCGCCGTCGAGGGCGAACACGAGCAGCGCGGGGTCGTCCAGGCGGCGGGCGATCCGCTCGGCCTCGTCCGCCGCCCGGGGGCCGCGCGGGGACCGGACGCCCCGGGACTCCAGGGCGATGGTGGCGAGCAGCCGGCAGCGCGCCGCGTCGGCGGCGGTGCCGTCCGGCAGGGCGGCGAGGGTGCGTTCGGCCGCCGCGACGATCCGCCGGGCCAGTTCGGGGTCGTCGCTGCGGGTCCAGTTGGCGGGCACGTCGTAGGCGCCGATCACCCGGGCCGTCAGTTCCGCGTCGCCGGTCTCCTCGGCCGCCGCGATCGCCGTCGTACGGTGCTCCCGGGCCGCCTCCAGACCGTCGCCGCCGGTGACCGCGAGGTGGCGCAGCAGGCCGACGGTGGACACCAGGCGGGCGCGGGCGCCGGCGGCGACCGTGCGGTCGTACGCCTCGGTGGCGCGGGCCCACAGGCGGGCCGCCGCCTGAGCCGGCTCGCCGGGCGGGTCGAGGGCCGGGTCCTGGGCGAGGATGCCGGCCTCCAGGCGGCGCAGCCGGGGGCCCGGGTCGACGCCCAGTTGTCCGGCGAGCAGGGCGCGGGCGCGGCGCAGTACGGCGAGGGCGTCCGCCTGGCGTCCGGTGCGGTACAGGGCGAGGGCGAGCAGTCGCCAGGCCTCCTCGCGCCGGGGGTGCTCGCTCAGGTGCGCGTCCAGGTCGGGGACCGCCTCGGCGGCCCGTCCCAGGTCCACGAGCAGTTCCGCCCGGCGTTCGACCGCGCGCAGCCGCAGTTCGGTGAGCCGGGAGCGCTCGCCGCGGGCCCACCGCGCGTCGCCGAACCCGGCGTAGGCGGGGCCCCGCCACTCCCCGAGCGCCGCCCGGAGCCGTTCCGGGGCCCGGGCGGCGGGCATCCGGTCCGCTTCCGTGACGGCCGCCTCGAAACGCCACGCGTCCACGGCGTCCGGCGCCGCGCGCAGCGCGTACCCGGGCCCCTCGGTGACCAGCAGCCGGGCCGGGGCGCGTGGCGGGCGGTCGGGCTCCAGGGCGCGGCGCAGGTCGCCGACGAAGGTGCGCACGGCGCCGACGGCCCTCGGCGGCGGTTCGTCCCACAGGTCCTCGACCACGCGGTCGAGCGGCACCATGCGCCGCCGGGCCAGGATCAGCCGGGCCAGTACGGCGCGGTGGCGGGGGCCCCTGAGCGCGAGCACGTCGCCGGCGCGCTCGGCCGTGACCGGTCCGAGCACACCGAACGTGACCGCTTCCATGGTTCGTCCGCTCCGATCCGCCACCGCTCGCCCGGGCACCACGGTACGCGTGCTGATCCGTTGCTGATTCGCGCCCGGCAGGCTCGACGACGTCACCGGCACGCCGTGCGACGGACACGGCGTGGAACAGAGAGGCACAGACCAGTCATGGCACCGAGCATCCCCCACTTCACCCACGATCGCGTCACGGTCGCCGACGGCGTGGCCCTGCGGGTGGCCGTCGGCGGCTCCGGCAGCCCGGTCGTGCTGCTGCACGGCTTCCCGCAGACCCATCTGATGTGGCGGCACGTCGCCGCCGGCCTCGCGGCCGACCACACGGTCATCTGCCCCGACCTGCGCGGCTACGGCGACAGCGACAAGCCCGCCGACCTGGACGGCACCGCCTACGCCAAGCGGACCATGGCCGCCGACGTCGTCGCCCTGGCCCGGGCGCTCGGGCACGAGCGGTTCGCGCTGGCCGGGCACGACCGGGGCGCGCTCGTCGCGGTGCGGGCCGGGCTGGACCACCCCGACGCGGTGACGCACCTGGCGGCGCTGGACGTGCTGCCGACCCTGGACATGTGGGACGTCCTGCGCGGCACCTCGGCGGCCGTCGGCTTCCACCTGTACCTGATGGCGCAGCCGCCCGGGCTGCCGGAGCAGCTCATCGGCGCCGCGCCGGACGCGTTCTTCGGTCACTTCCTCGACGTCTGGACCCGGGACCGGGACGCCCTGCCCGACGCGGTCCGCGCCGCCTACCTCAAGGCGTCCCGCGAGGCGGTGCCGTCCATCGTGGCCGACTACCGGGCCTCGGCCGGCATCGACGTCGCCCACGACCGGGCCGACCGCGACAGCGGCAACCGGCTGGGCATGCCGGTCACCGTCCTCCAGCAGGACTGGGGCGCCGCCCTCGGTTACGACGCCGCCGCGTTGTGGCGGGCCTGGGCGCCGGACCTGCGGCACGACACCGTCGACTGCGGCCACTTCATGGCGGAGGAGGCGCCCGGCGAGGTCACGGCGGCGCTGCGGGCGCTGCTGGCGCGGGAGGGCGGGCGCGTACCGGCGTAAGAAGGCCGGCCGGCAGGCGCGTGCCGGCCGGGAGCTTCGGCCGGGAGGCAGGCGCGTGCCGGCGCAGGGAGGGCGGCCGACAGGCGCGTCCCGGCGTGGAGTTCCGGCCGGGAGGCCAGGCGTCGCCCGCGGACAACCGCCCGTTGTGCGCGGTCTCCCGCGGGTTGTTTGATCGCCGGGGCTGTCGCTCGCTTTGATGTCCGCGTGTCGATGTCGGGTGTGGCGGGAAGCAGGTCGCTGGGGCGGCGGTTCGCGTGGCTGTGGGCCTCGTACGCCGTCAGCACGTTCGGCACCCGGCTCGCGTTCGACGCCTTTCCGCTGATCGCGGTCGTGGTGCTGGGCGCCGGGCCGACGCAGGTGGCGGCGCTGGCGGCGGCCGGTCTCGCGGTGGGCGCGGTGCTGGCGGTGCCGCTGGGGCCGTGGGTGGAGTTCCGGCGCAAGCGGCCGGTCATGATCGCGACGGATCTGGTCCGGTGCGCGGTGCTGCTGAGCGTGCCCGTCGCGTACGCGTTCGGCCGGCTCGGCTTCACGCACCTGCTGGTCGTGTCGGTCGTCGTGGCCGCGGCGGACATCACGTTCCGGGCCGCCGCGGGTTCCTGTCTCAAGGCTCTGGTGCGGCGGGAGGACCTGCTGGCCGCGAACGGCCGGCTGGAGGCGACGACCTGGACCGCGACCATGCTCGGGCCGCCGGCCGGCGGGGTCATGGTCCAGATGGCCGGGCCGGTGGTGACGGTGGCGGTCGACGCGGTCAGCCATCTGCTGTCGGCACTGGGAATCCGTGCGATCGGCGGCGGGGAGCCGCGCCCCCGGCACGCCGACGGCGTGTCCCGGCTACGGGCCGGTGACCTGCTGGAGGGCTGGCGCTACCTCCTCGCCACCCCGGGCCTGCGGCCGCTGTTCCTCAACGCGCTTCTGGTCAACGGTCTGATCATGGCGACCGCGCCGCTGCTCGCCGTCCTCATGCTGGGTGATCTGGGCTTCGCGCCCTGGCAGTACGGCCTCGCCTTCGCGGTGCCGTGCGTCGGCGGGCTGATCGGCTCGCGCCTGGCCCGCCGGCTCGTGGCGCGCTTCGGGGAGCACCGGGTACTGGTCACCGGCGGGGCCCTGCGGGTGTGCTGGCCCGTCGGGCTGGCCTTCGTGGGTCCCGGCACCGCCGGGCTCGTCCTGGTGATGGCGGTGGAGTTCGCTCTGATCACCTGCATGGGCGTGTTCGGTCCGGTGCTGGCCACGCGCCGGCTCGAACTGACCCCGTCGGACCGGGTCGCCCGCACCCTGACCGCCTGGACGGTCAGCGGCAGACTGGCGACCGCGGCCCTGACCACCCTGTGGGGAGTGCTGGCGGGCCTCACCGGGCCGCGCACGGCGATCGCGGTCGCCGGGGTGCTCCTGCTGGCGACCCCGTGGCTGCTGTCCCGGCACGACCACGCGTCGGTCCAGGGCCACGGGGTTCCGGCGCCCGGCGCGGGAGACCGGCGGCGGGCCCGCGCGAACGGGGCGGGGCGGTCGGCTGGTCGGCGCCGTAGGTGACGGCGGCGGCGAGGAGGGCGTCGACGGCGGCGCGCAGCGGCTCCGGCCCGGCGGCGGGGGGGGGGGGGGGGGGGGGGGGGGAGGGGGGGGGGGCCCCCCCCCCCTCCCCGCCCCGCGCCCCCGCGCCCCCGCGCACGCACCGCCCGGGACGGACGCCGCCGGACCGCCTCTCAGGTGGACGCCTGGCCGCTGTCCTTCATCGCACCCCAGCCGTGCCACCGCTCGACCTCGACGCGGGCGCTGACCCGGGCCCGGGCGCGGTCCGGGTAGGGGTTGCCCGTGTAGTGCGTGGAGAGGCGGTCGATGTCGGCGAGGCCCTCGTCGTCGCGGATGTCCGTGACCCGGCCGATGAGGGTGACGTGCGTGTACCAGTCGTCGCCTGCGAGGACGGTGAGGGTCACGCGCGGGTCGCGGCGCACGTGCCGGAGCCGTACCCGGCCCTCGTCGAAGTTGATCAGGACCCGGCCGTCGTCCTCCCACAGGTACCAGGTGGGCGTGGAGACGGGCGCGCCGTCCGAGCGGAGGGTGGCCATGACGCACGGGTTGGGGCGGCGCAGCAGGTCGACGGCCTCGGACGGCAGTGGCGGCTTGGACATGCGGACTCCTTCGGTCTCGGTGTGCGCCGAGGCTGTGCCGGCGCTTCGGTGGTCGCGCTGACCCGGTACCCCGGGCGCGCTCAGTCGGACGTCTTCTCGTCGAAACTGGCGAAGTACGCCGCCGCCATGTCCTCGTCGCCGTGCCCCTGCGCCACGGCGCGCGCCAGGCGTTCCGCGCCGGCCGCGGCCACGTCCAGGCGGACGCCGTTCGCCTCGCCGGCCTCGACGACGAGCCGGGCGTCCTTCGCGGCGGTGGCGACCGCGAACTGGGCGGGTGTCAGGGCGCCGTCGCGGATCAGGGCGGCCTTGGCCCGCAGGTAGCCCATGTCGAGCGGGCCGCCGGCGATCGCGTCGAAGAAGCCGTCCGGGTCCACGCCGAGTGCCTTGGCGAGCGCGAGGGCCTCGCCGGCCGCGTTGGTGGCGGCGAGGACCCAGCTGTTGGCCACCAGTTTCAGCCGGGTGGCGCTGCCGGCCGCGCCGTCCTCGCCGGTCCACACCGTGCGGGAGCCGACGGCGTCCAGGACGGGTGTCACCGCGTCCCGTGTGCCGGCCGGCCCGGCGGCCAGCACCAGCAGGCGGCCCGCCTCGGCGGGCTGCCGGGTGCCCAGCACGGGGGCGTCGAAGAAGACGAGGTCGTGTGCGTGGGCGAAGGCGGCCAGGTCGGCGACCGCGTCGACGCCGGCGGTGGTCGACTGCACCCACGCGGTGCCGGCGCGCAGCCCCGGGGCGGCCTGCCGCATGACGTCGAGGGCGGCCGGACCGTCGTACAGCATGGTGAGGACGGCGTCGGCACCGCGTACCGCCTCCTCGGGGCTGCCGACGACGTGCGCGCCGTCGGCGGCCAGTGGCTCGGCCTTGTCCCGGCTGCGGTTCCAGACCCGGACGGTGTGCCCGGCACGGGCGAGGTTGCGGGCCATCGCGGCGCCCATGATGCCGGTGCCGAGGACGGTCACGGTGAGCTGGTCGGTCATGACACCGGCTTTCTGTGCGCGCGTGGGGCAGGCTGATCACCGGGACCCGCGCACGGCGCGGGTCCCGGTGATCAGCCTGCCATCCGGCCGCGGACGGCGCGCATCGGTCCGGCCCTCGGGAAAGGCGCGCGCGAACGCCTCCAGGCTGCTCTCGCCGGTGACCTCGAACACCGTCCGCGTCGCGGTGAGCACGGCCGGCCGCACGGGGTGCGGGCCGTACACCCGGGTGCCTTCGCGCGCCGTGTCGACCGCCGCCGCGATCGGCACCTCGTGGCCTCCGGGCGAGCTGCGGGCCCCGCCGTCCCGATCCGCTCGGTCTGCCGTGCGAGCCCCCGCAGGCGCACGCTCACGGCGCCACCCCCGTGGACGCCGTGACCGCGCACCGCGCGGTCTCCCCCGTCGTGCTCACGCAGGAATCCTGGGTGATGCTGGGGAGGCGGTGCAACGGGGTTTCCCGGCCGGGGAACGAGGGGGAAAGCCCCCGGAAACGGACGGGGCGCGGAGACCGCCGAGCTGGAACGTCCCGATATGCATCCTTGTGCGGAGCGACACGAGGGTCTTGGGTGGGACGAGTGTGCCGACCCGGCCCGCCGCGAACGGGTCGGCGGCATGGATGGCATCTCAGGAGGATCCCGACATGTCCGATGCGGTAAGTGGCTGCACCCGGCCACGCACCACTGCCACCGAGGCCGAGGTCGAGGCGCTGGTCCACGGCATCTGCTTCAAGACCGGTCCCCCGAGGCGCCTCGGCGTCGAGGTGGAATGGCTCGTCCACGAGCTGCGCGCGCCGCGGCTCCCCGTCCCGCCCGAACGGCTCGAAGCGGTCTACGCCGCTCTGCGGACCGTGCCCCTGCGGTCCGCGCTGACCGTGGAACCCGGCGGCCAGCTGGAGCTGAGTTCGCTCCCCGCCGCCTCCCTGATGGAGTGTGTCGGCACCGTCGCCGCCGACCTCGACGCCGTCCGCGCGGTCCTGCGCAAGGACGGTCTCGCCCTCGTCGGCCTCGGCCACGACCCCTGGCACCCGCCCCGCCGCTTCCTGCGGCAGCCGCGGTACGACGCCATGGAGGCCTGTCTCGACCGCGACGGCCCGGGCGGCCGCTTCATGATGTGCGCCTCCGCCTCCGTACAGGTGTGCCTGGACGCAGGGCACGAGGAGCCCGGCCCCCTCGGCCACGTACGCCGCTGGTGGCTGGCCCACCAGCTCGGCGCGGTCCTGCTGGCCGCGTTCGCCAACTCCCCGCTGTCCGGTGGCCGGCCCACCGGCTGGCGGTCCACCCGGCAGCTGCGCTGGACCCGGATCGGCACCGGCCGGGCGGGCGGCCCCGCACTGGACTCCGACCCGCGCGGTGCCTGGACCCGGCACGTCCTGGACGCACCGGTGATGTGTGTACGCCGGGACGGCGGGCCCTGGGACGTGCCGCAGGCGCTCACCTTCCGGGAGTGGATCAGGGGCGGGGGGCCTAGGCCGCCGACCCGCGAGGACCTCGATTACCACCTCACCACGCTGTTCCCGCCGGTCAGACCGCGCGGCCACCTGGAGCTGCGCATGATCGACGCGCAGCCCGGGGAGGACGGCTGGATGGTGCCGCTCGCCGTGACGGCGGCGCTGTTCGACGACC
Organism: Streptomyces sp. JK94; assembly: GCF_053613315.1. Lineage (NCBI taxonomy): Bacteria > Bacillati > Actinomycetota > Actinomycetes > Kitasatosporales > Streptomycetaceae > Streptomyces > Streptomyces sp. JK94. Next base: position 73,643 of record NZ_JBSICH010000039.1, on the reverse strand, counting down.
CGGAGGCCACCGAGACCGCCTACCGGGCGGTGAAGCCGCTGGCCGAGCGCACCCTCGGGCTGCCCGCCCCGCACAACCCGCTGTACGAGGACGCGGCCCGTGACGCCCTCACCGATCCGGAGCTGCGCGAGGCGGCCGTCACGTGCTTCGGCACGGCGCTCGCCGCCCTGCCCCGGCTCGGAGCCACGGCCCGGGTCACCGACCTCGTCGCCGGGCACCTGGAGCGCTACGTCCTCAGGGGCCGCTGCCCCGCCGACGACCTGCTGGACATGCCGGACGGCGCGAGCCGTGGCCCGCACGGGAGGGAGACCCGCCCATGACCGACCCCGCCACCCCGGGCACCGCCACCGACACCACCGGGGCCGCCACCACCGCCGTCACCGGAGCCACCGAGGCGACCGCCCCCACCGGCGCCACCGCCGGCCCGGACGTCGACGCCCTGCGCGAGCGTGCCCTCGCCATGCTCGTCACCGCCCGCGACCGCACCACGCTGCTGACCAGCTGTGTGGAGGGCCCCGACCTGACCGCCCAGGTGTCGCCGCTGATGTCCCCGCTCGTGTGGGACCTGGCGCACATCGGCAACCAGGAGGAGCAGTGGCTGCTGCGCGCCGTCGCCGGGCAGGAAGCGATACGGCCCGAGATGGACAGCCTCTACGACGCCTTCGAGCACCCGCGCGCCGAGCGGCCCCGGCTGCCGCTGCTCCCGCCCGAGGAGGCCCGCCGGTACGTGGCCGACGTGCGCGGCCGGGCGCTGGACGTGCTGGAGGGCACCGCGTTCCACGGGACGCGGCTGACGGAGGCGGGGTTCGCCTTCGGGATGATCGCCCAGCACGAGCAGCAGCACGACGAGACCATGCTGATCACGCATCAGCTCCGCAAGGGGCCCCAGGCCCTGACCGCCCCGGACCCGGAGCCCGCGCCGCTGTTCACCGGCCCGGCGGAGGTCCTGGTGCCCGGCGGCCCGTTCACGATGGGCACGTCGACCGAGCCGTGGGCCCTGGACAACGAACGCCCGGCGCACCGGCGCGAGGTGGCGCCGTTCCACCTCGACACCACGCCGGTGACCAACGGCGCCTACCAGGCGTTCATCGACGACGACGGCTACGACGACCCCCGCTGGTGGACGCGGGCGGGCTGGGACCACATCCGCCGGCACTCCATCACCGCGCCGCTGTTCTGGCACCGTGACGGCGGGCAGTGGCTGCGGCGCCGCTTCGGCGTCACCGAGGTCGTGCCGGCCGACGAGCCGGTGGTGCACGTGTGCTGGTACGAGGCGGACGCGTACGCCCGCTGGGCCGGACGGCGGCTGCCCACCGAGGCCGAGTGGGAGAAGGCGGCCAGGCACGACCCGGCCGGAGACCGCTCGGCCCGCTACCCGTGGGGCGACGCCGACCCGGGTCCGGAGCACGCCAACCTCGGCCAGCGGCATCTGCGCCCGGCGCCCGCCGGCAGCTACCCGGCCGGTGCGTCGCCGCTCGGGGTACGGCAGCTGATCGGCGACGTCTGGGAGTGGACGTCGAGCGGCTTCGCCCCGTACCCGGGCTTCGAGGCGTTCCCGTACAAGGAGTACTCGGAGGTGTTCTTCGGGCCCGAGTACAAGGTGCTGCGCGGCGGCTCCTTCGCCGTGGACGCGGTCGCCTGCCGGGGCACGTTCCGCAACTGGGACTACCCGATCCGCCGGCAGATCTTCTCCGGGTTCCGCACCGCGCGGTCCGCGGAAGTCTCCTGATGTGCCGTCACATCGCGTACGCGGGCCCCGAGGAGCCGCTCGGCCGGCTCCTCGTGGCGCCGCCGCACGGCCTGTACCGCCAGTCCTGGGCGCCCCGGCGCCAGCGGTACGGCACGGTCAACGCCGACGGGTTCGGTGTCGGCTGGTACGCCGGGGGCGATCCGGTGCCGGCGCGGTACCGGCGGGCCGGACCCGTCTGGGCGGACCAGTCGTTCGCCGATCTGGCCCGGGTCGTCCGGACCGGCGCGCTGCTCGCCGCCGTACGGGACGCGACGCTGTCGGGTGCCGACGCGGAGGCCGCGGCGGCGCCGTTCGCCGCGGGGACCTGGCTGTTCAGTCACAACGGCGCCGTGGCGGGCTGGCCCGGCTCGCTGGCGGGGGTGGCCGGGACGCTGCCGCCCGAGGACCTGCTGTCACTGGAGGCCCGCAACGACTCGGCACTCGTGTGGGCGCTGGTGCTGGCCCGGCTGCGCGCCGGGGACGACCAGGGCCGGGCGCTCGCCGAGACGGTGCTGGAGGTCGCCGCTGCCGCCCCCGCCTCCCGGCTCAACCTGTTGCTCACCGACGGTGACACCGTCACGGCCACCACCTGGGGCGACACGCTGTGGTACCTGGCGCGCCCCGGCGGCGGCACGGCCGTCGCCTCGGAGCCGTACGACGACGACCCGCGCTGGCAGGAGGTCCCCGACCGCACCCTGCTCGCGGCGAGCCGCACGGACGTACTGCTCACTCCCCTCAAGGATCCGGGCGGCCACGCCCGCACGGACGCATCCGTCTCCCCGAAGGAGCCCCGCACGTGAGCCCGTTCCGCCTCACCCGCACGCTGCCCGAGGACGCCACGGACGCCGCCCTGCGGGCCGACGTCCTGGCGGGCCTGACGAGCGCCCCCAAGTGGCTGCCGCCGAAGTGGTTCTACGACGCGCGGGGCAGCGAGCTGTTCGAGCGGATCACCGCGCTGCCCGAGTACTACCCGACCCGGGCCGAGCGGGAGATCCTCGTCGACCGGGCCGGCGAGATCGCCGCGGCGACCGGCGCCCGCACCCTGGTGGAACTGGGCTCCGGCTCCTCGGAGAAGACGCGGTTCCTGCTCGACGCGCTGACCGGCCTGCGCGGCTACGTGCCGGTCGACGTCAGCGAGAGCGCCCTCACCCGGGCCGGGGAGGCACTCGTCGCCGAGCGGCCGGACCTCCGGGTGCACGCGTTGATCGCCGACTTCACCGGAGGGCTGACGCTGCCCGAGACGCCGGGCCCGCGGCTGGTGGCTTTCCTCGGCGGCACGATCGGCAACCTGCTGCCCGGCGAGCGCGCCGCGTTCCTGGCCGGCGTCCGGGGCCTGCTCGCCCCCGGCGACGCCCTGCTGCTGGGCACCGACCTGGTCAAGGACGAGCGGGTACTGGTCCGGGCGTACGACGACCCGGCCGGGGTGACCGCCGCGTTCAACAAGAACGTGCTGTCCGTGGTCAACCGGGAGCTGGCGGCCGACTTCGCGCCCGCCGCCTTCGAGCACGTGGCGCTGTGGAACGCCGAACGGCGGTGGATCGAGATGCGGTTGCGCTCGCGCACCGCGCAGACGGTCAAGGTCCAGGCGCTCGACCTGGTGGTGGACTTCGCGGACGGGGAGGAGGTGCGTACCGAGGTGTCCGCGAAGTTCCGGCGGGAGGACGTGCGCGCCGAACTGGCCGCGGCGGGCCTGGAGCTGGCCCACTGGTGGACCGACGGCGAGGACCGTTTCGCGCTCTCGCTGAGCACGGCGCACTGAGCACCGGACGGTGGGCGCCGCACGATGAGCCCCGCGCGGTGGGCGGCCCGTCCGCCGCACGATGAGCCCCGCGCGGTGGGCGGCCCGTCCGCCGCACGATGAGCCCCGCGCGGTGGGCGGCCCGTCCGCCGCCCGCCGCGCGACGTCCACCGCGCGACCGCGCGTCAGCGCGCGTCGAGGTCGAGCAGTTCGGTGATGCGGTCGGAGGCCCGGGCGGCCTCCGTCTCCGCGTCGGCCCCGGTGAGCACCTTCGTCATGTAGGCCTTGATCGGGTTGTCCGCCTCGACCGCGCTCCACCGGGGCGTCCCGGGGGTCGCCCGCCCCTGCGCGGCGCCGGCCGCCATGGCGGCCACCCCTTCCTCGCCCGCGACGGCCCCGGCGAGGGACTTCCTGTTCGGTACGTAGTTCATCGTGCGGGCCAGCTCGGTGTTCCACTTGGTGCCCACGAGTGCCTCGACCACGGCGAGGGCACCCTCCCGCTGGTCGGTGTTCTTCGGGACGACGAGGTCGGAACCGCCGGTGAAGACGGCGCCGGGCCGGCCGGCCCTCTTGCCGGGCACCGGGAAGAACCCCAGCCGGTCCTCGAGTCCGGGGTTCTCGCGCACGATGGACCGGGCGAGCCCGGGCACCGCGACGATCTGCGCGACGCGCCCCTCGGCGAACACACCGGCCTGCGGGGGGTGTTCCTCGTCGGCGTCGACGGGACCGTCGCCCAGAGCCTGCAACTCGCGGTAGAAGCGCATACCGCGCAGGGCGGCCTCGGAGTCCAGGGCGCCCTCCCAGACACCGCCGTTCTGCGTGGCCAGCTCGCCGCCCTCGTCCCAGATGAAGCCGGCCAGGGTGTACCAGTCCTGGCCGGCCAGGTAGATGCCCTGGCCGGTGCCCGAGTCGAGCGCCTCGGTCGCGGTGAGCCACTCCTCGCGGGTACGCGGCGGCTCGGTGATGCCGGCCTGCTCGAACAGGTCCTTGCGGTGGATGACCACGCGGTTGGCCGCGTACCAGGGGATGCCGAACTGCTGGGACAGCCACTGCCCCGGTTCGGCCAGACCCGGCAGCCAGTCACGGATGCCCCAGTCCCGCATCGACTCCAGCGTGAGGTCCTGGAGCCTGCCGCCCTCCGCGTACGCCGGGACCTGGGTGTTGCCCACCTCGATGACGTCCGGCCCGTCCGTGCCGTCGGCCTCCAGGGCCGCCTGCACCTTGTCGCCGATTCCGGTCCACTCCTGTATCCGCACGTCGAGGCCGAGGTCCGGGTGCTCCCGCTCGAACTCGTCGGTGAACCGCCGCAGGAAGTCCTGCGAGGCGCTGTCCTTCATCAGCCACAAGGTCACGGTGCGCCGCTCGCTCCCGCCGTCCTGCGACGTGAGACCGCAGCCGCTGAGGAGGGAGGCGGACACGCAGACCAGGGCGAGGAGGCGACGTCTCACGAGGGGTCCTTCTGTCTGACGGACAGGGGCGGAGCGAACAGGAGGGTCCTGCGCACGCGAAGGGGGACCCGGCGTGGGGGACGAGCCCGAGGCTCGAACGGGTGTCTGGGATTTTGGTATGGACCAATGCGGAGGTCAAGGGTTTCCCCGTCCGAGCCGCCGACACCTCGCGCACCGCCCCGGCTTGGGGCACGGTGGAGTGACGCACGGCACACCGGCGCCCCGCGGAAGGAGCACCCGCATGTCGAACCACACCTACCGGGTCACGGAGATCGTCGGCACCTCGCCCGACGGCGTCGACCAGGCCATTCGCAACGGCATCACCCGCGCCTCGCAGACCCTGCGCAACCTGGACTGGTTCGAGGTGACCCAGGTGCGCGGCCAGATCGAGGAGGGGGAGGTCGCGCACTGGCAGGTCGGCCTCAAGCTCGGCTTCCGCCTGGAGGGGTCGGACTGACGGCCCCGGACGCGCTCCGCTGCCGGCCCACCGCGGCGGTCAGGTGCGGCCCTCGCGTTCCTGCGCCACGCGCAGCTCCGCCGATCGGGCCGCCCAGCGCGCCCGGACGACGGTGAAGCCGGCCCGTTCGGCGTCGTCGCACACCAGCTCGTCGTCGTCCACGAGGACCCGGACCTTGCGGGTGCGCGCGAGCCGCCGCAGGATCTCCAGCTTGGTGAGCCGGGCGGGTCGCCGGTCGGCTTCGCCGCGCATGTGCACGGGTCCCTCCGGCAGCCCGTGCGCGGCCAGCCAGTCGAGCGTGTCCCGCCGGCAGCGCTCGGGCCGGCCGGTCAGGTAGACGATGTCGCACTCCCCCGCGCGCTCCCGCACCAGCGCGACGCCCTCGGCGAGCGGCGGGTCGTGCGGCGCGGCGGCGAAGAAGGCGTTCCAGTCACGCGGCCGGCGCTCCAGGAACCGCTGCCGGTGCGCGGTGTCGGCGAGGGTGTTGTCCAGGTCGAACACGGCCACGGGGGGCCTTTCGGTGTCGGTCACCGGCCCACTCTAGGGCGGGGCGGCGGGAATCCTGGCGGCGCGCGGGCGTTGAACCCGGTGTGAGCACAGCGATCGCGACGACCCGTTTCTCCGTCCTCGACCGTTCCCGCATCCGCGCGGGCCGCACCGCCGCGGAGGCGCTGCGCGACACCGTGGAACTGGCGCGGGAGGCCGAGCGGCTCGGCTACCACCGGTTCTGGGTGTCCGAGCATCACGGCGTGCCCGGCGTGGCCGGCTCCGCGCCGACCGTGCTGGCCGCCGCCGTGGCCGGCGCCACCCGCGGCATCCGGGTCGGCACGGGCGGCGTGATGCTGCCCAACCACCGGCCGCTGGTCGTCGCCGAGCAGTTCGGCGTACTGGAGTCGCTCTTCCCCGGCCGGATCGACATGGGGCTCGGGCGCTCGGTGGGGTTCACCGACGGCGTGCGCAGGGCTCTGGGGCGGGACAAGGACGACGCCGAGGACTTCGGCGCCCAACTGGCCGAGCTGCTCGGCTGGTTCCGGGGCACCTCGCCGACCGGCGTGCACGCCCGCCCGGCGGACGGGCTGACCGTCCCGCCCTTCGTGCTGGCCATGGGCGAGGGTGCGGCGGTCGCGGCCCGGGCCGGCCTGCCGCTGGTCATCGGGGACCTGCGCGACCGCGACCGGATGCGCCGCGGCATCGACCGCTACCGCGCCGGGTTCCGCCCCTCCGAGTGGAGCCCTCGGCCGTACGTCGTGGTCTCCGGCACGATCGCGGTCGCCGCCACCCCCGAGGCGGCGCGGCGGCTCCTGCTCCCGGAGGCCTGGTCGATGGCCCACGCCCGCACCCGCGGCGCCTTCCCCCCGCTGCCCCCGGCCGAGGACGTGGAGACGCGGACGATGACCGCCAAGGAACGCGACCTGTACGAGTCCGGGCTCGCCGGCCACATCGCGGGCACCGAGGAGCAGGTCGCCGACGAGCTGGAGGCCCTCGTGAAGGAGACGGGCGCGCAGGAGGTCCTCGTCACCACCAGCACGTACGACCGCGGGGCGCTGCTGGACTCCTACCGGCGGCTCGCCCGCCTCACCGGCACGGCACCGTCCGCCGCCCCGGCGTAGGACCGCGGGGTTTGCCCCACCGGCCGGGGCCGAAGACCGTACGCAGTCCCCGCGATGCACAGCCCCCACGACCCGTACGTCCGGATGCGCGACGCCCGTGAGCACGATCGCCGGGGCGTGGACGTGGACGTCCCCCGGGACGTGGTGGCCGCTGCTCGGCACCGCCCGACTGCACAACCTCGCTCTCACGGGCGCCTCTGCCGCATACGAGACCTGGGAGACGCCCGGAGACGGCTCCTCCCTCGCAGTCTCGGAGGAGAATCAGTCGAGGCAGAACTCGTTGCCCTCGATGTCCTGCATCGTGATGCACGACTCGTTGACGCCATCGGCGCGCTGCGTCAGCACGTGCTTCGCACCGAGCGCCATCAGCCGTGCGCATTCGGCCTCGAGTGTGGCCAGGCGCTCGTCACCCACGAGCCCGGTGCCGACCCGCACATCGAGATGCACCCGGTTCTTGACGACCTTGCCTTCGGGAACTCGCTGGAAGAGCACGCGCGGGCCCACACCCGAGGGATCAGTGCACGCGAAGTGGACCTCGTCCTCAGGCGGCAGCGAGTGGTGGTACTCCTCCCACGTGGCGAAGCCCTTGGGAACTGTCGGTACGACGTACCCCAGCACCTCGCACCAGAAGGCGGCGAGGCGCGCAGGTTCCGCGCAGTCGAAGGTCACTTGGAACCGCTTGATCGTTGACATCGGCGCACGATAACAGGGGCCCTGCTCATCCCCCGGGCGGGTGGATCCACACATTGCCGGAGGGACGGCCCCTGCCATCCGCTGCGGCGAGGTCACCGGCCTGCCGCCCGCCGTGTCGCTGCAACAGCGCCGCGCGGCGCCCACGTCCCGTTCCCCGGTCGGCGCCGTGCAGCGGGGACGCCGTGGCCACACCCCGTACCTGCTCGACGAACCGACGACCGGTCTGCACCCGGCCGACGTCGAGGTGCTGATGTGCCGGCTGCACGCACTGGTCGACGCCGGCCACACGGTGGTCGCCGTCGAGCACGGCTGGCCGTGGTGGCCGGCGCCGACCGGGTGATCGACCTGGGGCCGAGCGGCGGCGGGACGGGCGGCCGGATCGTCGCCGCGGGGGACGCCGGCCGAGGTGGCGCGGGCCGCCGGTGTCACCGCGCCGTACCTGGTGCGCGCCCTGGACGGCGGGACACGCCGGTGAACGCGGTTCACCGGCGCCCCTCCTCGCGGTGACGGCGGGCGACGGCTACTCGCGGCCCCGCCGGTCGTCGTCGGTGTACTCCTCCGTTTCGGCCTCGATCCGCTCCTTGCGGACCCGGCCCCGCACGGTCTCGTTCTCGGTGTGCTCCTCGGTGGTCATCCGCACGCGCTCCACCGGCACCGTCTCGGTCTCCACGACCGGGCGTTCCTCGTGCAGGGTGACCTCGTGCTCGTCCTCGCTGATGTCCGGACCGGACAGCGCCTCGCCGCGGTTGGCGTCCGTGATGGGTTCGCGCTCCACGCGCACTTCCTCGTGGCTCACCGGGACGGTCTGCTGGACCTCCTCGGTGACCACGTACTTGCGCAGCCTGGCCCGGCCGGACTCGCGCCGTTCGACGCCGACGTGCATCTGCTCCTCGGAGCGGGTCATGGCGTCGTCACCGCGCAGGTCCGCCCGGTCCGCGTCCCGGTACCCGGTGGGGCCGGCCGCCGTCCCGGTCGTGTCCGCCATGCCGGTCGTGCCGGTCGTGTCCGCCGTACCGGCGGGACCGGCCGCGCCGGCCGCGCCGGTGGGCCCCGGGCCCGCGGCGAAGCGGCCGTCGTCGGTCCGCTCGGCCTCGGACAGGACGCTGTCCCAGTTGATGCCGTAGTAGTCGTAGAGCCGGTGTTCCTCGGACTCCGACAGATGGCCGCCCGCGTCGACGTCGACATGGGGCGCGCCCTTGACCTGGTCCTTGCCGTAGGGGACCTCGATGTGGTCCTGCACCAGCGCGGCGTCGCGGATCGGTACGAACGACTCGTTGGAACCGAACATGCCGGTCTTGACGCTCACCCACTCGGGGCGCCCGGTCATGTCGTCGAAGAAGACGTGCTTGGCCTCGCCGATCTTGTTGCCGTCCCCGTCGTGGACCGGGTGGTCCAGGACGTTGGCGATCTCTTCACGGGTGATCATCTGGCATCACCCTCCTTCCGGAGTGCCTGCCTTCCGATTGTCCGCATCAGCAGTAAGGAAACGGTTCATACGTCACAAAGCGCACATACTTTTCGAAGGTGCTGCCCCGTGGTGACCGTGCCGGCCCGCCGGAATGCCGGGAACCCCGTTCCGGGCGGCCTCGGCGAGGGACCGCCGGTCGTGGTGGCGGTCGGGCGGGACGGGGGCGCACACCTCCACCTCGGCGGTCAGTCCGCGCGTCGACGCCACCCGCCACAGGGAGGCGAGCAGGGTGTCCTCGCCGACGAACGCGGGCGCCGTGCTCACCCCCGGCCCCTCGGTGCGGTAGCGGATGCGGACGGGCTGCACCGGGACCCCGGCGTCCAGGGCGGCCTGGAAGACGGCCCGGCGGTAGGGGCCGTGCGCGCGTCCGCACCAGGTGCTGCCCTCGGGGAAGGCGGCGACCGCGGCACCCGCGTGCAGGGACCGGGTGATCGTGGCGACGGTGTGCGGCAGGGCCCGCAGGCGGTCCCGCTCGATGAAGAGGACGCCTCCGCGTGCGGCGAGCGGTCCCGCCACCGGCCACCGCCGGATCTCGCTCTTGGCGAGCATCCGGGCGGGACGCACGGCGGCCAGCAGCGGGATGTCGAGCCAGGACACGTGGTTGGCGACGAGGAGCAGCCCGCCCGCGGGCACGGCGGCGCCGGTGAAGCGGACCCGGACCCCGGCGGCCCGCACGATCCACCGGCACCAGCGTCGCACCACGGCGGCGGGGACCCTCCCGCGCCGGCGGGCGCGCCCCCGGCCGAGCGGCGTCAGCGCGATCGCGACCCCCGCGAGGAGGAGTACGGCGACCGCCGCGAGCCGCAGCACGGCCCGCGGTACCGCGGCCGCGGCCCGGGACGGCTCCACGCACGCTCCGGGAGTGCAGGGCGCAGCGGGCAGCCAGGCACTCACGAGACCGGGACGAGCGAGAGGAAGTGCCGCAGGTAGCGCGGGTCGACCCGGTTCATCGACAGCAGCACGTACAGGTCCGCGACGCCGAAGTCCACGTCGTGCGCGGGCTCGCCGCAGACCCAGGCGCCGAGCCGGAGGTAACCACGGAGCAGGGCCGGCAGCTCGGTACGCGCGGCGGGCGCCGAGGCGCGCGGCGTCCACGGCAGCAGGGGCCGGACCCGGTACTCCTCGGGCGCCAGGTGCCTGGTCCGCACCCGGTCCCAGGTGCCGGAGGCCAGGGCACCGCCGTCGGCGAGCGGGATCGAGCAGCAGCCCGCCAGCCACTCGTGGCCGCGTTCGGTCATGTAGCGGGCCAGACCGGCCCAGATGAGCCCGATGACGGCACCGTCGCGGTGGTCGGGGTGGACGCAGGAGCGGCCGACCTCGACCAGCCCGGGTCGGATCGCGTCGAGCGCCGCGAGGTCGAACTCGCTCTGCGCGTACAGCCGTCCGGCGACCGCCGCCCGCTCCGGCGGCAGCAGCCGGTAGGTCCCGACGACCTGGCCGGTCGTCTCCTCCCGCACCAGCAGGTGGTCGCAGTAGGCGTCGAAGGGATCGATGTCGTACCCGGGCTGCGGGCTCGCGAGCAGGGCGCCCATCTCCCCCGCGAAGACGTCGTGCCGCAGCCGCTGCGCGGCTCGCACGTCGTCCTCGTCGCGGGCGAGACCGACGGAGTAGTGGTGGGGTGCGGCGGGCTTCGGGGGGCGGTCTGCGGTCAGTACGCCGGTCATGGCACTCTCCTGGTCACGGGCCGGGGCGGCGACGGCGGACCGACGGTCGCGGTCCGCCGTCCCCTGTTCTTCCGCTGCCGGTTGGCCGGTGCGTGACCTGGGCCGGGAGAGGGGATGTGGGGCTGTTGAATGCCAGGGGCGGTCAACGGGACGGGGCCGGGGGGAGCACCTCCCCCGGCCCCGTCCGTCCGCACCCTGTGGGCGGACGTCTCTGCTGCGGCTACCGCTTCGCCACCTTTCGCGTGGCCCGCAGCCACTCCTTGTTCATGCCGGTGATGGAGACGAGCGGGATGCCCTTCGGGCAGGCCGTCGCGCACTCGCCGGCGAGGGTGCAGCCGCCGAACCCCTCGTCGTCCATCTGCGCCACCATGTCCAGCACCCGCGTCTCCCGCTCGGGCGCCCCCTGCGGCAGGACGCCCAGGTGGTTCACCTTCGCGGAGGTGAAGAGCATCGCCGCCCCGTTCGGGCAGGCCGCGACGCACGCCCCGCAGCCGATGCACTCCGCGTGCTCGAAGGCGAAGTCGGCGTCCGGCTTGGGCACCGGAGCGGCGTGGGCCTCCGGCGCGGCACCGGTCGGCGCGGTGATGTAACCGCCGGCCTGGATGATGCGGTCGAAGGCCGAGCGGTCGACGACCAGGTCCTTCACGACCGGGAAGGCGGCGGCCCGCCACGGTTCGACGTCGATCGTGTCGCCGTCCTGGAAGGACCGCATGTGCAGCTGGCAGGTGGTGGTGCGCTCGGGCCCGTGGGCGTCGCCGTTGATGACCAGCGAACAGGCGCCGCAGATGCCCTCGCGGCAGTCGTGGTCGAAGGCGACCGGGTCCTCGCCCTTGAGGATGAGTTCCTCGTTGAGGGTGTCGAGCATCTCCAGGAAGGACATGTCGCGGGAGATGCCGTCCACCTCGTACGTGGACATGGCGCCGTCGGCTTCGGCGTTCTTCTGCCGCCAGACGCGCAGGGTGAGCTTCATGCGTAGCTCCGCTGGGTGGGGTGGACGTACTCGAAGACCAGGTCTTCCTTGTGAAGGGTGGGGGCCTCGCCGGTGCCGGTGAACTCCCAGGCGGCGGCGTAACCGAACGCGTCGTCCTTGCGGGCCGCCTCGCCGTCCGGGGTCTGGGACTCCTCGCGGAAGTGGCCGCCGCAGGACTCGGCCCGGTGCAGCGCGTCGAGGCACATCAGCTCGGCGAGCTCCAGGTAGTCGACGATGCGGTTGGCCTTCTCCAGCGACTGGTTGAACTCCTCGCCGGTGCCAGGCACCTTGATGCGCCGCCAGAACTCGTCCCGGATCTGCGGGATGCGTTCCAGGGCCTTGCGCAGGCCGGAGTCGGTGCGGGCCATGCCGCAGAACTCCCACATCAGCTCGCCCAGTTCGCGGTGGAAGGAGTCCGGGGTGCGGTCGCCGTCGACGGACAGGAGCAGGTGGAGCCGGTCCTCGGTCTCGGCCAGCGCCTCCTGCACCACCGGGTGGCCGTCGTCCACCTCGTCCTTGTGCGGGTTGCGGGCGAGGTAGTCGTTGATGGTGGCCGGCAGGACGAAGTAGCCGTCGGCCAGGCCCTGCATCAGCGCGGAGGCGCCGAGCCGGTTGGCGCCGTGGTCGGAGAAGTTGGCCTCGCCGATGGCGAACAGGCCGGGGACGGTGGTCTGGAGGTCGTAGTCGACCCACAGTCCGCCCATCGTGTAGTGCACGGCGGGGTAGATCCGCATCGGCACCCGGTAGGGGTCCTCGTCGGTGATCCGCTGGTACATGTCGAAGAGGTTGCCGTACCTGGCCTCGACCGCCTTGCGGCCCATGCGCCGGATGGCGTCGGCGAAGTCCAGGTAGACACCCTGGCCGCCGGGTCCGACGCCCCGGCCCTCGTCGCAGACGTTCTTCGCGGCGCGGGAGGCGATGTCGCGGGGGACGAGGTTGCCGAAGGACGGGTAGATGCGCTCCAGGTAGTAGTCGCGCTCGTCCTCGGGGATCTCGTTCGGCGGCCGGTCGTCGCCCTTGGCCCTGGGCACCCAGATCCGGCCGTCGTTGCGCAGCGACTCGCTCATCAGCGTCAGCTTGGACTGGTGGTCGCCGGTGCGGGGGATGCAGGTCGGGTGGATCTGCGTGAAGCAGGGGTTGGCGAAGTACGCGCCGCGCCGGTGCGCCCGCCACACGGCGGTCGCGTTGGAGTTCATGGCGTTGGTCGACAGGTAGAAGACGTTGCCGTAGCCGCCGCTCGCCAGGACCACGGCGTCCGCGAAGTACGTGTCGATCTTCCCCGTGACCAGGTCCCGGGCGACGATGCCGCGCGCCCGCCCGTCCACGACGATCAGGTCGAGCATCTCGGTGCGGGGGTGCATCTCGACGGTGCCGGCCGCGATCTGCCTGCTGAGGGCCTGGTAGGCGCCGAGCAGCAGCTGCTGGCCCGTCTGGCCGCGGGCGTAGAACGTACGGGAGACCTGGACGCCGCCGAAGGAGCGGGTGTCCAGCAGGCCGCCGTACTCGCGGGCGAAGGGCACGCCCTGGGCCACGCACTGGTCGATGATCTCGACCGAGATCTGGGCGAGCCGGTGCACGTTGGACTCGCGGGAGCGGAAGTCGCCGCCCTTGACGGTGTCGTAGAAGAGCCGGTGGACGGAGTCGCCGTCGTTGCGGTAGTTCTTCGCGGCGTTGATGCCGCCCTGCGCGGCGATGGAATGGGCCCGGCGCGGGGAGTCCTGGTAGCAGAACTGGACGACGCGGTAGCCCTGCTCGGCGAGCGTGGCACCGGCGGAGCCGCCCGCGAGTCCGGTGCCGACGACGATGACCGTCTGCTTGCGGCGGTTGGCGGGGTTGACCAGCTTCGCCTCGAAGCGGCGCGTGTCCCAGCGCTCGTTGACGGGCCCGGGCGGGGCCTTGGTGTCGGCGATCGGCTCACCGGTCGTGTAGTCGGCGTAGGAATGCATGGTCAGCTCACCACTCCGGTCATGACGCCCACGGGTACGGCGACGAAGCCCACCGTGAGCAGCAGCGCGAGGACGTTGGCGACGGTCTTGAGCGCACGGTCGCGGGTGCGGCTGCCGGCGCCGAGGGTCTGGGCGGCGCTCCAGAAGCCGTGCCGGATGTGCAGGCCGACGGCGAGCACCGCGACGATGTAGACGACGTTGCCGTACCAGGTGGAGAAGGTGTCCACGACGTTCTGGTAGGGCTTGCCCGTCTCGAAGCCGCCGGTGTGCACGGTGCCGGTGGTCAGGTCCAGGATGTGCCAGACGATGAAGAGGCCGAGGATGACCCCGCCCCAGCGCATGGTGCGCGTGGCGTAGCCGGAGCGCGGCTTCCGGTGCACGTACTTGCTGGGCCGCGCCCTGATGTCGCGGCGGCTGAGCTGGTACGCGGAGACGGCGTGGGCCACGACCGCGACGACCAGCACGACCCGGATCAGCCAGAGCGTCCACTCGTAGTGCAGGAACGGCTCGCCGACCGTGCGCAGCCAGTGGGCGTAGTGGTTGAACTCCTCGGTCCCGAAGAAGATCTTCAGGTTCCCGATCATGTGGGCGACCAGGTAGAGCAGCATGACGAGACCGCTGACCGCCATCACCGTCTTCTTGCCGACGGTCGAGTCCCACACGGTGCGCGCCATGGACGGCCGTCGGCCCGTCCGCGTTGCCAGAGCCATGTCACAGGACGCTACGGGCTCGGAGGCCCATCGGTCCAAGACATGGTGCGCCTCGTTTCCATAGGCTGCGCCTATCGGCGACGTATCCTCGCGGTATGCAGTTGCAGCAGCTCCAGTACTTCGTGGCGGTCGCCGAGGCCCGGCACTTCACCCGGGCCGCCGAGACCGTCCACGTGGCCCAGCCGTCGCTGTCCCAGCAGATCAGGGCGCTGGAGCGGGAGCTGGGCGCCGACCTGTTCCAGCGGGCACGGGGCAACATCACGCTGACCGACGCCGGGGAGGCCCTGCTGCCGCTGGCCCGGCGCATCCTGGCCGACGCGGACACCGCCCGGCACGAGGTGCTGGAGCTGGTGCAGCTGCGGCGCGGCCGGGTGCGGCTGGGTGCCACGCCGAGCCTGTGCACCGGGCTGCTGCCGGACGTGCTGCGCGCGTTCCACGACCGGTATCCCGGCATCCGGCTCATGATCGAGGAGGGTGGCTCGCACGACCTGGTGCGGGAGCTGGCGCGCGGTGCGCTCGACCTGGCCCTGGTGGTGCTCCCGCTGCCCACCGCGTCACCGGCGCTGACCACGGTGGAGCTGCTGCGGGAGGACCTGGTCGTGGTGTCGTCGCCGGAGTCGCCGGGGCCGGGCGGCGGGCGCCGCGCCGTCCGCATCGCCGACCTTGAGGGTGAGCGCCTGGTGATGTTCCGGCACGGGTACGACCTGCGGGAGCTGACCGTCGCGGCGTGCCGCGCCGAGGGCTTCGAGCCGGACTTCGCGGTGGAGGGCGGGGAGATGGACGCGGTGCTGGGGTTCGTGCGGGCGGGGCTGGGGATGGCGGTGGTACCGCGGATGGTGGCGACGCGGTCCGGGCGCGGGCTGCGGGTCACCCCGCTGGCCCGGCCCGGTCTGCACCGGACCATCGCCCTGGCCCACCGCAGCGACGTGGCTCCGCCGAGGGCGGCGCGGGAGTTGCAGCGGATGCTGCTGGAACGGTGACGGCTCCCCGGGCCGGCCGAGCGCGGCTGGCCCGGGGAGCCGCTCCACCAGCGGCGGAGCCACCGTGGGCGCCGTCTTCGGCGTGCCGGGCACAACACCGAACCGTGAAACCTGAACCTCCCCTCCGCCGAGGCCCGGGCGTCGCCCGCCGTTCGGTCTCCGACGCGCCACCGCGTGCTCGCCTCGCCCGGCCCCGGCGCTGCCGCTCGACGAGGGCCGCGCACGGCGACGGCGGTCGCGGCCCCGGTACTCCCGCTCGGACGACGGCCGCGGCCTGCGTCCGCACGGCGACGGCAGTGGCGGGGACCGCCCGCAGTGGCGGGAACCGCCCGCAATGATGGGGACCGCCCGCAGTGGCGGGAACCGCCCGCAATGATGGGGGCCGGCCGAGAACGGGCGCGGGCCCGGCGGGGGGCGAGGGCCCGGTCAGCCCGTGGCGTCCACCAGGGCCAGGTCGTGCAGGCGCTCCGGGGGGCCCGGGCGGGCGTAGTACCAGCCCTGGGCCGTGTCGCAGCCGAGTAGGCGCAGTTGCTCGGCCTGCGCGCCGGTCTCCACGCCTTCCACGGTGACCGCGAGGTCCAGGCTGTGGGCCAGGGCGACGATGCCCTCGACGATCTTCAGGTCGACGGGGTCGGCCGGGAACCGCTGCATGCTCTGGGTGAAGGAACGGTCCAGCTTGAGGACGCTCACCGGGAGCCGGCGCAGGTTGGCGAGGTTGGAGTAGCCGGTGCCGAAGTCGTCCAGGGCGATGTCGACGCCCATCTCGGCCAGCCGGCGCAGCGGCTTGAGCAGGTCGTCGTCCGCGCCGATCAGCGCCGACTCCGTCACCTCCAGGCAGAGCGCGTCGGGCGCGACCCCCGCCCGCTCCAGGATCTCCACGGTGTCCTGGACCAGGCCGGGATGGGTGAGCTGGCAGGGTGAGAGGTTGACGTTGATGCGCAGCGGGCCGGCGGCGGTGCTCTCGCCGTACCGCTCCCGCCAGGCGCGGGCCTGGCGCACGGACTGCTCCAGCACCCAGCGGCCCAGTGGCACGATCAGTCCCGTGTGCTCGGCGAGCGGGATGAAGCGGTCGGGGCCGAGGATCCCGTGCTGCGGGTGCAGCCAGCGCACCAGCGCCTCGGCGCCGCGTACGCTGCCGTCACCGAGGTGCACCAGCGGCTGGTACTCGATGAAGAACTCGCCCCGCTCCAGGGCCGCCGGCAGCGCGGTCGTCAGCCCGTGCCGGGTGATGACGCGGGCGTCGGCCTCCGGGTCGGCCAGCTCGAAGCGGTTGCCGCCCGCCGACTTGGCCCGGTACATGGTGATGTCGGCGCTGCGCAGCACCTCCGCCGGACTGCGCTCCCCCGCCGGACCCTCGACGATGCCGATGCTGCCGCGCACGGTCAGGTCGCGGCCGTCGACGCTGACCGGGGCGAGCAGCGCGTTCATGATCCGGCCGGCCAGTTCGTCGACCTCGCGCGGAGAGTCGGGGCCGGTGGTCAGCGCGACGAACTCGTCGCCGCCGAGCCGGGCGACCATCTCGCCGGGCGCGGTGGCGCACGACTGGAGGCGGTCGGCGACCTCCACCAGGAGCCGGTCGCCGGCCGCGTGGCCGAGGCTGTCGTTGACGGTCTTGAAACCGTCGAGGTCGAGGTAGCACAGGCCGAAGCGCTGGCCCGGCCCCGCGTTCAGGGCCTTCTCCAGGCGTTCGAAGAAGAAGCTCCGGTTGGGCAGGCCGGTGAGCGCGTCGTGGGTGGCCTCGTAGCGCAGCCGCAGATTGAGCAGCCGTCGCTCGGTGGTGTCCTCCATCAGCGCCAGCTGGTACTGCGGGGTGCCGTCGGCGTCGCGCAGCAGGGAGACCGTGAGGTTGGTCCACAGGACGGTGCCGTCGGGCCGGTAGAACGCCTTCTCCACGTGGTAGTGCTCACGCTCGCCGCGGACCAGCTCGTCGTAGAGCCGCCACGTCTGCGGGGCGTCGTCGGGGTGCGACCACTCCCTGACCTTACGGCCGCGCAGCCTGGTGTCGGTGATGCCGAACATGCGCATCAACGCCCCGTTGACCTGGAGGATGTTGCCGTCCAGGTCGGCGATGCCGATGCCTATGGCGGCACCTTCGAAGACCGCGCGGAAGCGGGCCTCGCTGGCGTGCAGGGCCTCGGCCACCACCCCTTGCGCCTTCAGGGCGGCCTGCGCGATGGCCTCCTGCTCGGCCAGGGTCCGGGCGCGCAGCGCCCCGGCGAACCCGGCCGCCATGGCGTGCTGGAGCCGCGCCGAACGGGCGCGCAGGTGCTCGGGGTCGCCGCCCTCGCCGCAGTAGAGCACGAGGTAGGCGTCGACGCAGTCCAGCGTCCGGGCGAGTGCCTCGGGGTCGGTGCAGTGCGCGTCGACCAGCGCCGCGCCGACCTCCCTGGCCTCCGCCGCCTCGAAACCCCGGGCCCCCAGCACCCCGCTCAGCCGACGGGCCAGCGGCAGCAGTTCCTCCTCGAACTCGGGGCGGGTCGACGACGTCGAGGTCACCGGGAAGACGGCCCGGCTCCAGATGGTCGCGAACCGGCGCAGTCTGTCCTCCGGCCCGTCCGGCTCCGCGCTCACGCCGTACGCCCCACGCCGGCGAATCCGGAGTACGCGTACGGATCCTCGTCCTCCGGCGCCTCCTCGGGCCGCCAGCGCGGCATCGGAACCAGTCCGGGTTCCACCATGTCGTACCCCTCGAAGAACCGCGCGATCTCCTCGCGCGAGCGCATGATCAGCGGATTGCGGATGTCCTTGTACACGTCCACCGCGCCCGCGGCCCGCTCGGCGGGCAGCGGGATTCCCTCGTACGAGGCGTGCGTGAGGACGAGCAGGCTACCGGGCGCGAGCGCCTCGCTCAGCCCGGCCACCGCCGCGTACGGGTCGTCCGCGTCTTCCACGAAGTGCAGTATGGCAACGAGCAGCAGGGCCACCGGCCGATTCAGGTCGATCAGCCGCTCCACCCGGGGGTCGGCCAGGATCTCCTGCGGCTTGAGGAGGTCGCCGGCCACCACGGCCGCGTCGTCGTGGCCCACCAGGACGGCCTCGCTGTGCGCGACCGCCACCGGGTCGTGGTCGACGTAGACCACGCGCGCGCCGGGCCGGGCCGCCCGGGCCACCTCGTGGACGTTGCCGAAGGTGGGGATGCCGGAGCCGATGTCCAGGAACTGGTCGATGCCCTCGTCGGCCGCGAAGCGCACGGCGCGGCGCATGAACGCCCGGTTCGCCTGCATGATCTTGGGAAGTCCCGGCATGAACTCCATGGCCCTGCGGGCCGCTTCCCGGTCGACCTCGAAGTTGTGCGAACCGCCCAGGTAGAAGTCGTAGATCCGGGACACGCTGGGCACCGAGATGTCGATGCTGCGCGGGGCCCAGGCGGGACGCTCCATCTAGCTCTCCAAGGCAGTGGCGATCCGGTGTTCGAGCAGAGGCTACTGATCGCCCGCCGAACGGGCGAGCCCAAACGGAAATTGACCATCCGTTACCGGTCACTGCCTGCGGCACGTGCCGCATGCCAAGGCGCGACAAGGGACACCGAAGCGCGCGAAAAGGGGCCGCCCCCTCCGCCCGGTACGGACTCCCGGGTACGGACTCCCGGGTGCGGAGGGGACGGCCCGCTGGTCGCGCGCCGGAGGCAGGCGGGCGGGCAGGTGGTTCCTACTTCTTCGGCGCGCCGACCGGCTTCCCGTCGGGCGAGACGGCGTACCACGTGCCGCCGACGCCCTGGCCGTTGGTGTCGCCGGCCTTCTTGTCGCCGGCGAAGGTGTAGATCGGCCAGCAGTCGACCGTCTGCTGTTCGGCGCCGTCGGGCCGGGTGAAGGTCATCAGGTCCTCCTTCACGACGCCCTCCGTGTCGTTGGGCTCCACGGGCGCCACGACCGGCCACTTCTCCAGGCAGGCGCCGGTGCATGCCGACACCGGTTTCGGCCAGGCCTCGTCCTTCATGAAGCGGTAGACGGTCATGCCGTTCTCGTCGACGACGATCTCGCCGAGCTTCGGGTCGTCGCGGGTGGACAGCGCGGCCGACTCGGCCGCCTGGGCCTTCTTGCCGTCGGGGGCGAGCGCGTACCACTTGCCTCCCACACCCTGGCCCTTCACGTCCCCGGGCGAGGTGTCCTTGGCGTAGCGGTACGCCGGCCAGCCGCCGATGGTCAGCTGTTTGGTGCCGTCGGCCCGGGCGACCTCGCCGAGCAGCGCCTTGTCGACGCCCTCCCCGGCGAGCGCGTCGTCGGCGGCCACGGGGGGCCAGGCGGTGGCGCAGTCGTTCTCGCAGGTCGTCTTGGGCGGCTCGGCGGTGTCCGCGTCGAAGCGGTAGAGGGTGTGTCCCGCGCCGTCGGTCACCAGCTCGCCGACCTCGGCGTTCGTGGAGACGGACAGCTTGCCCGCGGGCTCCGGCGAGCTCGCCGGCTTCTGCGCGCCGCCCGCGCCGGTGCCGAGTCCGTCGCCGGCGCCGGTCCCGATGTCGCCGACGTCGCCGGGCGCCGCCGTGGCGCCCACGTTCTGGCTGCCGGTGGCGCTGCCGCCGTCCTGGCCGCACGCCGTCGTCAGCGCCAGCAGCGCCGCGGCGCTCGCCAGGAGTGAGGCGCTCCGCCAGGAGGTCTTCATCGTCATTCCCCGATCGTCACGAAGGTGTGGGGACGGCCACTGCGCCGCCGCATGACCCTGGGTACGCACGGGGGAGCCGGTTGTGTTCAACGGGGGGCTCATTTCTTTTCGGCCCGGCCCAGGCCGGCCGGAGTGGCGCGGCGCGGCGCACCGCGTGACCGCAGAGCGCACGGGCGGCTCCTCCCCTCCCCCTCCACGAGCTGTTCGTACGCAGGTACGAACCCGGACGCGGGCAGGCGTGCGCCGGTCAAACCTCTGCACGCCGGTGTCCCTCCTTCGGACCAATCGTCCGGTGATCCGGCGTGCTCCGGCCCGCCAGGCTCGATGATCTGCGTCGTGCATGGACCCGAACCATCCCGATCCGCTTCGGCCGGCCGGGTGTTGGCCCTGGTGACGCTGACGTTCACGCTCGTCGGCGCGCCGATCGGCCCGGCGCAGGCGGACGCCTGCGCTTATGCGTCCACCGGACCGGGTGGTACCGACGCGGTGGCGGTCGCCGGGAGCGACTCCTGGCCCCCCTTCCCGCCGTGCCCCAAGCCCTCGCCGACGCCCACTCCGACACCCGAGCCCCCTCCGCCGAAACCCCCTCCCCCGCCGAAACCCACACCCCCACCGCCCCCCGCGCCGGAGCCTCCCCCGAAGCCGCCGGCCCCGAAGCCCGAGGCGCCGCCTCCGCCGCCCCCGCGGCCGGCACCGGACCGGCCCACCCCCGCTCCCACCCCGACACCGACACCGAGCCCCTCACCGACGCCGGACCGTCCCGCGGCTCCCGCACCCGGCCCGTCGGCGACGCCCACGCCCCGGCCGTCGCTGAGCCCGGTGCACTACCCGCACTACCGCGCCGCCCGGCCCCAGCAGCGGTCCTCGCGCGGGACCACGTCACCGCTCATCTTCGTCCTGCTCATCACGGTGCCCGCGGTGGTCGCCGTCGCCGCGCTCCGTGCGCGCTGATTCCCTGGAGCCCCTCTTGCCGGAATGGCTTGTTCTCACCCTCGCGATGCTGGCCGCCTGCGTCGTGGTCGTCATCATCACCCTCGTACGGCACCGCAGGGCGTCCGACGACGAGGACATCACCGAGACCCCGGACGTCATCGAGTACATGACGATGTGGATCGGCGTGGTGTACGCCATCGTGCTGGGCCTGGCCATCGCGGGTGTCTGGGAGGCACGCAGCGCCGCCCAGGACCACGTCCAGACGGAGGCGATCGCGCTGCACGAGATCTCGGAGCGTGTCCGGGTCTACCCGCCCGACGTCCGCGACCGCATCCGGGAGGATGTCAACGCCTATGTCGGACACGTCGTGACCACCGAGTGGAAGGCCATGGCCGACCACGGCGAGGTGACCGAACGCGGCACCGAACTCCTCGACCGCGTCCGCGCGGACGTCACCGACTACGAGCCGAGGTCGGACTTCGAGGCGCAGGCGTACCAGCCGCTCGTCGACCAGGTGACCGCGGCGGACCAGGCCCGCATCTCCCGGGCGGAGTCGACCGGGGCGACCATGCCGGGTGTGGTGTGGTTCGGGCTCATCACGGGAGGCGTCGTCACGGTCGGCATGGTCTTCGCCCTCCAGATCCGGCGTACGGCACGCGAGCTGATCCTCGCCGGACTGTTCTCGGCGCTCATCGCGTTCCTGCTCTTCCTGATCTGGGACTTCGACGCGCCGTTCAGCCGCGGCGTCGCGGCGTCCACGGACCCCTTCCTGAACCTCTTCCCCGGAGCGGGGGACTGAGCGGCGGCCCCCGGCGCCTCCCCGCACCGGCGCCCCTCGGCGGTCCCCGCACCGGGAACCCGCCGGGGGGCGCCCAGCACTCCGTCACCGTCGCCTGAGCGGCTCACGCGCGTGCCCCATTCGCGCGACTGCGATCGCGCCGTCGTGTCCGGTTTCCTAGCGTTTCGACCATCGAGGTGTCTTTCCGGCACGTGCGGAACAGGTCCGCCGCCGCTCCTCGGGGACCCGGAGGATTCACCATGCGCGCGATACCCGCCGCCTCGGTCGCCCTGCTGGGCACCGCCGCCCTCTCCGCCTGTGTACCGGCCGGAGCGGCCGTGGGCGGCGGTTCGACGTTCGGTTTCACCGTCCACCCCGCCACCGTGGCGCCGGGCGGCGAGGTGACCCTGGGCGTGGGCCGTGGTGCCGGCGGCTGCCACGGACGCGTCACGGTCGAGTCGCCGGTGTTCGACACGGTCATCGTCCCGCGCCACGAGTCGTCTGCGACCGCCCGGGTCGACCGTGACGCCGGACGCGGAACCGTCCATCAGGTGACCTTCACCTGTGGCGGGAGGACCGGGACCGTGAACCTGACCATCGCGGGCGGCCACTCCCACCACCCCTCCGGCGAACCCCGCCACCCCAAGGGCGTGCACGCCGGGGAGGGCGGCAGCGCCGCCGGGTTCGACGCGAAGGAGATCGGGCTCGGCCTCGCACTGGTCGCGGGCGCGGTCGGTGCGGCGTACCACCTCGCGCGGCGCCGTTCCGGCGAGGACGGCGTCTGACCCCGTCTCCCGGCCCACGCCCGCGGGGCTGTGCCCCCGGACCCCTCGCGAGTCCGGGGCGCAGCCCCGCGGGCGTACGACGCGCGGGCCCGGCCGTGCGACCCGCAGCGGTCCGGCTGTGCGGCCCCACACGACCGGACGGGCCCGTCCCCCGAAGGCGGAGCCCGTCCGGGACGGCCGGGAAGGGGTCAGATCCGCCGCTCGGCCCGGCGCCGCATCCAGAACAGACCGCCGCCGGCGACCGCCGCGGCGACGAGCCCGCCGCCGATCGCGATGTCCGTCGGCGTCGCCCCGCTGGAGCTGCTGCCGCCGATGCCACCGCGGACGCCGCCGATGACGGTGAAGGCGGCCGGACGCGTCAGTCGCCTGCCCGAGCAGTTGACGGTGATGTCGTACGAACCCGGCCGGGCGTCCTCCTTGATGGTGGCGGTGCCCCTGGACGTCTCGTTGGCCCCCCTGACCGGGGTCAGGTGGGTCGTCCGGAACGCGTCCGAGGTCATCGTGCCGCCCTGCGGGCAGCCGTCGACCGTGACGGTCATCTGGCCACCGCGGGCGATGACGCTGGGCAGGGCGACGATGTTGCTCGGCTGGTTGTGGTCGCCGCCGGCGGTGGCCGTGGGGGCGGCCAGCCCGAGGACAGCGACCGCGGCGCCGGCTGCCGCGAGGGCACGAGTGTTGCGCATGTGATCCTCCGCGGAAGACGCCCCGGGACCCGTCCCCGGTCGATCGGCGAGAAAGCGCCTCCCAGAAAGACCCTCAGTTGCCCTGCCCAGAGCCGCATTTCGGGAATGGTCCGTCCTGGTGAGGGGCGCGCCGGGCCGAAACCGCACGACCGGATATCACCGCAGGCCACGGGCCGTCAGAAATTTCCCGGCGGGTGATCCCGGATGGCTCACGGAAGGCGTGCGCGCCACCCGTTCGCCGCCGCCCCGTCGCCGCTCGGGCGTGCGGCGCTTAGCGTGCTCGTATGCGCGGACGACCGGGTGACGCCGGGTCGAGAGGGGATGGCGAATGGATGCGTCCGAGTGGGCCGAAGAGGAGGAGCGGCGGAGGAAACGTGCTCCCTGGGGCGTGATAGCGCTGGTTCTGCTGACCGGGCTCGCGCTCATCCGCAACGGGTCGGGGGAATTCGACCAGGGGCCGCCGCAGCCGGCGTCGGCAGCCGCCTCGGACAGCCGCGTCACGACCGGGGACGACACCGCCGCGGGTCTCGCCCCGCTGCCGCACTCGGTGCCCGACCAGGTCGTCATTCCCGCCATCCAGGTCGACGCGCCGATCATGCCGGTCGGTCTCGACGCGGAGGGCTGGATCGGCGCTCCACCGCCCGAGGACCCGAATCTGGCCGGCTGGTTCACCGGCGCCGTCACCCCCGGCGAGAAGGGCACCGCGGTCGTGGTCGGCCATGTCGACAACCAGCAGGGACCCGCCGTCTTCTACGGACTCGGGGCCCTCAAGAAGGGCAACAAGGTGGAGGTGCGCCGTCAGGACGGCAGGACGGCGGTCTTCGAGATCTACGGCATCGAGGTGTTCGAGAAGGACAACTTCCCCGGCGACCGGGTCTACGCCTCCAAGGGCAGCCCCGAACTGCGGGTCATCACCTGCGGCGGCGGTTTCTCGAAGCAGAACGGATACGAGGGGAACGTCGTCGCCTTCGCCCGCATGACCGGAACCCGCTGAGCGGGTCCCGGCCGGGCGGGCGTCAGGCGTAGCGGCGCCGGGGGACGGTGAGGCGGTAGCCGGAGTCCAGCAGTTCGGGCAGATAGGCGCGCAGGGCGCGGACGGTCTGCGAGCGGTCGCCCCCGGCGTCGTGCGAGAGCACCACGACGCCGGGGGCGGCGCCGTCCTCCACCCGGCCGACGATGGTGCGGGTGCCGGGGGTGGTCCAGTCGAGGGTGTCCACGGTCCAGGCGAGCGGTTCCATGCCGAGTTCGGCGCCGAGCTGGAAGGCGGCGCGGTTCCACGCCCCGTACGGGGCCCGGAACCAGCGGGGCGGCTCGCCGTGGGCCTGCTCGACGACCTCGCTCGTGCGCTCCATCTCGGAGCGGATCCGGCGTCTGGTGAGGCGGGTCAGCAGCGGGTGGGACCAGGTGTGGTTGCCGACGACGTGCCCCTCGTCGGCCATCCGGGAGAGCAGGCCCCTGTTGCGGTCCGCCATCTCCCCGCACACGAAGAACGTCGCGCGCACGTCGTACTTCGCCAGCGTGTCCAGGATGTCCGGGGTGTAGCGGGGGTCGGGCCCGTCGTCGAAGGTGAGCAGCATGGTGCGGCCCCGGCCCGACACGCGCAGGATCGGCTCGCTGCGCACCGGGGGCCGCCGCGGTGCGGCACGGGGCACCCCGTATCCGGTCAGGGGCTGTAGACGGTAGGCGGAGGCGTTCAGCGGGCGGCCGGCGGCGGGGCCCGGGGCGGGGGCGACCGGCCGGGCCGGCCCGTCCCCCGTGCCCACCGCGAGCGCGCCGGCGGTGCCGGCCGCTCCCGCGGCCACGGCGCCGGCGAGCAGTGCGCGGCGCCGTGTGAGCAACTGATCCTTCTTCATGACTCATCAGTCGCCCGGCCGGGGTCCGGCGCACCTGAGCAACACCGGTGCGGCGGCACGGAACCACCCGCACGGACCAGGGCCGGGAGTGCCTCCGATAGCCTCGCCGCGTGACGGAACAGCACTCCCAGCAGTTCGAACGGGGCACGGACGGGCCGAAGGTCATCGTCGTCGGTGTGGACGGCTCCGACTCCTCGCTCCGGGCCGCGGCCTATGCCGGGGGTCTGGCCCGGCGGCAGCGCGCGTTGCTCGCCGTGGTGTACGTGCAGCCGGTGCTGGCGGCGGGGGCGTCGCTCGGAGCGCCGGTGGCGGAGACGACCGACGAGATCGCCGAGGACCTGGTGGCGCACATCCGGGAGGTGGCCGAGCGGTCCCGGGGGATATTCGACGTGCGCTGGGAGTTCCACACCTTCCGCGGCGACCCCTACAACGGCCTGGTGAAGGCGGCCGACGAGCTGAAGGCCGACGCCGTCGTCGTGGGGGCCTCCGAACAGGCCGGGCACCGGATCGTCGGTTCGGTCGCGGTACGGCTGGTGAAGGCGGGGCGCTGGCCCGTGACGGTGGTGCCGTAGCGCCCGTCCGTCGAGGCGGCGTGCGCGTCGTGGCTCGCTCGGCGGGCGCGGGTGGGCCCCTGATCCGGCGTCAGCCGTTCGCCGTCTCCGGAAGCGGCTCGATCCCGGAGGCGGGCCGATCCGGAAGCGGGCCGATCCGGAAGCGGCTCGATCCCGGAAGCGGCCCGATCGCGGGGTGGCCGGCGGCCGGGCCGGCGGTCCCCTTCGGGCACCCCTACCGCACGTCGGAGCCGGCGCGCCGCGGGCGGGCGCCGGCCCGGAGGCCACGGAGGAAGTCGACGAGGATCTCGTTGAAGGCCTCGGGCCGCTCCAGGTTCGGGTAGTGCGCGACGCCCTCGACGGTGACCGAACGCCCGTCCGGGACCGTGCGGGCGAGCCGTTCCGCCTCGGCGATCAGGTCGGGCGCGTCCAGGGAGCCGTTGACGGTGAGGACCGGGACGTCGATCTTCGGGACGCGGGCCCAGGTGTCGGTCAGGGGCACGTGGTGGTTCTCCTCGTCCGGGGTGTGCTTGGCGAGGGTGCCGAGGGCCATCTCGCGCAGCCGGTGCGCGATGGCCGGGTCGACGGCGCCGGGGGCGCGGTGCTCACCCAGGACGAAGCGCAGGAACACCTCGATCCAGCCCTCGACGTCGCCCGCGCCCAGTGCGCGGGCCTGCTCGGCCTGCACCTGTCGCACCCACGGGTCGGTGTACTCGAACTCGCTGGTGGCCGCGCCGCAGACCACCAGCGCGCGGACCAGCTCCGGGTACTCCAGCACCGTGTCGGTGGCGATGGCGCCGCCCATCGACACGCCGACGAGCACCGCGGGACCCGCGTCGAGGTGGCGCAGCAGGACGGCGAGGTCGTCGGCCCAGCGGAACGGCCGGGTGGCGTTGGCCGAGGAGCCGTGGCCGCGGACGTCGGGCGCGATCACACGGTGGCCGGCCGCCAGGGCCGGGATCTGGGCGTCGAAGACACGATGGTCGGCGAAGCCGGAGTGGAGCAGGACGACGAGGTCCCCGGCACCGGTGTCGCGGTAGGCGAGGTCGCCGTCGCCGGAGGCGAGGAAACGCAGAT
Source organism: Streptomyces sp. JK94 (assembly GCF_053613315.1). Classification (NCBI taxonomy): domain Bacteria; kingdom Bacillati; phylum Actinomycetota; class Actinomycetes; order Kitasatosporales; family Streptomycetaceae; genus Streptomyces; species Streptomyces sp. JK94. The sequence continues at coordinate 46,974 of NZ_JBSICH010000039.1, read as the reverse complement.
CGGAAGCGGCAGTCATGACAACCAAGGTGTCATGCTGCCCCTCAATTGGCAACCCAGGTGTCATGATGGTCGGGTGAAGGACATCGACGCACCCCTCCCCCCCGACGCCCTCGCCCTGCGCCTCACCGAGGTCTACGACCTGGTCGGCCCCCTCTACCGGCGTGCGCAGCGCAGTGTCGAGCAGGGCCTGACCGCCGACGGCCTGTCCGTCGGCGTCCGCGCCGTACTGGCCCTGCTGCACCGGCACGGGCCGATGACCGTGCCGCAGATGGGCCGGGCCCAGGCGATCAGCCGTCAGTTCGTGCAGCGGATGGTCAACGAGGCCGCGGCACAGGACCTGGTGGAGAGCATCCCCAACCCGTCGCACCGGCGGTCGTCGCTGATCCGGCTCACCGACCGGGGCCGGGTCACCGTCACCGCCGTCCTGGACCGGGAGCACCGACTGCTGCGCGAGGTCGGCGGCGACCTCACCGACGCCGACGTGGACACCTGCCTGAGGGTGCTCGGGTCGATGCTGACGGCCCTGGACCACGTGGACGAGGGGTGACCTACTCCCCCATCACCAGCCCGTCCCCGGCCGCGCCCCGGCTGAGCACCACATCGCGGATGCGGTCGCGCACGGCACGCACCTCGGCGCCCTTCTCCAGCGCGCGGTTGAGGTTCACCACCCGGCCGGCGTCGACGTCGAAGAGCTGCGGGACGAACTCGGCCCTGGTCACACGCCAGCGTTCACCGGGCCGGGCGGGCGGGGCGAAGGTGAAACGGCCGATGGTCGACTGGTTGCCGCGCGGGTCGCGCTTCCCCTCGTCGTTGATCATCTCGCCCGCGATCTGGTCGCCCATGCCGTAGACGACCCAGGTGCCGTTGACCTTCTCGTACGCCTGCGGGACGTGCGCGTGGGTGCCGAGGATCAGGTCGATGTCGGGACGACCCCCGGTCCGGGCGGCGGTCAGGCTCTCGGCCAGGGACAGCTGGTCCCGGTCGGGCTCGTCCTGCCATTCGGTGCCCCAGTGCAGGGACACCGCGACGATGTCCGCGCCGGCCTCGCGCGCGGCCCGGGAGTCGGCGAGGATCCGCTCCTCGTCGATCAAGCCGACCGCCCAGGGCTGCCCGTCGGGCACCGGGTGGCCGTTGGTGTGGAGGGTGTAGGCGAGGTGGGCGACCTTGGCCCGGCCCGCGCGCAGGACCGTCGCCGTGCGCGCCTCGGCCTCGGTGCGCGACGTCCCGGCGTGCCGTACGCCGGCGCGGTCGAGGGCGTCCAGGGTGCGGCGGATGCCCTCGGCGCCGTCGTCGACGCTGTGGTTGGAGGCGGTGGAGCAGCCGTCGTAGCCGGTGGCCGCCAGCGCCTCGGCCACCTCGGGCGGGGACTTGAAGAGGGGGTAGCCGCTGTAGTCGCCGTTCGCGCCGTACACGGTCTCCATGTGGCACAGGGCCAGGCCGGCACGCGAGACGACGGGCCGGGCGCCGGCCAGCATCGGACGGAAGTCGTAGCCGATGCCGCCCGCGTCGAAGCGGGCCCGTTCGATGATCGAGTCGTGCGGCAGTACGTCGCCGGAGGCGACCAGGGTGAAGACGCCGGTGTCCGGGGCGGAGGGGGCCGGGGCCGGTCGCCCCGGGGGTTCGTGGTCGCGGGCCTGGCAGGCCGCGCCCACGGCGAGAAGGGCGGTCAGGGCCAGGGCCACCTGTCGACTGCGTGTGATCATCCGTTCACTCCGCGGGGGTCGCACACACCGATGAAAGTCACATTTACCTACGAACAGGAAATGAGGCTCAGGTCGCCCCGGGCGGCTCCGACACGCCCATTGGCCCGTCCGGCGTACCCGAACGGGGAGCGCCGACCGTTCGTCGAACCGTTCGTCGACGCGATCGACCGTCCGTCGCACACCCGTGCGTGCGCCCTGTCCCCGGACGGCGGCCTGCGATGCCATACGGCCATGACGGCCGGAATCACCCTGATGGACAGGACGAGCGCGACGACCGCCGAGCACGAACTCGCCGCACTGCAGCGCGAGCACGGCCGGCTGCTGTTCGCGCTGCTGCTGCGGCTCAGCGACGGCGACCGGCAGCGCGCCGAGGACCTGGTGCAGGAGACCCTGGTCCGCGCCTGGCAGCACCCCGAGGCCCTGCGCGCCGACGACTTCGACTCCGTACGGCCCTGGCTGCTCACCGTGGCCCGGCGTCTGGCCATCGACGCACGCCGGGCCCGGCAGGCACGGCCCGCGGAGGTCGGCGACGCCGTCCTGGAGAACGCGCCGGTCTGCGCCGATCACGCCGAACGGGCCGCCGCGGCCCTGGACGTGCGCGAGGCTGTGAAGACACTCACTCCGGAGCACCGTGAAGTTCTGGTGCTGGTGTACTTCCAGGGGGCGAGTGTGGCGGAAGCCGCGGCGGCCCTCGGCATCCCGCCCGGTACCGTGAAGTCCCGCGCGTACTACGCGCTGCGCGCCCTGCGCAGGGTTCTGCCGGGTTACGCCGCCGACCTGCGGTGAAACCGGCCCCATGGTCAAGCCTCCGCAAAGCGCCTTGCCCTGGACCCCGGTTGAGTAATCGGCTGTCCTCATCCGTGTTCCGGACGGGGGCCCATGACCCGCGGGCCGGGCGACGCGCACGCACCGGAGGAAGGCAGGAAGGGATGCCGCACAGAGGCCAAGAGAGCACGGACGGCACCGGCGGGGGCGGCGTGACCGTCCCCATGGCCTGGTTGTACGCCGAGTACATCGCCGACGAGCTGCTGCGGACCGGCGACCTGATGCCACCCACGTCCTTCGAGTTCCGCGCCGGGCGCGACGCCCTGGCGCTGACCGTCTTCCTGTCCGACACCGACGGTGAGCTGAGCGGCATCCGCGTGATCACCCGGTTGGAGACCTGGCTGTCGCTGACCGCCTACGACCAGCCGTGGCACGCGTGGGTGCGGGAGCGTCTGGCCGAGGTCACGGCCGACACGGCCGCCGCCGGCCGGCACTCGCCGGACCTGGAACTGGCCCGGGCGGCGTGGCGCTGGCTGGAGGACACCGAACTGCTCGCCCCCGACCTGAACGCGGTGCCGGGCGGGGCGGCGACCGCGGAGGAGGAGGAACCGAAGGTGTGGACGCCGGCCTGGCAGCTGGGCCTGCCGCTCGGCCACCTCGCCATCCACCTCTTCTAGGCGCCGCCGGCTCACCGACTCCGTCCGGGGCCGGACCAATCCACGGGCCGTTCCGCTCCGAATCCCTTGGCCGTGATTGTGTCCGCGACTTGAGTGATTCCGCTGTGCGGTGCGTACGGGTGGGAGCACGGAGTAACCCCACCCGCACCCAACGGCACGAGGATTCGGCATGAGGTCCCTGGAGAGGCATCGCGACGTCGGCGCCTACGCACTCGGCGTGCTGGACGAGGCGGAGGCGTTCCGCTTCGAGGACCACCTCATGGAGTGCCCCCGGTGCGCGGCGCAGGTGACCGCGTTCGGCCCCGCCACCCGGCAGTTGATGCTGTACCGGCGGACGACACCTCGGCTCGTCCCTCCCCTGACCCGGCCCGGACCCCGGCTGCTGGACCGCCTGCTGTCCGAGGCGGCCCTGCGCCGCCGGGTCGTCCGCAGGCGGGTGCTGTTCGCCGTGGCCGCCGCGGTCGTGTGCGCCGTGGCCGGTCCCGGAGCCGTCCTCTACGCGAGCCGGTCCGACACGGCGGTGCGGCTGACCGCGACCGACGAGCGGTCCGGGGTGTGGGCGCGGGTCACGGCCGCGCACGAGTCCTGGGGCACCGAGGTGGAACTGGAGGTCAGGGACGGGTCGGGCCCGCACACCTGCCGGCTGATCGCCGTCGGCCGTGACGGCACCGAGCAGACCGTCACCAGCTGGAAGGACCCCGGGCACGGCGCCGGGGCGAACACCATGCGCGGCGCAGCGGCCCTGCCTCCCGACCGGATCGCCCGCTACGAGGTGCGGACCGCGGACGGGGAACGCCTGGTGACGCTTCCCGCCGGCTGAGCGGTCACCGGGCCGGGCGCCCCGCGCGGGAGCCGAGTGGGCGCCCGCACGGGAACAGGGTGAGGACCCGCACGGGAACAGGGTGAGGACCCGCACGGGAGCCGGGTGAGGGGCGCGCACACGGTCCTCCCCGGGCGGGCCGGGCCGCGCTACTTGAGCAGCCGGGACAGCCTCCGGTCCGCCAGCGGCTTGCCGCCGGTCTGGCAGGTCGGGCAGTACTGGAGCGAGGAGTCGCTGAAGGAGACCTCCCGGACGGTGTCGCCGCACACCGGGCACGGCTCACCGGTGCGGCCGTGCACCCGTAGCCCGCTCTTCTTCTCGGCCTTCAGCCGGCCGGCCGCGAGGCCCCGGGACCGCTCGACCGCCTCGGTGAGCGTGGCGCGCAGTGCCCCGTACAGCCGTGCCATCTCCTCGTCGGTGAGGGAAGCGGCCAGTTTGAAGGGGGACATCCCGGCCGCGTGCAGGATCTCGTCGCTGTACGCGTTCCCCACGCCCGCGAGCAGGCTCTGGTCGCGCAGGGCTCCCTTGAGCTGCCGCCGCTCGCCCGCCAGGAGGGCGGCGAAGCGGGCCTCGTCGAAGTCCTCGGCGAGGGGGTCCGGGCCGAGCCGGGCCACCCCCGGCACCTCCCGCGGGTCGGCCACGACGTACACGGCGAGGCGCTTCTGGGTGCCCGCCTCCGTCAGGTCGAAGCCGGCCCCGGTGTCCAGGGCGACGCGCAGCGCCAGGGGGCCCTTGCCGGGCCGGGGAAGGCCGTCGGGGAGACTGTCCTTCCAGTGCAGCCAGCCCGCGCGGGCCAGATGGGTGACCAGGTGCGGGCCGCCGGCGGTCTCGACGCCGAGGAACTTGCCGTAGCGGTGCACGGCGGCCACCCGGTGGCCCTCCAGGGCGGCGGGCGCGGGGGCGTACGTCTTCAGGACGCTGATCGCCACGGGCAGCACACGGACGATCTCGCGGTCGACGAGGTGCTCGGTCAGGAAGTCCCTGAGCGCCTCGACCTCGGGCAGTTCGGGCATACGTCCAGAGTGCCACCGGGCAGCGACAGTGCCAGCGGGAGTCAGCCCGGGCGGTGGGAGACCACGAACTCGGACCACACGCACTTGCCGCTCCCGCGCGCCTCCACGCCCCACAGGTCGGCGAGCGTCTCGACCAGGAACAGCCCCCGCCCGGAGACCCCGCACTCCCCTGCCTCCCGGCGGCGCGGCAGGGCGCTGGAGGAGTCCTCGACCTCGACCCGCAGCCGCCGGTCGGTGCCGGTGAGCAGCCGCAGGGTGACGATTGCGGAGCCCTCGGTGTGCATGAGGGCGTTGGTGACCAGTTCGTCGGCGACCAGCTCGATCTCGTCGGTCTGGTTCTCGGCGCCCCAGGTGCGGACGGCGGCGCGGATCATGTGCCGGGCCTCGGCGAGGGCCTCCGGGTCGCCCGGTGACACGTGCTGTTGGAGCCGGCCGAAGGTCCGCGGCACTCCCAGCCCGCGCCGGCGCAGCAGGAGCAGCGCCACGTCGTCGTCACCGCGGCGTTCCTCGGCCACGTCGATGAGCCGGTCGGCCAGGTCCGCCACGTCCTGCGGGCCGGAGGCGACCAGGGCCGCGAGGACGTCCATCCCCTCGTCGAGGTCGGCGCCGGGCTGCTCGACCAGCCCGTCGGTGCACAGCAGCAGCGTGTGGCCGGGGTCCAGCTCGACGGTGGAGACCGGATAGGCGAGGCGCCCGAACGCGGCGGACAGGCCGAGCGGCAGCCCGCCCTCGACGGACACGCGGCGGCAGCTGCCGTCGCCGTACCGCAGCAGGGGATCGATGTGCCCGGCGCGGACCGCCTGGACCACCCCGGTGGCCAGGTCGGCCTCCGCGTACAGGCAGGTCGCGAAGCGGTCGGTGTCGAGTTCGTGGAGGAAGACGGAGGCCCGCGCCATCACGGTGGCCGGCGGGTGGCCCTCGGCGGCGTAGGCGCGCAGCACGATGCGCAGCTGGCCCATGACGGCGGCGGCGTGCGTGTCGTGGCCCTGGACGTCGCCGATGACGGCACCGACGCGTCCGCCGGGCAGCGGGATCAGGTCGTACCAGTCGCCGCCGATGTCACGGCCGAAGGCTCCGCCGAGGGTGGCGGCGCGGTAGCGGACGGCGACGTCGCAGCCGGGCACGCTGGGTATGGTGCGCGGCAGCATGGCCTGCTGGAGGCCCTCGGCGAGGTCCATCTCCTGCTCGTAGAGCATGGCCCGCTGCAGACTCTGCGCGATACCGCTGCCGAGCGCGACCAGCACGTTGCGGTCCTCCGGGGAGAATCCGCGCCGGTCGCTGTAGAGCAGGCCGATGGCGCCGATCGGCCGGCCCTGGGCGATCAGCGGCAGGTAGGCGGCCGCGGTGATGTTCAGGTGGGTGATGTGCTGCCACAGGAAGGGGTAGCACTCCGCGAACTCCTCCGGCGACTCGATGAAGCGGGGGCTGAGGGTTCGTACGGCCTCGCTCATCGGGTAGGGCTCGTCGATCCGGGTGAGGCGGGTGCCGGGGACGAAGCTGTTGTCGGGGCCGTCGGCGACCAGCCGGATGCGGCCGGCCTCGACCAGGCCCATCACGAGGCTGGTGGCGCCCAGGCGGGTGAGGCCGTGGGTGTCGCGCAGGACCTCGATGACCTCGTCCACCGTGCGGGCGTGCGCGAGGGCGGCCGTGGCGAGCTGGACGACGTTGGTGAGCCGGCGGCGGGCCTCGTCCTGCGCGGCCTGCTCGCGGCGGTCCTCGATGTCGCCGATCTCCTGGGTGGCGTCGCGGACGATGCCGATGATGCGGCGGGGGCGGCCGGTCTCGTCGCGGCGGATGTAGCCCTGCGTACGGGTCCAGCGCAGGGTGCCGTCGCGGCGGCGCAGACGGAAGTAGGTGCCGTAGTTCTCACTGCCGTCCTTGATCGCCTGGGCGACCAGGGCGTCCAGGCGGCGGCCCTCGGCCGTGGGGACGCGCACCGACAACGACTCGGGCCGTCCGTCGTACTCCTCGGGACGCAGGTCGAACACCTCGTGGGCCTGCGCGTCCATCTGGAACAGCCCGGCGTCCAGGTCCCAGTCGAAGCTGCCCATGCGGTTGAGCGCCAGAATCGGGTCCGGGTGGGCGGGCCAGTCGTCCGGGAGTGACGGGGCACTCGCTCCCCGATCAACCATGAGCCCCACCTTGCCAGCATTCGTCCGATTCTTCGACTCCTGTCCGCCGGCCGGGTCGGGCGAGGAGCCGCCTGCCCACCGGGGTACACAGAGCGTGATCGTACGAGAGGAGCGCGGCCGTGGAGTGGTTCACCGCACCCGACTACTGGCTGAGCAGGCTGGTCTTCCAGCGGGCGCTGGCCGTCGTGTACCTGGTCGCCTTCCTGACGGCCGCCCTGCAGTTCCGTCCGCTGATCGGCGAGCGCGGCATGCTGCCCGTGCCCCGCTTCGTCGCGCGGGTGCCGTTCCGGCGGGCGCCCAGCCTGTTCCAGCTCCGCTACTCGGACCGCCTCTTCGCGCTCTGCGCCTGGGCGGGCTGCGCGGTGTCGGCGGCGCTGGTGGCGGGGCTGGACTCGCTGCTGCCGCTGTGGGGCGCCATGCTGCTGTGGCTGGTGCCGTGGGTCCTGTACCTGTCCGTCGTCAACGTCGGGCAGGCCTGGTACTCCTTCGGCTGGGAGTCGCTGCTGCTGGAGACCGGCTTCGTCGCCGTCTTCCTCGGCAACGACGAGGTGGCGCCGCCGGTCGTCGTGCTCTTCCTGCTGCGCTGGCTGCTGTTCCGGGTCGAGTTCGGTGCGGGGCTGATCAAGCTGCGCGGCGACGAGTGCTGGCGGAAGCTGACCTGCCTGGACCACCACCACGAGACCCAGCCGATGCCCGGCCCGCTGAGCTGGTTCTTCCACCGACTCCCCCGGCCCCTGCACCGCGTGGAGGTGGCCGCGAACCACGTCACGCAGCTCGTGGTGCCCTTCCTGCTGTTCGCTCCGCAGCCCGTCGCGACGGCCGCCGCCGTGCTGATGATCGTCACCCAGCTCTGGCTGGTACTGTCGGGCAACTTCTCCTGGCTGAACTGGGTCACCATCGTGCTGGCGCTGTCGGCGGTCCGGTTCCCGGCCGATCCGCCGCCCGTGTCCGCCGCGCCCCTCTGGTACGAGGCCGTGGTCCTCGCGGTGTCGGTGCTGCTGCTCTTCCTCAGCCACCGGCCCGTACGCAACATGATCTCCCGGCGCCAGGTGATGAACCGCTCCTTCGACCCGCTGCACCTGGTCAACACCTACGGCGCCTTCGGCAGTGTCGGCCAGGTCCGCCACGAGGTGGTGATCGAGGGCACCGCCGACGAGGCGGGCCGCCCGGACGCGGACTGGCGGGAGTACGAGTTCCGGGGAAAGCCCGGTGATCCCCGGCGCTGGCCACGCCAGTTCGCGCCCTACCACCTGCGGCTGGACTGGCTGATGTGGTTCGCCGCGCTGTCGCCCTCGTACGCCGGGGCATGGTTCGGCGTCCTCGTGGAACGGCTGCTGGAGAACGACCGTGCCACGCTGAAGCTGCTGCGCAGCTCCCCGTTCCCGGCCGACGCGCCGCCGCGCTTCGTCCGCGCCCGGCTGTTCCGGTACCGGTACACGACGTGGCGCGAGCTGCGGGAGACCGGCGCGTGCTGGGAGCGGACGTACGTCCGTGAGTATCTGCCGCCGACCCGGCTGACCGGCGCGCCGGACGGGTCGTAGCGGCAGGGGGGCCGGCCCGGTCCTCCTGAGTGGGGCCGCCGTCGGCCCTCTCGACGCGGCGGCGTCCGGGCGGGCAGAGTTCTCACGTACTCGCCAGTAAGCCCGTTCCCGCACCCCGAGGAGCCCTCCGTGACCAGCTGGGCCGGCCGGACCGCCGTCGAGATCGCCACCGCCGTGCGCGCGAAGCGCGCCACGCCCCGCGAGGTGGTGGCGGAGCATCTCGCCCGGATCGAGCGGCTGGACGGCCGCGTCGGCGCCTTCCGCGCGGTACGGGCCGAAGCGGCCCTCGCCGAGGCCGACGAGGTGGGCGCCCGCGGCGATCTGGCCGAACTTCCGCTGGCCGGCGTTCCGGTGGCGGTCAAGGACAATATCGCGGTGCGCGGCGAGTCGGTGCTGGTCGGTTCCGCCGCGACGCCGGACACGCCCGCCGGGGCGGACCACCTCACCGTGGCGCGGCTGCGGGCGGCCGGCGCGGTGGTGGTGGGCGTCACCCACGTGCCCGAGCTGTGTGTGTTCGGCACCACCGAGGGCGTGCACGGCACGGCCCGCAACCCCTGGGACCCGGCCCGTTCCGCGGGCGGTTCGTCGGGCGGCAGCGCCGCCGCGGTCGCCGCGGGGCTGGTGCCGCTCGCGCTCGGCAACGACGGCATGGGCTCACTGCGCATACCGGCGGCCAAATGCGGTCTCGTCACCATCAAGCCGGGCCACGGCGTGGTCCCGGCCGGCATCGGCGAGGGCGACTGGTTCGGCCTGGCCGAGAACGGGCCGCTGGCCACGACGGTCGAGGACGCCCGCCTGATGCTGGCGGTCCTCGCGGACGGCGGGCCGCCGCGCCGCGCGGACTCCGGCACGCTGCGGATCGCGGCCTCCCTGCGCAGCCCCCTGGCCGGCGTCACCGTCTCCCGTCCGTACACGGACGCCGTCCGCGAGGCGGCCGGCCTGCTCATGAAGGCGGGCCATCAGGTGCGGCGGGCCGACCCGTCCTACCCCGCCTCGCTGGGGCTCACCGCCCTGGCCCACTGGACGGCCGGTACGGCGGTGGAGGCCCGGGGCCTGGACCGGCGGCGGCTGGCCCGGCGGACCCGGGTGCACGCGACCGTCGGACGGCCCTTCGCGCGCACGGCCGCCACCGGCGAGGGCCGCGGGGCGCTGCGCGCGCGCCTGGAGCCGTTCTTCGCCGAGTACGACGTCCTGCTGACTCCGGCGCTGGCCCGCCGCTCCCCCAAGGCGGGGCCGTGGCACGAGCGGGGCTGGCTGCGCAACATCGTGGCCAACACGGCGTACTCGCCCTTCACGCCGCCGTGGAACCTGACCGGCTGGCCCGCGATGGCGGTGCCGGTCGGCACCCTGCCCTCGGGCGCCCCCTGCGCCGTACAGCTGGTGGGCCGGCCGGGTTCGGAGGCGGCGCTGCTGGAGCTGGCGGAGCGGATCGAGGCGCTGCGCCCCTGGCGGCGGACGGCGCCCCTGGACTGAGCGGCCCTAAAGGGCGCGGTACATGACGTGCAGGCCGACCCGCCCGTGCCGCGGGTGGTCGAAGGCGTCCGGCACCGTGCCCAGGACGGTGAAGCCCAGGGAGGTCCAGAGCCGCACGGCCGGGTTGGTCTCGACGACGGCGTTGAAGACCATGCCCCGGTATCCGTCGGCCGCGGCGGCGGCCAGCACGTGTTCGGCGAGGGCCCGTCCGGTGCCGCGTCCGCCGCGGTCGGGGTCGACCATGAAGCCGGCGTTGGCGATGCGGGCGGCGGGGCCGCCGTAGTTGGGGGTGAGGTACGCGGAGGCGACGACGGCGCCGGTCCCGTCCTCGGCGACGTAGACGCGTTTGGCGGGGCTCATCCACAGGGCCCGAGCGTCCGCCTCGGAGGTCCGCGGGTCCCAGGCGTAGGTCTCGCCGGCCGCGACGATGCGGTGCCAGAAGGGCCAGATGTGCGGCCAGTCGTCGGCCGTCGCTTCCCTGATCAGCATGGGCGTGAGTCTCGCACGCCCATGCGTCCGGCGATCCTGCGGGTGGCGCCGCGGGTCAGTCCACGCTGGGCAGGATGTGGGGTTCGGCGAGGTCCTCCTCGTAGCCCGCGAGGCGGATGGGGGCGGACCGGGCCCACACGTCGAGGCTGCCGATCTCGCCGGGCCGGCGGCCCGCGCGATCCATGCGTTCCTTGGGGCGTTGCTCTGGATTCGTCGTCTCCGGTGTCACCGCGCACTCCTTATGTGTCGGGTCACCCTGGGGGCCTGTCGGCCGAGTCTGCCGTTCGGCACCGGACGCCCGCTGGGGTTTCAGTCGCATGCAGTTCGGACGCGGTGGCGCCGGCAACTCGGGCGAGAGCAGGCCGCTGTGAACCGGCTTGTCCCATGACGGACCTCGGGTGTGGGTGGAGCCCTGTACTGCCGTCCGTCCGCTTCAGATTAACCAAATGAGCGGGGGTGCGCTCTATGGGGCTCAAAACATGGGGGAACCATTGCCCTTCACATCCCGCCCAGTTGGCCCGATTCTCCCGGTATTGAACGGTTTCAGCACCCCGCACGTCTCACCCGTTCGGCCGATGCTCCCGATCACACCTTCGATTGTCATCGGCGGCGGGTGGCACCGTTAAGTTGCCGTTGGCTGCGGCGCAAGCCCGCCATGGTCCGATGCCGGTCGGCAACGTCTGTCTCGTGGGAGGGCCGAGGCATGGAACTGCGCAGCGTCGACGAGCTGATGGACCTGCTGTACGCCTGCCGGGGCGAAGGGGCCGTCGCGGAGCGCGGCAGCGGGGCGGTGGACCTGCACGGGCACGCGCTGCGCACCGCCGCGCTCCTGCGCCGGCGCCGCCCCGCGGACAAGGAACTCCAGGTGGCCGGCCTGGTGGCGCCCGTGGGCCGGCTGCTGTGGCCCGGCAACCCGGTCGGCCGGACCGCCGAGGCGGTGCGGCCGCTGCTCGGCGCGCGCGTCGCCCGCCTGCTGCGCCGCGACGCCCACCCGGACGCCTGGGCCCACGACGACGACCTGGTCAGCCTGCGCCAGGCGGCCGAGGAGGCGCGCACCAGCCTGTTCGACGCCGGGGTCCTGGAGGACTGGCGTACGGTCCTGGAGCTGACGGCGGCGCGGCACGCGCGGCTGGGAGCCGTCGACTGAGCCGGGCGGGGTGACGGCACGCCAGGTGCGGCCGGGGCGGGGAGGCCCTGCGGCCCCGGCCCCTGGCGGGGCCGCAGGGCCGGGAGCGGGCCCGGCGGGGATCGCGTCGCGCGGTCCCCGCACCGTCGCATCGGGCACACCGTCACATCGGGCACACCGGGAGCGCCCGGCGCACCGGTGCTCGCACCCGAGCGGGACGGCGTCCTGCCGGCCGGCCGACGGATCAGGGCCGTTGGTCCGGTGCGCCCGCGGGACGCGGTGCACCGGGGGCGCCCGTCGGGCCCGTCACCACTTGCCGGGCGCGTAGTCCTTGAGGAAGACGCCGTACAGGTCCTCACCCGCCTCGCCGCGCACGATCGGGTCGTAGACGCGGGCGGCGCCGTCCACCAGGTCGAGCGGGGCGTGGAAACCGGCATCGGCCAGACGCAGCTTGTCGAAGTGGGGGCGCTCGTCGGTGATCCAGCCGGTGTCGACCGAGGTCATCAGGATGCCGTCGCTGTCGAACATCTCCTGGGCACTGGTCCGCGTGACCATGTTCATGGCTGCCTTGGCCGCGTTGGTGTTCGGGTGGCCGGCGCCCTTGTACCCGCGGGCGAACACGCCCTCCATCGCCGAAACGTTGACGACGTAGGCGCGCCCCGCGGCGGCCCTCCGCGCGGCCTCGGCCATCGCCGGCCGCAGCTTGCTGATGAGGATGAACGGCGACGTGTAGTTGCACAGCTGGGTTTCGAGCAGTTCCACCGGGGAAATCTGCTCGATGGTCTGGACCCAGGTGTTGGAGTCGACGACGTCGGGGACCAGACCGCCCGCGTCGATCGCGGTGCCCTCCCGGTGGCGGACCACGCTGGCGTTGCCCGCGACCAGGGCGAGGTCGGCCACCTTCTGCGCGTCGAGCCCCGAGGCGCCGACGGGCAGCGCCGCCAGTCCGTCCACCGCACCGGAGTTGAAGGCGCCGATGACGTGGTGGGCGGGCAGCTCGCCCGCCGGCAGCGGGGCGCTCTCGCCCTCGACCAGCGCGGCGTACGCGGAGGGCAGGCGGCGCACGGTCTGGGTGGCGTTGTTGATCAGGATGTCGAGCGGCCCCTGCTCGGTGACCTGGTCGGCCAGGGCCACGGCCTGGGCCGGGTCGCGCAGGTCGATGCCGACGACCTCCAGGCGGTGGATCCAGTCCGCGGAGTCGTCCATGGCCTTGAAGCGGCGGATGGCGTCCTTGGGGAAGCGGGTGGTGACCGTGGTGTGCGCGCCGTCGCGCAGCAGGCGCAGCGCGATGTACATGCCGATCTTGGCCCGGCCGCCGGTGAGCAGCGCGCGCTTGCCGGTGAGGTCCGCGCGGGCGTCGCGGCGGGCCCGGTTCTCGGCGGCGCAGCTCTGGCAGAGCTGGTGGTAGAAGTAGTCGACCTCGGTGTAGCGCTGCTTGCAGATGTAGCAGGAACGGGGGCGCTGGAGTATGCCCGCGATGCTCCCCTCCTCGGTACGGGAGGAGGGCAGGATGCCTTCGGTCTCGTCGTCGATGCGCTCGGCGGACCCCGTGGCGGTGGCCTCGGTGACGGCCTTGTCGTGGGCGGTCTTGGCGGCCCGGCGCTCCTGACGGCGGCGCTGCTTGACCATCCGGTAGATGTGCGAGGTGGCCCGGCGGACCCGGACCGCGTCCGGGTGGTCGACGTCGAGCCCGTCGAGTTCCTCCAGCACGCTCAGGCAGACGGCGAGCCGCTCCGGGTCGATGCCCGGGCCGTACACCACCTCGTCCGTGGCCGCCGAACCGTCCTGTGTCACCGTCATCGCCGCTGCCGTTCCTGATCACCGTCGCGGCGCTCCGACTCGCGCCCGCTTTCGAACGGCGGATTTTACTTCAGCGGCGGGCCCGGGCGCCAAACACGCCCGCTCAGGCACCGCAGGCCGTGAGCAGGGTCTCCACCTCCCCGGACAGGGCCAGGGCGAACCGGTCGAGGTCCGGCACGGCCTTCGCGTCGGCGACCAGGCCGTAGTGGACCTGTCCGCGGTACGTCGAGACGGCCACCGCCAGGGAGTGGCCCCGGGCCAGCGGCGCGAGCGGGTAGACCTCGGTGAGCGGGTGGCCGCCGAGCCGCAGGCCTGGGCTGGGCAGGGGCACGCTGGTGACCAGGATGTCGAACCAGAGCCGGGCGGCCGTGCCGACCAGCGGTCCGCCGAGGCGGTGGCCGAGCGCGGGCACGTGGTCGGCGAGCAGGGCGACGGCACCGGCGCCCCGGCCCGGCCCTGCGTCCTTGTTACGGTCCATGGCGGCGCGCACCGCGGCGAGGCGGGACAGCGGGTCGGGGTCACCGACCGGCAGCCTCGTCAGGTAACCGGAGAGCCGGTTGCCCTGCGGGTGGGCGGTGCGCGGCCGACGTTTGGAGACGGGGATCAGCGCGCGGGGCGCGACGCCCTCGCTGCCGTCGCCGCGTTCGTCCAGCCAGGTGCGCAGGGCCCCCGCGACGACCGCGATCAGGACGTCGTTGACGGTGCCGCCGACGGTCTTGCGCACCCGGTGCACGTCGTCCAGATCGACGGTGACGCCCGCGGTGCGGCGGGAGCCGGAGGGCCGGGCGGTGAGCGCGGCCGAAGAACGCACGTCGAGGGTGGACAGGGCCGCGGCGGCGCCGATGTCGAGGGCGCGGCCCGCGTCGGACAGGGCCCCGCGCACCCTCTCCGGCAGTCCGCGCACGTCCGGCAGGAGCCGCCGGGCGGGCTCCGCACGGCGCGGTCGCGGCGCCGGCAGGTCCATCGGGTCGAGAATGCCCGCGGCGAGGGTCAGTGCCCGCAGGCCGTCGGCCAGGGCGTGATGGAACTTGAACAGCACGGCGAAGCGGTCGCCGTCCGCGCCCGGCAGCACGTGCGCCTCCCACGGCGGCCGGCCGCGCTCCAGCGGGCGCTCCATGAGACGGCCCGCCCGGGCGTGGAAGTCCGTCGTCGGGGCGTGCAGCCGCACGTGGTCGAGCGGGTCGAAACCGGGGTCGGGCTCCCGGACCGCGCCGCCGAACGAGAACGGCTGCCGCAGGCCGATCGGCGGCTGCCAGGTGTCCCGGATGCGCATCCGAAGGCCACAGACGCCCGGGGCGCGGGCCGCGAGCAGATCCGCCGCGTGGGCGCCCGCGGTCGGCGAACGGGCCGCGAAGACGCCGAGCGCGGCGAGGTGCATGGGGTGCTCGGCGGACTCGAGGTTCCAGAACGCCAGGTCGAGGGGGGCGAGCGGGTCGGATGTCAAGGGCGCGCCTCGCAGGGACGACGTGGGGACACGTAGGAACAAACAGTCAATCGCCCCGCGATGATTACGGTCAAGCACGATCAAGCTACGCACAGTTAACATCAGCTTAAAGTCCCAGCCCCCGAAAGGGCCGGGACTGCGGGTGCCCCATGGGTTCGTCACGCCCAGCTCCCCGACGGCGGCGCCGCCGGGGCCGCGAATCCCCACCCGGACGGCTGCGGGCCGACCGTGCGTCCGGGCGCCGGGGGGGCCGTCGTCCCTGGCCGGTGAGGGCGCCGGGGACGAGGAGCCGCCTCGGTGAAAGCGGCGTCGGCGGAGCGTCGGGCGGACTTCCGTCGACGGGGGACGCGACGGGGACCGGGACGGGCCTGGGACCGGGGCCGGCCGGTACTGGACCTGGATCCGGACCTGGAGCTGGGACCGGGACCGGCCGGGGGGGGGGACGGCGTACCGCTGGTGCGCGGTGCGTCGCTCCCCCGGCCGGCGGGCCTGCGTGCGCCCCCTCCCCCGGCCGGCGGGTGCTTCCCTGCTCAGACGCAGTTCGCGGGTGTGGCTCGCGAGACGTCCGCGATCAGCTGTTCGTGTGCCGCCCTGAGCCGCGGCACGTCGGGTTTGACGACTTCGCGGTCGTACGTCAGCAGGCCGTTCAGCTCGCCCTCGACGTCCGAGATCTGGGTGTAGACCGCACCGTTGCTGCCCCTGCAGGCCAGGGCGCGCACCTCGTCGAGCTTGGTGAGGTAGTCGTCGGTGTACGTCTCCGGGTCGACGTCGACGTACGACTGCTGCACGGACCAGGCGTGTCCCGGCACCGCGAGACCGAGGCCGCCGTACTCCCCGGTGACCAGGGCGCGTTCGCCGTCCGGGGAGGGCGGCAGGGCGGGGCTCGGGTAGCCGTGCTCGTCCATGATGTCGCCGGCGCCCCCGTCGGCCCCGAGGTTCAGGCCCGACTGGTTGTTGACGAGGCGGGTCGGGTCCCAGGCCTTGGCCTGCTCGGCGACGCGCTGGATGTCGTACTGGCCCCAGCCCTCGTTGAAGGTGACCCACATGACGACCGACGGGCTGCTGACGTGTTCGTCGATCATCTCCTTCATCTCGCGCTCGTACTCGGCGCGGGCGGCGGTGTCCGGGTTCACGCCGGCGGTCATCGCGGGCATGTCCTGCCACACCAGCAGGCCGAGCCGGTCCGCCCAGTAGAACCAGCGGTCGGGCTCCACCTTGATGTGCTTGCGGACCGAGTTGAAGCCCATCTCCTTGTGCATCCGCAGGTCGTACGCCAGCGCCTCGTCGGTGGGGGCGGTGTGCAGGCCGTCCGGCCAGAAACCCTGGTCGAGGGTGGCCATCAGGAACACCGGTTCGCCGTTGAGGACCGTGCGGGGCACGCCGTCCACCTTCTCGACGGCGATGGAGCGCATCCCGAAGTAGCTCTCGACGCGGTCGTGCCCGACGGTGACCCTCAGGTCGTACAGGAACGGGTCGTCGGGCGACCACAGGCGCGGTTCGTGGATCCTGAGGGTCAGCGGCTCACCCGTACGTCCGCTCGCCGTGGCGACCTTGCGGTGCCCGGCGTACGCCGTCGCACTGACCCGTACGCCGTCGCGCACGCCCCTGGGCTCGACCGTCAGCGTGCCCGCCCCGGCGTCGGGGGTCAGCTTGAGCGAGTCGACGTGGTCCCGGGCGACCGGCTCCATCCAGACGGTCTGCCAGATCCCGGAACTGGGCGTGTACCAGATGCCGCTCGGGTCCAGGCGCTGCTTGCCGACCGGCGGGTTCTCCCCGCCGGCGGCGTCCGTCGGGTCGTACACGCCAACGATCAGCTCCTGGGTACGGCCGGGCTCCAGCGCGTCGGTGACGTCGGCGCCGAACTTGTCGTAGCCGCCCTTGTGCGCGGCGACCTTGGTGCCGTTGACGTACACCTCGGACTGCCAGTCCACGGCTCCGAAGTTGAGCTGCAGCCGCCGCTCGTCGCCGATGCGCCAGTCGCGGGGCACGGTGAAGGTGCGGCGGTACCACATGCGGTCCTCGTGCCGCTGGACGCCGGAGAGCTGGGACTCCACCGGGTACGGGACGAGGATGCGCTCCTTCAGGTCCTTGCCGACCGGCGGCTGCTCGCCGGCCTCGGCGGCGGCGAACTGCCATCGGCCGTTGAGGTTGCGCCAGGCGTCGCGCGTCAACTGCGGGCGCGGGTACTCCGGATGGGCGTTGTCCGGTCCGACCTCGTCCGCCCAGGCGGTGCGCAGTTCGTACGTGGACCGGTTGCCGCCGCTGCTCCAGAAGGCCTTGACAACGTTGCCCTCGGCGTCGGTGAGGCCGCCTTCGCCGTCGTAGCGGACGTCGGCGGTGCCGGGTGCGTCACCCTCCTTGTCACCGACGACGGGTTCGTCGAGGGCGACGAGCAGGACGGTGGGGTCGGCGGGGTCGGCCTTGGCCTCTCCCAGGGGCCACCTGGCGCCGCCGATCACCGCTTCGAGGTGGTCGGAGAGGCCGGCCGGGACCGCGGCGAGCGGGCGCGGGAAGTCGAGCCTGAGGGTGCGTCCGGTGCCGAGGACGGCGGTCGCGGTCGCCCCGTCGTAGTCGAAGCCGTCGGGGAGGCGGAACGCCGACTGCGGGACGGGCTCCTTGCCGCCGCCGGGCTCGGTCCAGCGCAGATGGAGATTCGAGCCTCCGAAGTGCTCGAAGTACTCCACCTTGAGGTCGTACGGCCGGCCGGCCGTCAGCTCGATCGGCTGCGCGGTCTGTTCACGGTCCCAGTCGTCGACCCAGTGGTCGATGGCGAGCTGTCCGCCGATCCAGAGACGGAAGCCGTTGTCGCCGGTGACCGAGAAGGTGTGGGCGCCGGTTGTCTCCGGCACCAGCTTGCCGGTCCAGCGGACGCTGACGTCGTCGGACTGCCCGGTGGCGAAGTTCAGGCGCGACTCCAGGGTGTCGAAGTCGAGCTGCGGGTCGAAGCCGGTGGCCTTGAGTTCGTGGAAGTCGAAGGCGCCGGGGGCTGACTGGGTGTAGTACTCGCCCTTCAGTCCGTGGATCTCCGCGGCCTCACCGGCCTCCGCGTTCGCGTGCGGTGCGGCGGCCAGTCCCGCGACGCCGAGTGCGGCGGCGAGCAGTAACGCCAGTCGGTCTCTGAGTCGTTTGGTGCGCACTGACCCTCTCCTCGAGAACGGGTGGTGGCTGATGGCTCAGGACATCGATGTCATACATCGATGCGACAGCAGCGATGCACAGGCATGACAACACGGATTCCGCTTGGGGTCCAGGGACATGACAATAACCTCGGACGCCTCACGCGCCCGGGGCCGCCACCGTCCGTCACGACACCCTCTGCCCCTTGCCCAGCGCGATCACGCCACCCTTGGAGACCGTGTACAGCTCGGTGTCCCGCTCGGGATTGACACCGATCGTCGCGCCCGGCGGCACGTCGACGTTCTTGTCCAGCACCGCCCCGCGCACCACCGCTCCGCGGCCGACGTGCACGTTGTCGTGCAGCACCGAACCCTGCACGACCGCTCCCGGGTCGACCACCACACCCGGGGAGAGCACGGAACGGGTGACCTGCCCGCGGATCAGACACCCCGCGCTGATGATCGACTCGCTGGCCATCCCCCCGGCGTTGAAACGGGCCGGGGAGAGCTGGGCGGAGTGGGTGTAGACGGGCCAGTCGCGGTTGTAGAGGTTGAAGGCGGGACGCTCGGCGATCAGGTCCATGTGGGCGTCGTAGTAGGCGTCGAGGGTGCCGACGTCCCGCCAGTAACCCTGGTCCCGGGAGGTCTCTCCCGGCACGTGGTTGGCGCTGAAGTCGTACAGCGCGGCGTCGCCCCGGCCGGTGAGCTGGGGCAGGATCGAGCCGCCCATGTCGTGGACGGAGCCCTCGTCCTCGGAGTCCCGCTGCAGGGCCTCGACGAGGGCCTTGGTGGTGAAGACGTAGTTGCCCATCGACGCGAAGACGCACTCGGGGTCACCGGGCAGCCCCGGCGGGTCGGCGGGCTTCTCCAGGAAGCCGGTGACGGTACGGCCGTCGGAACCGGGGGTGATCACGCCGAAGGACGACGACTCGCCCCGCGGGACGCGTATCCCGGCCACGGTCACGCCTGCGCCGGACTCGATGTGCTGGGCGAGCATCTGGCGGGGGTCCATGCGGTACACGTGGTCGGCGCCGAAGACCGCGACGTACTCGGGCTGCTCGTCGTGGACCAGGTTCAGCGACTGGAGGATGGCGTCGGCGCTGCCGAGGTACCAGCGCGGGCCGAGGCGCTGCTGGGCCGGGACGGGGGTGACGTAGTTGCCGAGCAGGCTGGACATCCGCCAGGTGGTGGTGATGTGCCGGTCCAGCGAGTG
The DNA here is from genome assembly GCF_053613315.1 of Streptomyces sp. JK94. Classification (NCBI taxonomy): domain Bacteria; kingdom Bacillati; phylum Actinomycetota; class Actinomycetes; order Kitasatosporales; family Streptomycetaceae; genus Streptomyces; species Streptomyces sp. JK94. The sequence goes on along the minus strand of NZ_JBSICH010000039.1, from coordinate 27,662 downwards.
CGACTTGTACTGGGTGAGGACGCAGATCCTCAGGATGTCGCCGTTGACCAGGTTGGACAGCACGAAGTCGACCAGCCGGTACGTGCCGCCGAAGGTGACCGCGGGTTTGGCGCGGTCCGCGGTCAGGGGCATCAGACGTTTGCCCTCTCCGCCCGCCAGCACGATGCCGAGCACCGAAGGACCTCCACGACGCATGGCCGCTCCCCTCACCCTCGTTCACCCCCGGCTGCCCCGGTGCGGGGCACCCTAAGCCTGTTTGAGGAGCTCCTCGTAGAGCCGCACGGTCCGGCGGGCGACCGCGTCCCAGCCGAACTCGTCCACCGCCCGCTCCCGGCCCGCCTCGCCCATCCGCCGGGCGGCCGCCGGGTCGCCGAGCACGGAGTCCAGCGCCCGCGCGAGGCCCGCCTCGAACACCTCGTCCCCGGCGTCGTCCGGGCCGCCGCCCCTGGCCACGAGCACCCCGGTCTCCCCGTCCGCCACGACCTCGGGGATGCCGCCGACCCGTGAGGCCACGACCGGGGTGCCGCACGCCATCGCCTCCAGGTTGACGATGCCGAGGGGCTCGTACACCGAGGGGCAGACGAAGACCGCGGCGTGGGTCAGCAGCTGGATCACCTCCGGGCGCGGCAGCATCCTCGGAATCCAGTGCACGCCCTCGCGGGCGCGGCTCAGCTCGGCGAAGAGGTCGCGGAACTCCCGGTCGATCTCGGGGGTGTCCGGAGCGCCGGCGCACAGCACGACCTGTGCGGCCGGATCGATGTCCCGCACGGCGCGCAGCAGGTGGGGGACGCCCTTCTGGCGGGTGATGCGGCCGACGAACAGGACGTACGGGCGGGAGCGGTCCAGACCGATCCGGTCCAGGGCGTCGGTGCCGTGGTCGGGCCGGTAGAGGGCGGTGTCGATGCCGTTGTGCACGATGTGGACCCGGGAGGCGTCCAGGGCCGGGTAGCAGGCAAGGACGTCCTCGCGCATGGCGCCGGAGACGGCGATCACCGCGTCGGCGCTCTCGAACGCGGTGCGCTCGGCCCAGCTCGACAGCGCGTAGCCGCCGCCCAGCTGCTCCGCCTTCCAGGGGCGCAGGGGCTCCAGGGAGTGGGCGGTCACCACGTGCGGGACGCCGTACAGGAGCTTGGCGAGGTGGCCGCCGAGGTTCGCGTACCAGGTGTGGCTGTGGACCAGCTCGCGGCCTTCGAGGGCGGCCGTCATCGCCAGGTCGACGGAGAAGGTGCGCAGCGCGTCGTTGGCGCCGTCGAGCGCGGACCAGGAGCGGTGCCGCAGCACGCCGTCGGTGCGGCCCTCGCCCCAGCAGTGCACGTCCAGGTCGACGAGGCGGGCGAGCTCCCGGGCGAGGAACTCCACGTGGACGCCCGCGCCGCCGTACACGTCCGGCGGGTACTCGCGGGTCAGCAGTCCCACACGCACCCGGAACCTCCCCTGCTCGGCGGCTGGTCCCTTCATGGTCACTCAGACGGGGCGCGCGGGGAAGACCGCGGGAGCTGCGGAGACCGGGAAGGCCGGGGAGACCGGGCGGGCTCCGGCGGCCGGGAGAAGCAGCAGTCGCCGCACACGCCTGCGCCGGGCACCCGGTAGTACAGGCAGCAGCTGCGGCGGCGGAAGGCGTCGCCGGTGAGCGAACCGGTCCCGGTGAGCAGGGGGTGGGCGAGCAGGCCGGCGGTCAGGGAGCGGGCCCGGGCGGCGGTGTCCTTACGGCCGTGGCGTCGGGCCCAGCGGCCCAGTTCCCGGCCCGCCCCGGCCAGCGCGGAGGCCGCGTTGCCCCACAGCAGGCCGGTGGCGACACCGTAGCGGGCGTGGAGGACCGTCGTCAGCGGCGTGAGGTGGGTGTGGAGTACGGTCTCCGCGATCGTGGCGACGTCACCCGGCCGCGAGCGCACCTCGGCGAGCCACAGGTCGTCGGGGGCGGTGGCGTCGGGGTCCCAGTGCAGCAGCGACGGGGCCAGGTCGGGGACGCGGTCGTAGAGGACGGCGCAGCCCAGCGCCACCGACCACAGGCGGGCCGCGAGCCCCTGCTGGGCCACCGAGGCGGCGACACGGGTCTCGGGGGCGGGGAGTGCGGCGGCGACCTTGCGGACGCGGGAGGCGAGCGGGTCCTCGCGGTCCCCGGGGACGGGGCCGCCCCGTCCCGGCTCTCCGTGGTCCTTCGCGTAGGCGTGTGCGAGGGTGGGGAACGGCCCGGCCGGCGACGGCTGCGAGGCGTGCAGCACGCAGAAGCCGCCGAGCGGGCGGAGGGCGGCGAGGCCGGGGTCGAGGTCCACGGAGAGCAGTTGTACCAAGGCCCCTGGGGGGCGTTGGTCGGGGGTCCGGGCCGCAAGTCGCCCACCCTGGGGAGGACGGGACCGTCGTCCTACTCCATCGGCAGTAGGACCCAATGAGTGCTCAGGGACGACGACGGGAAGCTCCTGGGACGGCATCGTGTTGTCCATGGATGACGACCGTTCGCCGCGCCGGGCCGAGACCCCCCGCCTCACGCAGAGGAGCAGCCGATGAGCGCCCTCGCGTTGTCCGTGCTGCTGTCGCTCGTCTCCGCCGTGGCGTACGCGGGCGGGGCGATCGTGCAGGAGCAGGTCGCGGCGTCCTCCCCCGGCGTTCAGTACGCTCCGCTGCGCCGGCCCGCCTGGTGGGCGGCGGTCGCACTGAACGGCGTCGGCGGCCTGCTGCACGTGGTGGCCCTCGCGCTCGGTCCGCTGAGTCTGGTGCAGCCGCTGGGAGCGCTCACCATCGTGTTCGCCCTGCCCATGGCGGCGCTGTTCGTCGGCCGCAGGGCCGGCGCGACGGCCTGGCGGGGCGCGCTCATGGCGACGGTCGGTCTCGCGGGTCTGCTGTCCCTGGTCGGCGCGTCCGACGCGCAGTCCCTGGGCACCGCGCAGCGGGTGGGAGCGGCGGTCGTGACCGGTGGCGTGGTCGTGGCCCTGATGATCGCCGGCCGGGCCGCGCACCGGCACCCGGCGGTGCGCAGCATCCTGCTGGCGACCGCGTCCGGCATCGCCTTCGGCATGTCGTCCGTCTTCACCAAGACGGTCGCGGTCGACTGGACCGGTGGCGTCTCGGGCGCCGACCTGCCGTCCCTGGCCGTGATCGGCGTACTCGCCACGGCCGGCATGCTGCTGTCCCAGGCCTCCTACCGGGGTGCCGGCCTCGCGGCGCCGCTGGCCACGCTGACGGTCGTCAACCCGGTGGTGGCCGCGGTGGTCGGCATCACGATGTTCGGCGAGACCTTCCGCCACGGCACGGCCGGGACCATGCTGGCGCTGGGCTGTGGGGTGGTGGCCGCGGGCGGGCTGATCCTCCTGACGACGGAACGGATCGCGCGGGAGTCCGCCGGGGAGGCCGGGGGCCCTCCGGCGGCGGTCGTCGTCCCGGCGGCGGCCGTGCCGGCGGAGACTGTGCCGGCGGTGCTCGTTCCGACGGCGGCCGTGCCGGCGGTGATCGGGCCGGCGGTGATCGGGCCGGCGGTGATCGGGCCGAGGGCCGCGCCGGCCGGGGAGGCCTTCGGCAAGGACGTGCCCGTGCACGAGCGGCGGGCCGTCCCGTTGTCCGGCAAGGTCCCCGCGCCCTCTGCGGAGCCGTCGCCGGCCCCGGACGCCGTCCCCGCCGAGGAGGCGTTCCAGGCCGGGGAACCCGCGGAGTGGAACGGTCCGCCGCTGTACTTCGGCCCGTTCCACGACGGCCCGTTCGTCCCGCCGCCGGTGCTGGACCGGCACCGGCACCGGATCAGATCCTGACCCCGCCGGCCCGCAGGTACGCCACCGGGTCGACGTCCGAACCGAAGCCCGGCCCCGTCCGCACCTCGAAGTGCAGATGCGGGCCCGAGCTGTTGCCCGTGGAGCCCGAACGGCCGAGGCGCTGACCGGCACCCACCGACTGACCGTCCTTGACGGAGATCGCCGAGAGGTGCGCGTACTGCGAGTAGCGGCCGTCGCCGTGCCTGACGACCACCTGGTACCCGTAGGAGCCGCCCCAGCCCGCGCTGACGACCCGCCCCGCCGCGACCGACTTGACCGAGGTGCCGGTGGGGACCGGGAAGTCGACGCCGGTGTGGTAGCCCTTCGACCAGGAGGACCCCGCCTGGTGGTACGGCGTGCCGGTGGGGGCGTCGACGGGGGCGACGACGGCGCGGTGCGTGGTGGCCGTGTCGGTCTTGGCCGCCTTCTCCGTCCTGGCCTTGCCGGTGGCGGGTGACGCCTTCTTCTGCTGCTGTTTCTGTTGCTGCTGTTTCTGCTGCTGCTGTTTCTGCTGCGGCTCGGCCGTCTTCGCCTTGGGCTTCTCGGCCGTCTTGGGCTTGTCAGCCGTCCGGGGCTTGTCGGCAGCCTTCCGCTCGGTGCGGGCCCCGGTGGCGGCCCCCTCGCCGCGCACCGCCAGGCGCTGGCCCGGCAGGATCAGGTCGGGGTCCCCTCCGATCGCCTCCCGGTTGGCCTCGTAGAGCCGCTGCCAGCCGCCGCGGACCCGCTGGTCGCCGGCGATGCCGGACAGGGTGTCCCCGGTGACCACCGTGTACATGCGGCCCTTGCCGGCCCGGGACTGCGGGGTGGTCTGGGGCTGGACGTCCCTGACCGAATCCGGCTTCGCGGCGGACTGCCCGGTGGACTTCTCGGCGGTCCTCTCCGTGCCCTTGTCCGGCCTCGCGTCCCCGGCCGGCCGGATGTCGGGCGTGTCACCGCCCCGGGTCAGCCCGGCCCGCTGCGAGCACACGGGCCAGGCACCGGGGCCCTGGCCGTCCAGCACCTTCTCCGCGATGGCGATCTGCTGGTCCTTGGTGGCCAGATCCGCACGCGGGGCGTACGCGGTGCCGCCGAACGCCTCCCAGGTGGACTGGGTGAACTGCAACCCGCCGTAGTACCCGTTGCCGGAGTTGATGTCCCAGTCGTTGGTGGACTCGCACGCGGCGACCTTGTCCCAGGTCCCCACGTCGGCCGCGTCCGCCGTGCCGGTGCCCATGAGCGGGAGTGCCAGTCCCGCGCCGCCCGCGGTGACGGTCAGTGAGGCGCGGTTGATCCTGTTCGGCTGATACCGGCGGTGCCGGCCGCGTACGGCCATGGAGGTCCCCCTCGACATTGCGTCAGGAGGGGCAAAAGTAAGCGCTGCTAACAGGCCATGACAAGACGGCAATCGGCCGGTTGGTCACCCCAAGTGGCGGAGAACGGATGGCGTTGCCCGAGGAAGGCGTCCCCGCGGTCTTCGAGGGTGAACCGGTGGCACGGCTCCGACCCGTTCGCCACCGGAGTGGGACCAGTGCTCAGTGGGACGTGTGCCCGGTGTGCTGTCCACTCGGGTAGCCGGCGCCGCCGATGCGGTAGGCGTTGAGATAGTTCGGACCTGCACCCGGTAGCTGCGTGCGGCCGGGGCTGACGCAGAGGTGGTAGTCGTTCGTGCTGCCTCCCCCTCGGACGTCGACGTGTACCCGAACCGTCGTCGGACCGCAGTGGTTGCAGGCGGCGAACCGGGACGATCGGACGCTGTACCGGAAGAAGCCGCACGGCGGCGGAGCGAGGGGGCGCATCCCTGCCTGAGGCGCTTGCGCACCGCGTGCCGCCTCGGCGTGCGCCGGAGCGGGAAACGCCATCATGGCCAACGCGGCGTCTGACGCTGCTGCCAACGCGGCTCGGAGAGGACGAGGGGAAAGCTTCCCTACGTTGTTCTGCGGGAGGTACTGAGCCCTTCGTATGGTTCCCCCACCCAGGGGTGCCGGGTGTGGTCCAGGCTGATCTGCTGGGCTGCCTGGTCGGCGTCTACGGGGTCGTCGCCCTTGAGGACCAGGTCCGTGATCCGGCCACGCTGCAGACTCGCGGAGTCGATCAGCAGGTAGGCCATGGTCCGCAGGTCCTCGTCATGAGCGGACGCTTCCGAAAGGCGGCGGCGGGTCCCACGTCGCGGAAACAGGCCCACAGCGTGCGTCCCCATGTCACCGCACAACCCGCCGTCATCCGTTCGCCGTCAGCGACCTGCCGGGCCGGACGTTCACGGCCCACCGACCACTTGGCCGCTTTCACCGTCATCCCCCTCGTCATCCGCACGACCGCGTCACCGTTCGGTGCTCATCCACGCGGAAGCAGCGCAAGGGAGCGGGCCGGCCGAGGTGGTCAGGCAGACGTGCGGCTGGTGATGGCCGGCAGGGTCGTTGTCTTGATCCGGCGGTAGGTCACGAAGCCGTTCACGGTGACCCCTGTCCAGATGACGGTACTGACCAGAGGCCACCACAGCTCCCTCCCTCCTTCACCCTGGGCAAGATTGACGACCCAGCTGACCGCCCAGCTGACCGCGAGAACAAGTGCCGCCCACCTGGCCCACCGCCAGATCCGCATCGTTCCTCGGGCACGGGTTTCCTGTGAGCTCTGATCACCCTGTCGGGGTCGTGTTCCATTCATGACTATCCGCCTACCCCCTGCCCGTCTTTTGCCTCCCGGCCCTTGGGAGAGGGCCGAAAACGGACGGCCTCACCGGTTTCAGAGGTACTCAGAGGTGTCCAGGAAGACCCGACAGCCTCCGCAACCCGGCCCTCCACATCGGGGGTGCCGAGGATTTCGCCACCGAGAACATGAAGCGCGCGACTACACCGGAGCCGACGTGCCGGTGTGGTTCAACGTCCTCGAAGGCACCGACCGCGTCCTCGCCACCCGCAACGGCCGGCACATCGTCACCTCATGGCTCCGATGGCACCCGGCCGACGAGGAGTTCCGCCGTACGCAGGACTTCCTGAGCCCGGCCGCACCTTCTGCGAGCTCGACGAGGTCCAGGACGCGAACCGGTGACACCGAGGCGACCGGCCTCCGCCGCCCCGTCGCTCATCCCGGCGGGGCAGCGGAGGCCGGGGGCCGCGGGGTGGCTCAGCCGGAGGGGTGTGTGCGGCGGCGCAGGCGACGGCGGGCGCGGCGGGCGACCACCCGCAGGAGGTCCTGGGCGGTGACCTGGCGGACCGGGCGGTCCTCGACGGAGTCGGACCGCGACCGCTCGGCCTGCCGGGACAACTCCAGGGCCGAGCCCGCGCGGATCCCGCCGAGCACCGCTTCCACGGCCGCGGCGGTGGGCACATCGGCCGGAGCCGTGGAAGCGGTGGTGACGCCGGGGCGCCGGGTCAGTGTGGACAGGTCGCCGATGACCCGGACGCCGAGGGAGGAGATGTTCGCGACCATCTCCTCTGCGACCTCGGCCGCCGCTTCCCCGGCCCAGGCCGGGGTCGTGATCCGCGGCTCGCCGCTGGACGGCTTGTAGGCCTGCATCTGCGGGACCACTCCCTCGCGCACCACCTTGCCGCGGGGCAGATCGAGCTCCCGGAGCCTGCGGTTGAGCCGTACGACGAGTTCCGTCTGGCTCTGGGTCAGGGAGCGGTTGGCGCCACAGTCGTCCTCCTCCGGCACGAGTGTCCCTTCCGGCAGGTCGAGCAGTCCCTCGAAGGCCCGGAACAGCCGCAGCGGTTCGGCGTCGTCCACCACGACCACGGTGACGTTGTCCAGGCCGGCGGCGTCGGCCCACCGCGCGAGGAGGGCGTCGTGCCGCTGCCGGTGCCAGAAATCGGGTGTCGGCTTCTCGTACGGAGGTCTGCGGAGCATGCCGTCGAGCCAGTCCTCGTAGGATTCGCACAGCCCGTGCTTGACGTATTGCTGCCAGTGCGAGGGGAGAATTCTGTGCAGTGGGCGCAGCGTCACGACGACGTGTACGTCCGTGCCGCCGAGCCCCTTCACCACATTCCGCGCCGCCTCGGCGTCCGCCTGCGAGAAGAATTCGCTGCTGATGGCCACGCGCCGGTCGCCGGCCTCGGCCACTTCCGCGCAGAACGCGTCCCAGACCGCCTTCTTGGCGGCTCCGGCCTCGGTCAGCGGGTCCGCGGTGGTGATCGCCGCGGCCGGCTCCTTTGCCTGGCGTCCCTTGCCCGCGTACACCACCCCGTGACTGGCCAGTTCTACGCGCGCCTGGTGGAACGCCCCCTGCAGCGCGGTCGTCCCGGTCTTGTGCGGACCGATGTGCAGCAGCCGCGTTCCGGGCGCGACGGTGAAACGTTCCTTGGACATGCGGAAACCGGACTCCCTTTACCGTCGGCATGGACAGTTCGACCCTGCCGCACACTTCGCGCGCACGTCGACAGCTTCCGCATGAGAATCGGATAAGGGAATGTCCGGCCGTCCCGCACGGCCCGCGATGATGCATGCCGGACGAATGGCACATGAAGAGCAGTCGAATCGCACATGAAGGGCAGAAGAACGCTGAAGCGTGCCGGATTTCCACGGGTGCGGAGGACGGAACCCTGGCCTCGACGTTCGTGCCGGCCCACCGTCTCCGCCGGTGGGCCGGCACGAACGTCGAGGCCAACGGGCGAACGTTGCCCGCCGCGGCACTGACATCCACGACATGACCATCGATGCAGTGGCCGAGTCGCATCCTCGGGATGTGCCGACGATCGAGCACATCGACTTCGAAGCCCTCGATGGATACCGCTTTGCCGATGGTGAGGGATTTCCTTGTTCCTATCGGGACACGGACGGGGAGTTTCCCATCTGGGAGCCGGGGGTTTCGACTCCCTGCATCACCTCGGCGCAGACCTCCACAAGGCGCTACCGCTGGTGCGCGCTCTCCATCAACATCTACGGGCCCCGCCCGTTCGATGTGGAACCACTGCACGCCACCCGCATCTGACGGGCAGGCGATCAATGCCGCCCACAGCAGGGCGACGCCCCGTCCCGTCCGCTGAGACACCCGGCCCCCTCCCCGCGTATGGGAGGACGCCGGGTCGGAAGTGCGACCGACGTACCGGCACACGTCAGGTCGAGCGGCAATACTGGCGGCACCACGGCGCCCCGGACAGCACCCGCACCGGGGCGGCACAGACGCAAGGCATCACGAACACCACCGACACCACCGACATCAGGGTCATCAGGGTCATCAGGGTCATCAGGAATCACCAGAATCACCAGAATCACCAGAATCACCAGGGTCACTAGGAGCCAACCCAATGAGCACGACAGCGCAGATCGGCGTCACGGGGCTCGCGGTCATGGGCCGCAACCTCGCTCGCAACTTCGCCCGCAACGGCTACACGGTCGCCGTGCACAACCGGACCGCGTCGCGCACGCAGGCGCTGGTGGAGGAGTTCGGGGACGAGGGAGACTTCGTCGCGGCCGAGACCGCCAAGGAGTTCGTCGCGGCCCTGGAGCGGCCCCGCCGCCTGGTGATCATGGTGAAGGCCGGTGACCCGACCGACGCGGTGATCCAGGAGTTCGCCCCGCTGCTCGAGCCCGGCGACATGATCATCGACGGTGGCAACGCCCACTTCGCGGACACCCGCCGCCGGGAACGCGAACTGCGCGAGCAGGGCATCCACTTCGTCGGCACCGGCATCTCGGGCGGCGAGGAGGGCGCGCTCAACGGCCCGAGCATCATGCCGGGCGGCTCGAAGGAGTCGTACGACTCGCTCGGCCCCATGCTGGAGAAGATCTCCGCGAAGGCGGCCGACGGGGCGCCCTGCGTGACGCACGTGGGCCCGGACGGCGCCGGACACTTCGTGAAGATGGTGCACAACGGCATCGAGTACGCCGACATGCAGCTGATCGGCGAGGCGTACCAGCTGTTGCGCGACGTCGCCGGGTACTCGCCCGCGCGGATCGCGGACATCTTCCGCATCTGGAACACCGGCCGCCTGGACTCGTACCTGATCGAGATCACCGCCGAGGTGCTGGCGCACGTGGACGCGGAGACGGGCAAGCCGTTCGTGGACGTGGTGGCCGACCGGGCGGAGCAGAAGGGAACCGGCCGCTGGACTGTGCAGATCGCCCTGGACCTGGGCGTGCCGGTGTCCGGCATCGCGGAGGCCGTCTTCGCCCGTTCCCTGTCCGGGCACGCGGCGCTGCGGGAGGCCTCGCGCTCGCTGGCGGGTCCGCAGGCGTCACCGCTCGGCGAGACCGAGGCGGCTGCCTTCGCCGACCGGGTGGAGCAGGCGCTGTACGCGTCGAAGATCGTGTCGTACACCCAGGGCTTCCACGAGGTCGCGGCGGGCAGCGAGGAGTACGGCTGGAACGTCGATCCGGGAGCGGTCTCCGCGATCTGGCGCGGCGGCTGCATCATCCGTGCGGCCTTCCTGGACCGCATCCGCGCCGCGTACGACGCCCGGCCGGACCTGCCGAGCCTGCTGTCGGACGAGACGTTCGCCCGGGAGATCGCGGAGGCGCAGGACGACTGGCGCGAGGTCCTGATCGCCGCGACCCGGCAGGGCGTACCGACGCCGGGCTTCGCCGCGGCCCTCGCCTACTACGACGCCCTGCGCGCCGAGCGGCTCCCGGCCGCACTGACGCAGGGGCAGCGGGACTTCTTCGGAGCGCACACGTACCGGCGGACCGACCGGGAGGGTGCGTTCCACACGCTGTGGGGCGGCGACCGGTCGGAGGTCACCGCGTAGTCGGAGGCGGCGGGTGACGGGTACGCCCCGGGCGGCGGGTGGACGGCGTAGGCGGCGGGTGGACGGCGAGGGCGGTGAGCGGCCCCGTACGGTCGCCCGCCGCCCTGCGCGTGTAGGGCCGTTCCGCGCGGCTCAGGTGAGCGGCGGTCCGGGCTCCGGGTGGGGTACGGGCTCCGGCCCCGGCGGGATCGGTGACGGCGAGGGCTCGGGGGGACCGGGGTGCGGGGGCGGCGGGGTCGGCTGCGGGCCCGGCCCCGGGGGCTGGGGCGTCGGCTGCGGGCCGGGGCCCGGGGGCGGAGGCGGGGGTGCGGGTTCCGGGCCGGGGTCCGGGGCCGGCACCGGGTCGGGGTGCGGCTGGGGTTCCGGGTCCGGGCCGGGGGTGGGTCCTGGAGTGGGCCCGGGGGGAACGGGGTCCGGATACGGGTTCGTCATGGCGCTGTCCTCCGGCCAGTCGGTCGACGTCGGCTCTGGACTTGTCCCCCGCCTACCCGACGGCAGTCGCCCCACTCACTCCCCCGCACGAACGGCCGGGCCCGGGTGGCCGAGGCGGTCCCGCACGGGGCCGGGGGCAGGTGGCGGCGGAACCGGCGGACACGCGGCGGCCGTTGCCGTGTCCGGGCGCCGGAACACCGGACGGGCGGGGCACTACCCGCGAAGCGCCGCGGCCACCGCCCCCGCGGCCAGTCCCGCAGCGGGGCTGGCCAGCACCGGGACGGCGGTCCCGGCCGACTCCCGGGCCGGCGCCATGGAGGCCTGAGCCAGAACGATCACGTCGGCATCGGTGACGGCGTCGGCGGCCTCGGTCACCAGCCGCAGGTACTCCTCGGTGTCGCCGGCCTCGAACCGCGGCCAGGCACCGTGGACCAGGAGGGTCCGCACCTCGACGGGGCGCCCGGCGCGCCGGGCCTCCTCCTCGACCAGCACCGCTGTCGGATCGAGCGTGCTCCGCAGGGCGGCGAGGACGACGACGCGCGGACCGGCGGCCACCGCCGCGGCGGCCATCGGCCGGTCGACCCGCAGCACCGGCACCCCGGCGCCGTCCGCGGCGGCCTCGGCGACGGCTCCGATGGTCGAGCAGGTGCACAGAACGGCTCGCGCTCCTTCGGCGACGACCTCCCGCAGCACGGCCCGGACGGCGTCCGTCACCGCCTCCGGCCCTTCGCGCCGTGCCCGGTCCAGCAGCTCGGCGTCGACGTGGTGCCGCAGCTCCAGACCCGGATGCGCCGCGTCACGCAGGGCGTCGAAGACCGGGACGTGAACGGGCGACGTGTGCAGCAGCGCCAGCACCCACGTCCCCTTGATCATCATGATCCTCTTCGCCGGTGCCCGCGCCCGGGCGGCCCCGCACGTACGGACGGCCCTCGTGCCCTTCCTACTCCTCCGTGCCCCTCCGTGCCCCTCAGGGTCCGGGTCAGAACCGCTCGGGATGCGCCGCGAGCCACTCCTTCGCCGCGTGCAGCAGCTCGGGATCGGCCGCGGGTGCCTCGTCGGGATGGCGCTCGGCCCACTTCACGACGTAGGAGCAGAGCGGGGCCACGACGATCCCCTCGCGTCGCGCGAGGGCGTACACCTCACGTGTCAGCGAACCCGCGACGCCCCGGCCCTCGTGGGCGGGCTCGACGACGGTGTGCACGGGGACGAGGGCGCGCGCGGGGGCGTCCAGCACGAAGTACTCGATACGGCCGACCACCTCACCGGCACCGACCGCTTCCAGGCGGCCCGCCGCCCGGTCGTCCCGGATCTCGATGTCGCTCATGGCCACGCTCCTCGTCCGTGCGCTTGCGTACGTCAGGCCGACACGGCCTGCGGGCTGCGTTCCTGGTCCGATCCGGGGACCGGCTCGGACGCGTCGGCGCCCAGGGCGACGATACGGTTGTCTCCGTCCACGTGCACGACCCGCGGACGCAGCGACCGCGCCTCGGCGTCGGTGACCTGGGCGTAGCTGATGAGGATCACCAGGTCGCCGGGATGGACGAGGTGCGCGGCGGCCCCGTTGATCCCGATCACGCCGGAACCCCGCTCGCCCTCGATGACGTACGTCTCCAGCCGGGCACCGTTGGTGACGTCCACGATGTGCACGAGCTCACCGGGCAGCAGGTCGGCGGCGTCCAGCAGGTCGGCGTCGATGGTCACGGAGCCGACGTAGTGCAGGTCGGCCTGGGTGACGGTGGCGCGGTGGATCTTGGACTTGAACATGGTACGCAGCACTCTGGACTCCTGAAAATCGGCTCCCTGCCTGCTTTCTGCAGGTCAAGGGCGGCATTCACTGTACACCGGCAGGCGTCGGAGTCGATGATTGCGAGGAACATCTCCTGCCATTGGGGATAGGGCTCCCTGCCTGGGCTTCCGCGTCTACCAGGCTGTTGTGACACCACCGACCAGGTGCCTGTTCGGACAGCCGTTTCAGAATGTCCGGGAACTGATGCTGACTAGATGCCGACTTGCCTGACGTTGCATCAGGTGCATGCCGGGCATAGGTATCAGCGCCACTCCCATGGCGAAGCAAGCTCGCAGCGAGCTGGAAGAGGGTGTCGATACTCCGATTGTGACCGCCGACAGAGGTCGCGGCTGAATCGTTCGACCAGGCCGTGGGCCTGCACGGCGTATCCGCCGGTGAGGACCAGAGGGTAGGGGGAGCCGAGATCGAGGATGTCGGCGAGGAGACGCTCGTGCAGCGGAGTGAGCTTCACGCGGCGGTCGTGTCGGCCGGAGCGGTGCGGAGCAGCTCGGGGAAGGCGTACTCCCAGACCTCGCGGATGTAGGGACTGATCAAGCGCGCCAGCACGGGCCACTGCTCGGTGATCAGCCGGTGGTGCAGGAGTGCCACCAGGTCTTCGCGCAGTCCTTCGGCGAGGACGGTCCGGTACAGCGTCATGCGGGACTTCGGACGGTCCAGGCTGTAGCTCGTCCGCCCGGACCAGACGATGTGGAGCGGCAGGTCCACGTTGCCCTCGACGGGGCCGGCCAGCTCCTGCAAGCGCTCGGGCAGTCGGCTGCGGTAGCGGTCCCGCAGCACCTCGGCGCGGGAAGCGGTGGTCGTCGTGTCCATACATCCAGTATCGCTGTTGGGAGGCGGCGGCATGGCGGATATGGGCCCCACCTGTCGTATGTCCGGGTCGGACGCTGCCCGCGCCTCCCTCGGGCGTCTCACTCGGCAGGCCTCAGCGCATCATGGCCCACCCGTGCAGCTCCTCCAGGTGGCAGAGCAGCCGAATGTCCTGCCGCCCAGGACCACCCGCTCTCGGGCGCGGGTGACCATGACGTAGCAGGTGCGGAGTGCAGACGGTCGCCGCGGTGGGGTCGGTTGCGGCGTCGGTGATGACGACGGCGCCGAAGCGGAGGCCCATGGCGCTGGCGCGGTGGACGAATGACCCAGGGGCGGGCGAAGTCCCGACAGCGGCCGCAGGCGGCATCCGCAAGACACGCTGCTTGGGCCCGGAACGCAGTCCACTCGCTCAGGACGCATGCCGCGGACGAGCTGTCGAGTCAAGCAGCGAACCTCCCGAGCGGGAGCCAGGCACCTGTGTCCGGGTCCCCGTCAGGCGGTCACCAGGTCAGCAAGCTGGGACGCTCCCGCGCCCCATGATGGGCACATTTCGTGTTCGGCGGCGGGGAAAATCGTGCGTTGCTGTTACCAGGCGTGGCGCCTGCGTACCTCTGGGGGCGGGCCGAACGTGGCGGCGTCGCGGCCGACCGCCCGGCCACGGCCGCGTGTGCACGGTGATCCGTTCGGCGGCCGGTCGCGCCGGGGCGGGACGTCGGCCCGCAGCCGATCGGTCGAGCCGTCCGTCCCCGGCTCCGCTACTCCTCGCCGCTGAGCCAGCCCTTCGCGACAGCGCGGGCACCGGCCTGGAAGCGGCTGCGGGCGCCCAACTCGTCCATCAGTTCGGCCGCGATACGGCGGGCGGTGCGGGCGGAGACACCGAGGTGCTTGGCGACCGTCTCGTCGGTGAGTCCCTGGCTCAGCATGCGCAGCACCTCGGCCTCCTGGCGGGTCAGTCCGCCGGCGTCGCGGCCTCGGGCCCGGTCCGGGGAGCGTCCGAGAGGGGTGGCCTCCTCCCAGAAGCAGTCGAACAGGGCGCACATGGCGGTGACAGGTCCGCGGGCCGCCAGCAGCAGGGCGCCGGCCTTGCTGTCCGCACCGTCCACGGGAACGATGGCCACGTCGCGGTCCATGATCATGAGGCGGAGCGGGAGCGCGGGCACGGTCCTGATCTCTCCCCCGAGCTCACCCAGCCACGTGGCGTACTCGACGGTCTCCGGGCTGTTGCGCACACTGTCCAGGTACACCGTCCTCATGCGGACGCCGCGACGCAGCAGCTCCTCGTCCTGAGACCTGGCCGCCTCCATGCTGGCCGCGCTCTGCGCCCCACCGGAGACGAGCGTCATGACCTCGTCCCGCACCTCCCGGACGAGGATGTGGATGCGGTCGCGGATTTCATCGATGTCGTCCAGTTGCTCCACGTCCGGCAGTCCCTGCCGGGGACGGATCGCGGCGAAGTCCGCGGCGAGGTGGACCGCGGCGAGCCGGAGTTGTTCGACCCTCTGCTGCTCCGCGGCCAGTTGCTCCTGCTGGTGCGCGATCACGGCCTGGACGCCCAACTGGGGGTCGACGGCGCGGTAGACGTCGGGCTCCCCCAGGCGTGGACGGACCAGCGCCAGCTCGCTCAACCTGTCGAGGCTCGTTCGGAGCCCGTCCTCATCGAGCCGCAGAGACTGCCGTAACTCCTCTATTCCCGCCTGCGGTTGCTCCAACAGCGCCTTGTAGACAGCGGCGCACGTCTCGTCCAACCCCAGTACGTCCAGCACGTCGCCCCCCGCAGAGTCGGCTGTCGGTCCGCGTTCGTCACCCGTGGCACACGACAGCGGTTAACCCCGGGGCACGGGCAGAAACCGGCGGCGACGATGATGGCCGGTTTGGGCTCTGACAGGGACCGTCCGCCGACACGCCTTGTCGGCTCACCGGCGCGTTCCGCAAGCTCGGAAGATGCGGCTTGTCCATGTGCAGTTCCGGTTAATGGTCGACCTCCCCGCGTCCGAGCGGATCAGCCGGATGCTCCTGCCCCACGCGATCCGCCACAAGCGCGTCGAGCACATCAGCGTCCATCCCGGCTCCGACCGGCGTCTGACCGTGGGCTTCTTCGTCAGCGCCGCCACACCGGCCGAGGCGGAGGCCGTCGCGCTCGCCGTCGTGACGCGTGCCATAGCCGCCGAGGACGGATTCCGGTTCGCGGAGGTGACCGGCTGTTCCGTGGCGCCGCTCCCCGACCCGCGCGACGTGTTGCGCGCGGACCGCGACGACGCTGGACGGTCTATGCGAGGACCGGATCCGGACACCGGTCCCCCCTAGCGGCGAGCAGCGGGCCCCGCGAGGCTGATGGCACCGGCAGGGAGGCCGCGTCCGCACCGGACGACGCACGGCGGCTCCGGCTCCGGTCAGCGAAACACCTGGTACGACCTCGACCAAGGGAGAGTTCGCCATGCCCGTCCGCGCGCACGTCGCCACGCTCGCCGCGGCCCTGTTCCTCGCCGTCGTTCCCGCGTTCGCCACGGCGTCGGCCGCCGTCGGCCGCGACGACGGCGGGGCCCGGCGCGTCGCGGCGGAGGCACCGGCCCCGGTCGAGGGGCGGGACACGACGGCCTGGGACTGAGGAAGCCCCGCGCACGTGCGAATCGCCGCCGGCAGCGCGGCAGTCGCCCCGCCCTCGCGCGACTCCGCCCCGTCGGACGCCCGGCGGGCCGCGGGCCGAACCCCCACCGATCTTGCGACAGAGATGAGCACTGCCTTGACTCCACGACAGCCGAACGGTTCACGAGGACTTCGTGTCCTGGTCTCCGGCCTCGCCTCGGACGCGCACACCTGGAACCTCGTCTACCTGCAAGTCCAGCTGGAGGAATGGGGACACGAGGTGGTGAACCTGGGCGCCTGCGTGCCCGACGAGTTGATGGTCGAGGAGTGCCTGCGGCTCGCCCCCGACCTCGTCGTGATCAGCAGTGTCAACGGACACGGCTTCCACGAGGGCGCACGGGTCATTGGCGCGCTGCGCGCCCATGACGTCTTGTCGCAACTGCCGGTGGTCATCGGCGGCAAGCTGGGCGTCCACGGTCCGGACGAGCACGGCCGCGCCGAGGCGCTGGCCGAGGCGGGCTTCGACGGTGTCTTCGAGGACGGCGTCGGAATGGCGTCGTTCCGGTCCTTCCTGGCCCGGCTGGGCGCGGGCGTGCCGTCATGACGGTAGCGGCGCACGATGTAGCCGAGTCGTTCGGGGAGTTCGTGGCCCGTTCCGCGACCGCGGGCCGACTCGTCGTGCAGCCGCGCATGGGCTTCGGCGATCCCGCGGACATGCGGGCCGGCTTGCGCGCGGTGCGGCAAGCCGGCGTGTGCGCGGCCGGGACCATCACCCTGGACAGCTTCACGCGGGTCGGGGACCACGCCTCCGTACGCGCCGCCATGGCGGCGGGGGACGATCTGAACGGCTACCCGATCGTGGCCCACCCGCCCGAGGTGACCCGGAACATCCTGACGGGGCTGCACGACGAGTCCTTTCCGGTGCAGGTGCGGCACGGTTCCGCACAGCCCCAGGACATCATCGCCGCGATCGGCGCGTGCGGGCTGCACGCCACCGAGGGCGGCCCGCTCTCCTACTGCCTGCCGTACAGCCGCGTGCCGGTCGCGGAGGCGGTCCGTTCGTGGCGCGAGTCCTGCCGGATGCTCTCCGCGCTCCAGGAGTCCGGCCCGCGCCCGCACCTGGAGTCCTTCGGTGGCTGCATGATGGGCCAACTCTGCCCCCCGAGCCTGCTGGTGGCCATCAGCGTGCTGGAAGGCATGTTCTTCCGGCGGCACGGCCTGGAGAGCGTGTCGCTGAGCTACGCGCAGCAGACGCACCCGGAGCAGGACGCCGAGGCCATGGGCGCGCTGCGGCTGCTGGCGGCCTCATTCCTGCCGGACATCGAATGGCACGTCGTCCTCTACACGTACATGGGCGTCTTTCCCCGCACGCCCGGCGGGGCGACCGAGCTTCTCGCGGAGGCCGCCCGCCTGGCCGTACGCTCCGGAGCCGAGCGGCTGATCGTGAAGACCGTCGCCGAGGCCCACCGGATCCCCACCGTCGAGGAGAACGTGACCGCCCTGCGCGTCGCGAGCGCGGCGGCGGCCGACGAACGGCCCGCGGCCAGGCCCGCACCACCGGACAGCGGCGTGCTGGACGAGGCCAGGGCCCTGATCGACGGTGTCCTGAACCTGCACGACGACCTGGACGTCGCCCTGGTCCGCGCCGTGGAACGCGGCTGCCTCGACGTCCCCTACTGCTTGCACCCCAACAACGCCGGGCGAACCCGTGCCCGCGTCGACGCCGGCGGCAGGCTGCGCTGGTCCCGGACCGGAAGGCTGCCCCTGGGCGGCCTGGTGGACGCCGACGGCCAGGACGAGACCGACCCCCGTCAGCTGCTGCGCTCGCTGTCCTACGTGGAGCGGACCTTCGACGACGCCGCCCTGGAACGAGCCGTTCGCGCCGATGACCCGACGCTCGGCTGACGTGCATCGACCCCGAGGAGACAACCAGCATGGAGACCGCATTCGAAGCCCCCACGCCGCCCACCGACCCACGCGCCCACCTGGCGTCGCCGGTCACCCGAGCCGCACTGCGCATCCAGCACGTGATGCTCGACGGGGTTCGGCAGCGGCTGTCCGAGCAGGGCTTCACCGAGTTGCTGCCACCGGTGATCGGACCGGTGACCGATCCCGGCGCCCGCGGCGCCAAGCAGGTCGACGTCGACTACTACGGCCACCGGTACAAGCTGATGACCAGCGCGATCCTGTACAAGCAGGCGTCGCTGACGGCCTTCGACAAGATCTTCTGCGTGGCCCCCAACGTGCGCCTTGAGCCCCTGGAGACCAGCTCGACCAGTCGGCACCTCGCCGAGTTCCACCAGATCGACGTGGAGATCGCCGGGGCGTCCCGGGAGGACGCGATGGCGGTGGCCGAAGGAGTCGTCGAGCACGCCGTGCGCCGGGTGGTCGAGCGCGCTCCGCACGAGCTCGACGCGCTCGGTCGCAACCCCGACGCCTTCGCCGCCCTGCTGTCCGGCACCGGCTTCGAGCGCCGGACGCATGCCTCAGCCGTGCGGGACCTGCACGCCATGGGACATCCGCAGAACGCGGACGCGGAGATCGACTGGGCCGGTGAGGCGCTGCTGTCCGCCAAGGCCGACCTGCCGTTCTTCCTCACGGACTACCCCAAGGGCTCCCGCGGCTTCTACGACAAGGAGGACCCCGACCACCCCGGTCGCCTGCGCAACTTCGACTTGCTGGCCGCCGAGGGGTACGGCGAGCTGTGCAGCGGCGGTGAGCGCGAGCACGACTACGGCACGATCATCGCCAGGATGCGCGAGACGGGCGAGAATCCCGCCAAGTACGCCTGGTACCTCAAGATGGTGCGCGAGGGCATCCCCGCGAGCGCCGGTTTCGGCATCGGCGTCGAACGGTTGACCCGCTACGTGTCCGGCACCCACTCGGTGTGGCAGGCGAGCGCCTTCCCGAAGGTCCCCGGGACGGTGACCCCGTGACCGCCCTGCGCGCCGACGGCTTCCCGGAGAAGGCGGTGCGCGAACGCGCCCGTGCGGGTGCGGCGTCCGCCTTCCCCGCGCTGGACGACTACGGCCGGGCCGTGTTCGGCGGCGGGCAGGCTGCCGGTGGCGACGAGTTGGACGGCATCCGGCTGGTGCCCCCGGTCTTCATGCCCCAGCGGCTGGAGGAACTGATCGAGCTGGCCCGCGAACCACTCCACCACGACGTGGACCTGGGCACGACGGTCGGCGGGTTCGCGTCCCCGCTGCCGCTGTACCTGTCGGCGTTCGGGTCGACCCAGGTCGCCGGGAGCGGAATGGGCCAGGCGGCCGGCGGACAGGCGGGGGAACTGGGCATCCCCATGGTGATCGGCGAGAACGTCACCCCCGTGAACGGCTCCGGACGGCTCACCGGTCGTGCGGAGACCAGCCTGCTCGGCCGGATGCGGGCCTACGCGGACGCGGTGCCCGACGGCGTCGGCGGTGTCGTGGTGCAGCAGAGCACGGAGGACGCCGACGCCGAGGTCTGGAACCTCGTCTACAGCGACCCCTCGGCCGGCCCCCTCCTCGACAGCGGCCGACTCGCTCTGGAACTCAAGGTGGGCCAGGGCGCCAAGCCCGGCCTGGGCGGGCTGACGGTCGTCGACGACGCGGCCGCGGCCAGTCTCGCCGAGCAGTTCACACTGGAGCGGATCTTCGACGGGACGACCGGTCGGCAGCTGCGCTGCGCCAGTCCGGGCACGTTCACCGAGGAAGTGCTGCGCCAGCAGATCCGGCTGATGCGCAACAACTATCCCCGGGCGCGGGTGTGGGTGAAGCTTCCGCCCGGCCGCGATGTGGGCGACGCCGCCCGGGTGGCGTGGGCGGCGGGCGCCGACGCGGTCACCGTGGACGGCGCCGAGGCCGGGACCGGTTGGGCCCCCGGGGCCTTCCTCGACCACGTCGGGCTCCCGCTCGCCGAGTGCCTGCGCCGCGTCGGACCTCCGCCGGGCTGCCTGCTGGTGTCCGGCAGGATGTGGGAGGGGACCCGCGCGGTGAAGTGCCTCGCGCTGGGCGCGCACGCGGTGGGTCTGGGCCGAGCGGCCCTGCTCGCCGTGGACGAGGACCCGCGGGCCGGCCTGCGGCGCCTGGTCACGTGCATGGCGCTGGAGATGAGGCTGCTCGTCAGCGCACTGGGCAAGTACCGCGCGCAGGCCCTGTCCGCCGAGGACCTGTGGGCGCCCTCTGGGCTGCCGCAGCCGGCCGCGGAGCCCTTGGGAGTTCATTGATGAACACGTCCGCCGAGGTGGCGAGCACGGAACGGCCGGGCCCGCTGTCGCCCCGCTATCTGTCGTTCGTCGGCGCCACCGGCCTCTCCAGCATCGGAGACGCGGCCTGGACCATCGCGCTGGCGTCGACGGTCGTCGGCACGGCCGGGCCCGCCACCGCCGGTGCGGTGCTCGCCCTGGCCGGCGTCCCCCGGGTCATGGCGCTCCTCGGTGCGGGCGCGGTCGCCGACCGGCACGGCCCGGCCCGGGTGATGGTGTCATCGGACCTGGCCCGCGCGGTGTTGATGGCCGTCGCGGCGGTCACCGTGGCGGTCACCGGCGCGTCGGTGCCGGTCCTGGCCGTCACCGCCGCGGTGCTGGGGCTGCTGGGCGCGTTCTTCCTGCCCGCGAGCGGCGCTCTGCGGCCCCTGCTGCTGCCTGCGGACGACCTCGTGCGGGGTAACGCCCTGTACCTGATCGGGCTGCGCACGGGCCAGGCGGCCGGTGGTCCCGTCGGCGCGTGGCTGCTCGGCCTCGGCGGGATGGTGGCCGTGGCCGCGGTCAACGCGGCGAGTTTTCTGGTGTCGGCGGTCGGCGTGGCGGTGTGCCGCCCGAAGAAGTCGGTGGAACCCGCTCCGCAGAACTCCTCGCGGCTGGTCACCCGGGTCACCGAGGGCTGGCGGTACGCGGTCCGGCACCGGGACCTGCGGCTGCTGCTGGTCGTGGTGGGGCTGGTGGAGCTGGCGGGGGCCGGACCGGTCAACGTCGGGCTCGTCCTGCTCTCCGAGCACATCGGGGGCGGCGCCACCGGGGCGGGCGTCCTCCTGTCCGCCTTCACCGTCGGCGCCGCCGCCACCTTCCTCACCAGCCTCGTCCTGCCGGTGCGCCGCCGCGCCTCGGCGGTCCTGGTGGGCTGCCTGGCCGGCCAGGCCCTGACCCTGTCCCTGCTGGGCCAGGTCTCCTCCGTGGTCCCGGCGGCCGCCTGCTACGGGCTGATGGGAATGATCACCGCGCTGGCGAGCCTGGTGCTGACGTCGTTGATCCAGCGCCGTGCGGCCACGGAGATGCGGGGCCGGGTCATGGCGATCATGTCGCTCCTGTCCTTCAGCGCTCCACCGCTCGGGAACGTGGCGATGGGGGTAGCCGTCGACGCGCTCGGTTTCGCGGTGACGCTGGCCCTGCACGGCGCCGTCGCCGCCACGTCCATCGCGGTGTTCCTGTCGTCGCACACTCTGCGGGAGAGCCGCCTTGACTGACCACACCACCCCCTGGCCCTCGATCGACCGGCTGCGTGGGCAGTTGCGCCGGCGCCGCGGGGGAGCGGTCGATCTGCTGGACCGGAGCCTCGCCAGGATCGCCTCGGTCGACCCGTCGGTCAACGCGGTGTTCGCGGCCGATCCCACGGCCCGGGCCGGTGCCGAGGACAGCGACCGGCGGTACGCGGCGGGTACCGAGCGCCCGCTCGAAGGCGTACCCGTCCTGATCAAGGACAACATCGACACGGCCGGGCTCGCGACCGCGGCCGGCTCACCGCTCCTCGCCGGAGCCCCGCCCCGGGCGGACGCCACCGTGGTCGCGCTGCTGCGGGCAGCCGGCGCGGTGGTGGTGGGCAAGAGCAACCTGTCGGAGTGGGGCGACTTCCGGAGCACCCGCGGCATCGAGGGCTGGTCGGGTGCCGGAGGGCAGACGCGGAACCCGCACGCGCTCGACCACAGCCCGGCCGGCTCGTCGTCGGGGTCGGCCGCCGCGGTGGCCGCCTCGATGACGCCCGTCGCGATCGGGACGGAAACCGACGGCTCCGTCGTCTGCCCCGCCTCGGTCACGGGGGTCGTCGGCGTCAAACCGGCCCTCGGCGTCCTCCCGTCGAGCGGGATCGTCCCCGTCTCGCCGGCTCTGGACACGCCGGGCGTCCTCGCGGGGACCACCGCCGACGCCGCGGCGGTGCTCACCGCGCTGACCAGCGGGCGCGGCACCGCCGTCCCGCCCCTCGGCGGGCTTCGGCTGGCGGCCTGGCCGGGACGGCGGATGGCCCCGGCCGCGCTCGACGCCCTGGACCGGGCCGCCACCGCGCTCACGGCCGCGGGGGCCATCGTGATCCCCGTCGAACTGCCGCTGGACGACGAGATGTTGAACGCGGCCCTGGACGCCCTCATCGCCGAGTTCCGGCCGGGCCTGGAGACGTACCTCGCCGGGCGGCGGGGGGCGCCCGCCACCCTGGCCGAGCTGATCGAGGCCAACGAGGCGTGGCCCGCACCGTTCGGCCAGGACCTGTTCGTCCGCGCCCTGGAGGTCGGTGACAGCCGGCGGGGCGAGGCGCGCGGACAGCGCGCCCGGACCCGGCGGTGGGCCCGGGGAGTACTCCGGGACGCCCTGACCCGGACCTCGGCGTCCGCCGTCATCGCTCCGACCAGCGACCCGGCGTGGCCACTGGACGACGCCGCCGGGGACCGGGGCGCCCGCAACACGTCCACCCTGCCCGCGCTGGCGGGCCTGCCGAACGTCACCGTCCCGACCGGGCTGTACGGCGGGCTGCCCGTCGGCCTCTCCGTGTTCGGGCCGGACAGCACGTTCGACGCGATGGCGGTGGCCACCGCCATCGAGGCGGTCTGCGGGCCGCGGCCGCTCCCCCGCCTCCTCGACGGCCCCGCCTCCCGCACACCGGCCGCCCCTTCCACCCACCTGCCCGCCGCCTCTTGAGGAGCCCCACGATGACCAACCCCTTCGACGCCACCGACACGGAGTTCCTCGTCCTGGTCAACGACGAGCGCCAGCACTCTCTGTGGCCCGTCGCGATCGACGTGCCCTCCGGCTGGACCGTCGCGCACGGACCGACCGACCGGGCGGCGTGCCTGGAGTACGTCGAGACCCACTGGACGGACCTGAGGCCCGCGAGCCTCGCCGCGCTGCGCGACTGACCGCTCACAGAAGACGACCGACGACCGAGACGGCAAGGAGTGAGGTGCGGTGACCAGGTCTCAGGAGGCCGTGAGGACGGACATCCCGCGTGACGTCGATCCCGTCATGGGGACCGTGCACGAACTGTTCGCGTGCCAGGCCGGACGAACCCCCGATCGGACGGCGCTGGTCTCCGGCGCCGACCGGATCGCCTACGGGGACCTGGACCGGCGCGCCAACCGGCTCGCCCACCGTCTCATCGCCGAGGGCGCACGCCCCGGCGACGTGGTCGGCGTCCACCTGCCCCGCGGTATCGATCTCGTCGTCGGCGTCCTCGCCGTGCTGAAGACCGGCGCCGCCTACACCATGCTCGACCCGCGGTTCCCGTCCCACCGGCTGGCGTCGGTGTGCGAGGACGCCGGGGTGGAGGTCGTCCTCACCGCCCCCGGCGGGCCGTTCGACGACGGACCGTGGACGACGGTCGATTGCGCCGGAGCACCGGCCGCCTCCTGCCCGTCGACGCCACCGCGCGTCGGCGTGTCGGGGGAGGACAGCGCGTGCGTGATGTTCACCTCCGGCTCCACCGGCCGGCCCAAGGGCGTCGTCACACCGCACCGGGCGCTGACGGTGACGCTGACCGGCCAGACGTACGCCGACTTCGGCGCCGACGAGGTGTGGTTGCAGTGCTCCCCCGTCTCCTGGGACGCGTTCGCCCTGGAACTCTTCGCGCCGCTCCTGCACGGAGCCCGCTGTGTCCTGCAGTCCGGGGACACCACCGACCCCGCGGAGATCACGCGGCTGGTCCTGCGCCACGACGTAACCACCGTGCACGTGTCGGCGAGCCTGCTCAACCATCTCGTGGACGAGCGCCCGGAGACCTTCGACCGCGTCACCCACGTGCTGACCGGCGGGGAGGCGGCATCGCCCCGCCATGTCAGGGCGCTGCTGGAGCGCCGCCCCGGCATCCGGCTGACCAACGGGTACTCCCCCGTCGAGAGCACGATCTTCACCCTCACCCACCGGATCCGCCCCACCGACGCCACGATTCCGGTCGGCCGTGCGGTCAGCGCCAAGTTCGTCCATCTGCTCGATCCCGACCTCCGCCCCGTCCCGGACGGCGAGGCGGGCGAGATCTACATGTCCGGCCAGGGGCTGGCGCACGGCTACGTCGGACAGACGGGTCTGACCGCCGAGCGGTTCGTGGCGGCACACGACGGCAGCCGGATGTACCGCACCGGAGACCTGGGCCGGGCGCGCGACGGAGTGCTGGAGTTCCTCGGCCGGGCGGACGACCAGGTCAAGATCCGGGGCTTCCGCGTGGAGCCGGCCGAGGTCCAGACGGCCTTGACGACGCACCCGCTCGTGCGCCAAGCGGCGGTCAAGGCTTGGGAGGCCGCGCCGGGCGACCGGCGGCTGGTGGCCTACGTCGTGGCCGAGGGGCGCCTGGAGCCGGCCGAGGTCCGCTCGTACGCGGCCGGGGTGCTGCCCGAACACCTGGTGCCGTCCGTGGTGTTGAGGCTGGACGCCCTTCCGCTGACGGCCAACGGGAAGCTCGACCGCGCCGCGCTGCCCGATCCGGTGGTGGCGACGGGCGCGGGCGGCCTGGCGGAGACCGAGGCCGAGGAGACCCTGTGCGCGCTGTTCGCCCGGGTCCTCGGCGTCGCGTCCGTCGGCGTAGAGGACGACTTCCTGGCCCTGGGCGGCCATTCGCTGCACGTGGCGACCTTGATGAGCAAGGTGCGCGGAGCCCTCGGGGTGGACCTGCGGATCGCCGACGTCTTCGCCGCCCGGACCCCGCGCGCCCTGGCCCGCCACGTCGAAGGCGCCGCTGCGGCCGGCCCCGCTCTGGTGGCGGGTGACCGTCCGAACCCGGCGCCGATGTCCTTCGCGCAGGCGCGGCTGTGGTTCCTCGACCAGGTGGAGGGCGGAACCGCCTACACCATCCCGCTGGTGGTACGCCTTCGCGGTCGGCTCGACCAGGAGGCCCTGCGGGCCGCGATGAACGACGTGGTGGCGCGCCACGAGGTGTTGCGCACCGTGTTCCCGGTCGTTGGCGACGTCGCCGTACAGCGGGTCCTCGACGGTGCCGACGTGCCGTGGACGGTCGCCGACGTGGCGGCGGCGGGCCTCGACGCGATGGTGCGCGAGCTGGCGTCGGCGCCGATCCGGTTGACGGAGGAGATCCCGCTGCGGGCGCATCTGCTGCGCGTCGGGGCCGAGGACCACGCCTTGCTGATCACGCTCCACCACATCGCCGCCGACGGCTGGTCCACGGCGCCGCTGCTGCGCGACCTGGCGACCGCCTACCACGTGCGGGCCGAGGGTCGCGCCCCCGGCCTGCCGGACCTGGCGGTCCAGTACGCGGACTACGCGCTCTGGTCCCACCGGGCGCTGGGATCACCGGACGATCCGGGGAGTGCGCTGGCCGCCCAGGCCGCGCACTGGCGGTCCGCTCTGCGGGGGCTGCCCGCGGAGTCGACCGTGCCGGCCGACCGCCCGCGGCCCGCGGTGCGCGACACGCGCGGCGGCACCGTGCCGTTCGCGGTGGACGGCGAGACCCACGACCGGCTGCGGTCCCTGGCCCGGGACACCGGCAGCACCGTGTTCATGGTGCTGCACGCGGCGCTCGCGGCGCTGCTGACCCGGCTCGGCGGGGGCACCGACATCGCCCTCGGCACCCCGGTCGCAGGGCGCACCGACGAAGCCCTCGACGACCTGGTCGGCTTCTTCGTCAACACCCTCGTCCTGCGCACGGACACCAGCGGCGACCCCACCTTCCGCGAACTGCTGGCCCGGGTGCGCGACGCCGACCTCGTCGCCTACGACCACCAGGACCTCCCCTTCGAACGGCTCGTCCAGGAGGTCGACCCGCCGAGGTCGCTCTCCCGCCACCCGCTGTTCCAGATCATGCTCGTGCTGCAGAACACCCCGTCGGTCACCGCGGAGTTCGGCGGGCTGCGCGCCGAGCACCGCGTGGTCCCCCTCGACGCGGCGAAGTTCGATCTCACCTTCGACCTGACCGAGACCGCCGCCGAAGGGATCGCGGGCACCGTCACGTACGCGGCCGACCTGTTCGACCGCACCACCGCCGAACGGGTCGCGGCACTGCTGGCACGAGCCTTGTCCGCGTTCGCCGCCCGCCCGGACGTCAGCCTCTCCCGGGCCGACCTGATCGCCCCCGAGCAGCGGACGGCGATCCTGGGCGCCTGGAACGGCGGCGACGACGACGGGGCGGGTTCCTGCCTGCACGAGGTCGTCGCGACGCAGGCCCGTCGCACTCCGCACGCGACCGCGCTGCTCACGCCGGACGCGGACATGACCTACGCCGCGCTGGACGCGCAGGCCAACCGTCTGGCCCATCACCTCATCGCCCGAGGTGTACGACCGGGTCAGGTCGTCGGCGTGCTGCTCGAACGGGATCTCTCCCTGGTGGTCGCGGTCCTGGCCGTGCTCAGGACGGGTGCCGCGTACACCATGCTGGACCCCCGCCTGCCACGGGCGCGACTGACCGGTCTGTGCGCCGGCGGGCGCGTCCAGCATGTCGTCTCCGCCGGGAGCGAGCTCTTCCCCGACAGCGTGCGCGTGGACGACCCAGCCGTGTCGCACCGCCCCGACACCGCGCCCCCGGTGTCCGTCTTCCCCGAAGACGTCGCCTGCGTGATGTTCACGTCGGGTTCGACGGGCGAGCCCAAGGGCGTCGTCACCCCTCACAAGGCCCTGACCACGACCCTGATGGGACAGACCTTCACCGACTTCGGCCCCGGACAGGTCTGGCTCCAGTGCTCACCGGTCGCCTGGGACGCCTTCGCCCTGGA
Organism: Streptomyces sp. JK94; assembly: GCF_053613315.1. Taxonomy (NCBI): domain Bacteria; kingdom Bacillati; phylum Actinomycetota; class Actinomycetes; order Kitasatosporales; family Streptomycetaceae; genus Streptomyces; species Streptomyces sp. JK94. Next base: position 741 of record NZ_JBSICH010000039.1, on the reverse strand, counting down.
ACTCTTCGGTCCGTTGCTGCACGGGGCGACGTGCGTCCTGCACCCCGGTCACACCACCGATCCCACCGTCATCGCCCAACTGCTCACCGAACACCCCGTCACCACCGCACACTTCTCCGCCAGCCTCCTCAACCACCTCATCGACGAACACCCCCAAGCCCTCACCTCCCTCACCTCCCTCACCCACATCCTCACCGGCGGCGAACCCGCCTCCCCCACCCACACCCGCCAACTCCTCACCCACCAACCCCACCTCCACCTCCTCAACGGCTACTCCCCCGTCGAGAACACCATCTTCACCCTCACCCACCCCATCACCCCCACCGACACCCACCGCCCCACCATCCCCGTCGGACGCCCCCTCCACAACAAAACCGTCTACATCCTCGACCCCCACCTCAACCCCGTCCCCATCGGCGTCCCCGGCGACATCCACATGGCAGGACCCGGCCTCGCCCACGGCTACCTCCACCGACCCGCCCTCACCGCCGAACGCTTCATCGCCAACCCCCACCGACCCGGCACCCGCATGTACCGCACCGGCGACCTCGGCCGCTGGAACCCCGACGGCACCATCGAATACCTCGGCCGCACCGACGAACAAACCAAAATCCGCGGCTTCCGCATCGAACCCGCCGAAACCCGCGCCACCCTCCAACAACACCCCCACATCCGCCACAACACCGTCATCGTCCGCGAAGACCACCCCGGCGACAAAACCCTCGTCGCCTACGTCGTTCC